>NZ_WKZC01000001.1:0-504715 GCF_009679635.1 Finegoldia sp. BIOML-A4 | reverse complement strand
CTATCTTTTAATTCATAAAGTATTGGTAGATGATATTTTCCTGTTGCTTCCATTGTTATTTTTACTTCTTCTTTTAACTTTTCTAGTTTATTCAATAATTTTTCTACTTCTGTTTTTTTTAGAGAAACATCAAATGGTTTCCATATTATTTTGCTTCCTTGTTCTAATGCACAAACTGTGATTTTGTCTTTTGATATATCTATTCCTACAGATATCATGATTTTCCTTCTTTCTTTTTAGTTTGTAGTTTCTACCTGCACCATTACACTCTTTTTAGCTTGTGACACGGACGTATTGCCCAACCTGCTTAACCGAATATGAATAATGAAAAGGTAGTTGACAGTTTTTGTGGCGGATGTTTCAACCCTAAAAGAGGCTCGTCATACTACTTCTTCATTATACAAAAATAGTGCAAGATAGGAATTATTTCCTTTCTTACACTATTTATGGTACTAAAGAGAGGCCCAAAGCCTCCCTAAATTTTATTTTATTTATGGAATCCTGCTGGATCATTTGATTCATCTGCAAACCAAATATCAGCATATCCACCGTTAATTGAAACTCCCATCACACTAATCGTATTCCAGTCACCTTCTCCAACGATAACTGCGTTGTGACCTTGGGAATTCTTCCAAATATTAAGCGCTCTTGCTGCTGCATCATCTGTTGTGAAATCACTCATGGCAGAAATTTCGTATCCGTCAACTTTGAAGTTTGTCAATTCTTTTGGTTTATTCCACATACCTTCTTGGTATTTGTGATCTGGCGTGTACATTACCGGTTTCCATTTTCCGTGATTTGACCAGCTGTGAAGATTTGCTGGTATTCCTCTTTTGTCCTTCCAACTTTCGCTGTAATATTTGTTTTGGTCGTTGTTGTGAGTTCTTGCAACAAATGTCAATGACTTAGAAACTTTTAATGGCTTCAATCCTTTTGATTTACGATAGTCATTGATTCTTTTAGCTAATTCTTCTTCTCTTAATGAAAGAGGTGTGTTGATGTTGAAGTTGGAAAGATTAGTATCTTTTACTCTTTTACCTTCAGTATTTGGTTTTTGTTCTGGTTTCTTTTCTGGTTTCTTTTCTGGTTTCTTTTCTGGTTTATATTCGCCAGTTAATTTTTCGTATTGAGTTTTTGAAACTGATTTTTCTCCACCAATTATAGTTACTTGCTTAATTCCATTTTTGTCTATAAATGATATTATGCTGTCTATTGCTGAATCGTCAGATAATAAAATTCCTGAATTCATTTTAACTGCAAGTGGTGCTGCTGATAAAGCGTCTGGATAATCTCTTCCATCAGCGATTACAGCTTTTTCAGTTGTACCGATTTGTTTCATTACTTCTATTGAAGTATCATTTCTATTTTTGCCGGAAATTCTTGCTACATTTTCCAATCCTTTAATACTTACAGAATTTTTGCCGCCAATTATAGTACTGATGTTTTTTGCTTCAACACCTTTTGGCAAGGTTTTTCCGTTAGTTAATACAAGAGTTTTGTTTTTTGAAATAGCGTAAGGAGCTGCGGACAACGCATCAGCGAACTTTTCACCATTAGCCAATACGATATTGTTCTTAGCATTTAATACTTCAGCTACTTTTGTCGATGTTTCGTATCTGTCATTTCCAGAAATTCTAGTGATTTTTTTACCTTGAAGTTTTAGTGTTTTTTCTACACTTTCAGATACAGATCCTTTACCACCGATAATGATGACTTCTTTCGCTCCAAGTCTGTCGATTTCTTTTTGCAAATCAGAAGATGCTCCTGCTTTTTCTGTCAATAAAATTGGTGCTTGATCCGCAAAGTTTCCAGCAGTCAATGCATCAGCAAATTTTTCGCCGCTAACCACCACAACCTTGTCACTCTTTGAAAAAGCGTGCTTGCTAATTTCGATTGATGTGTCGTATCTATTATTGCCTTTAATTCTTTGAACATCCACACCTTTAGCTGCAAATGACACTTGTGGAATTATGTTTGCTAGTATTACTCCTGCTAACATTAATCCCAATACTTTTTTGTTTTTCATAATTTTTCTCCTTCTAATTATTAATACTAGGTTTCCTTATGTGAGGATACCGTTTTTGTATTTACAATTATATTATACATCATAAATGTATTAATGTAAAAATCTTTTTATGTCGTTATCTCCTATTAAAACAGTCCACAATTTTTTTATAACAAACTATTACAATTTTGTGTTTAATTTTTCCAATTTTAAGATTCAGAAATCAATAATCTCAGCGAACGCAATTTTCATGCATGAAGTTTTCAATTTTATCGTTCCTTACTTAAAAGATTTTCAAATATAGCAAACATTCATACTAAGAATATCATACGGATGAAATTGCTTTGGTTTCAAATCGAAAAAATCCGTCAAAAATTTGACCGCGTAAGCGAAGCGTGCTTCAAATTTTAGGATTTTAAGATTTAGAAATCATCAATTTCAGTAATCTAGATATTCGTGCATGAAGTTTGCTCATTTTTATAATCGTCAATCAAAAAATGGTCCCTATAAAAGAGACCATTCATCTATCTTACTACTACTGCCATTCTTCTTGACAAATAATTTTCCGATACTTCGCTATATGATTTTGTGATTTCGTTTGAGTACCAAGGATCTGCAATGTAGAATCTGTTTGTTTTTGGATTGTAGCCGTTGATGCAAATTCCGTGGTTGTTTGCGAAAAATCTCTTTCCGTAAACATTAGTTGACCATCTTGGTTTTTCCCATCTTAATGTTCCGTAGTACATGATTGTGTTACCATTTTGAAGTTCTGCTATTATATCTCTCATATTTGAACCAGAAATATTTTCCGCTTTTCCATTTGCAAATCTGTTTGCAAACTTAGTCATTGGTTCTGGATTCATATATGTTGCCATAACTCTTGTGTGGTAATAAGCATCCCAAACGTAAGGATTTCTTGAAAAACCTGTGTTGTTATTGTTAGTGTTCATAGGAAGTTGATTCAAAAATTCGTTGTAAGTGTACTCTAACGCATAACCTTTTGCTTGTAATGCGTGATACATTGCAGTAGGTTCGCAACCAATTGGGGCCGCTTTTTGTTTAATTCCACGTTGTGATTTTGGGTTCATTTGGTTCATTATATTTGGAACTGTTATGTGTGATATTCCGAAATCTTGTGGATTGTAGTATTTGAATCCTTCCGGTCTAATCCATCCCTTAATTCCGTTAAATGATAAGTTAACCCATTTATCTTCAACCTTAACAACCTTCAAAATCTTGTTAACTGCAACATCGATTACTTTTTTAGCTGAATCTTTCATTTCTGTTAACAAAGAGATAGCTTTGTTGTTAACAACGTAATCTTTTAATCTGAATACATTTCTATCAGTTTTATAAACTTTGATTAAATCTTTCTTTAATAATGCGTTCTTAATATTTGTGAAGCAATCATCTGAGATAGAGTTTTCTCCGCCAAAAACATAAGATTTTTCTTCTACATTCAAACCTTTCAAGTAGTTTTCGTGAGTTTGAGTTTTGTTAGAAGAGTTCGCTTCTTTTTCCAATTGAATGTTGTCTTTTGGAACTAAAACAATTGGAGCGTCGATTTTTTGGCTAACAGGAGCTGCTGCTAATGCATCTGCATACACTTCTCCCGTTGTAAATATAGCTTTTTTGGCGTTTGGATAAGCTATTTTGGATACTTCAACGCTTGTTTTGTATCTGTCGTGACCTGCAATTCTTGTAGATTTCAAATTAAGAATGCTGTCGATTTCTGCTTTTACAGAATCGCTAATGCTGTTAGCTCCACCTACAATATAACTTTTTAAAATCTTTGTCTTATCGATTGATGATAAATACTCTTTGATTGATGTAGGTAGTGTGTTTTTTTGTACTAGAAGAATTGGAGATTTTGTTTTGTTTGCAAGTCCAACAGAACTCAAACTATCTGCATAATTTTCTCCACTAGCAAACACCAATGTGTCAGCGTTTTTCTTATTCTTTGCTAATTTTGCGTTGACAGCGTATCTGTCATGTCCGTCGATTCTTTCAACTTCGATTCCCATTTTTTTCAAAAATTCTTCAACATCTTTGCTGATTGTCTTTTCGCCACCAATGATGTGAACTTTTTTGATTTTTCTGTCTAGAAGTTGTTTTTTAGTTTTTTCGTTTAAAGATGAACCTTCTGTGTACAAAATAGGCATTTTGCCATCAGTGATGTTGCCAGAGCTTATAGCATCCGCAAACACATCGCTGGATGTAAGTACAACTTCTTCTGTCTTTTCGAAAAACTTGTCGTGGATTTTGTTTGCAGATTCAAATCTGTCATGTCCTTCGACTCTTTCAGCTACGTTTTTGTCCGTAAGAACTTCCTTGTGTTCTTCCTTTTTTGGTTGTTCATTTGGTTGTTCTTCGTCCTTTTTTTCTGTTTGGTCAGCTTTTTCTGTAGAATTTTCTTGTTTTGAACTATTTTCGGGATTTAATTGTTCGTCATTTATTTCAACTTTTGGTGAAATAATTTCTTCTTCGGCGTAACTAATTCCTGTTGTCATTGAAAATGCTAGTAGAAAAGCTATCAATAACTTCTTTTTATTCATACCTTCCTCCTCAATAAAAATTATACCACATATCGAGGAAATAATATCATTTTCTATACATAAAATTCCGCTTGTGCATCCCACAATTTTTTGTACATTCCGTTCTTGCTTATTAAGCTGTCGTGATCTCCAGTTTCAGCAATTTCTCCCTTGTCGAACACGATAATTTTGTCGGAGAATTTGCAACTAGATAACCTATGAGATATAAAAATCGCAGTTCTGTCTTTGATTATTTCGCCCAATTTCTCGTAAATTTCAGCTTCACTTATAGGGTCAAGGCTCGCAGTCGGTTCATCCAAAATCAAAAACGGACTGTCTTGGTATAATGCTCTTGCAATGGCGATTTTTTGTTCTTGACCTTTGGAAACGCTAATTCCATTTTCGTCGATATCTTTGTACAGATAAGTTTGGATTCCCTTGTCCCATTTTTGAACATCGTCGTACATTCCGACATCTTTGAGCGATTGAACTACTTTTTCTTCGTCGTAATCCATTCCCGAAGCAACATTTTGTGCCAATGGATATGCGAACAAATTAAAATCTTGGAATACAACTGAGAATATTTTCAAATACTCATCGTATCTGTATTTTTTGATGTTAATTCCATTCAACAAGATTTCCCCTTCAGTAACATCGTAAAATCTAATCAACAACTTCACAAAAGTAGTCTTGCCACAACCGTTTTGCCCTACAATCGCCAATTTTTTCCCAAGGTCGAATTTCAAATTGATATTTTTCAATACCCAATTGTCAGTTCCAGGATATTTGAAGCTGACATTTTTAAATTCGACTCCGTATTTTTTGTCGGATCTTTTTTCCGTAGTCAAACTTCCATTGTAAAACTCCGATTTTTTGTGCAAATAATCCATCATAAGTTCTGCATACGGAGTGTTGCTCTTGTACAATGCAACTCCTTCCAAGAATTTCGACAAATTACTTGTAAAATTTATCAAACTTCCCAAATATTGGCTGAGCATTCCTATTGAAATAGCTCCAAGCAATGATTTGGATACTACGACAAGATAAATCAACAAAACTTGTAATTTCGAGAAAAATTCGCTGAGTATTTTGTAAGTGACACCTTCTGTCGACATAATTCTATCGAAAAATCCACCAGGATTAAAAATCCCACATTCATTAAGCATATTAGCTGCAATATTATATTGACGATACATTCTTGTATCCAGCATCCTGCTTTTATCTTTCATTCGCCAACAATAAAATGAGAACACTCGATTTCCAAATTTTCCTTGTTCAGCTATTTTGTTCCAAATTTCAAACTGTTTTGCGTTGAATTTCTGTGAAATCCATGATAAAAATACAACAACTACAATCAACAAAACATTTATCCAGACGCTATTTAGAAACGAAAAACTTTCTGGTGCATTCCAGCTTGTAATGAGAAATTGATACGACAACACCAAACTACCTATCATCGCCAATAAAGACTCCAATATCATATCGTATGCGTAAAGAACTCTTATAATTCCGAATTCACCGATGTTTATGTTTTGTTCTATATTCGATTTTTCTCCGATAATGTCTGTGTCTTGGGATTGTTTGTAATCTAATTCATTGAATTTTTTGGATAAAATATGGAAAAATATCTCGTATTTCTTGTCCTTGTATGTGTTTTGGATTTTATTCGTCAAAGCAAGAATTATTTGAATGAAAAACACTGACAACAAAGCAATTACTGCCCATTTACCTACAAATCTCACAGGCATCTTGTTGACAATTCCATCTATCATTCTAGCAGATGCGTAAATACTAATTAAAGGGAATATAGCTGAGAATAAACAGTTAAGAGTGTAGTTGATGATAAGTTTTTTGTAATTTTTCCACAAAACACTCCAAGTATCTTTGAATAGTTTAAGATTCTTTTGCATTGTAGTCCTCCCTGTAATATTTCGCTTGAGTGTCGAACAAATACTTGTACGTTCCACCCTTTTCCATCAATTCCTCGTGAGTTCCACGCTCTTCAATCCCCTTATTTCCAATCAGCAAAATGTAATCGCAAAATCTCGTCGAAGCCATTCTATGAGAAATAAATACGGACGTGTGGTTTTTCGTTAGTTCATTGTATTTGTTGTACAAATCCCTTTCCGCCAATGGGTCAAGCGCTGCTGTTGGCTCATCTAATATCAAAAACTTCGAATTTCTGTACAAAGCTCTCGCAAGAAGTAGTTTTTGTGTTTCCCCTCCTGATAAAACTGGAGAATCTTGATAGATATATTTTTCAATCGTGTTGAATACTCCATTTGGAAATTCCTTAACTTTGTCGTAAAGTCCTGCTAATTTCAACACCTCTTCCACGCCTTCCACATCATCTGTGGATTTTGATTGAGTTACATTCATGTAAATTGTTTCCGGCAATATCGAATAATCTTGGAACACCGCAGAGAAAATCTCGTAATATTTTCTTCTGTTGAGTTCTCTCAAATCAATTCCATTGACAAGCACACGACCCTCTGTTGGATCCAAAAATCCTATCAAAAGTTTGATCAACGTAGTTTTCCCCGATCCATTGAGCCCAACTACAGCGACCTTTTCTTGTGGATTGACTTGAAAGTTCACATTCTTCAAAACATATTCGTCACTACCTGGATATTTATATCCCACGTTTTCAAATTTTATCGTAATATCCTCGTCAGGATTTAATTCGATTCCTCCGTCTTTTTTGAACTTTTCTTCCAAATCCACAAACTCTCTCACAGTTGCGATGTCCTTCGCTTCCATAAAAAGCACACTGAGAAAATTGAACAATCTTTGAACATCGTATCCGAATTTTGTTTGTGCAGAAAAAGCCAACAAGAACATACTGGCATCGATTTTGCCATTCACTGCAAAATTTATCAAATAATAATATGTAACGGAATTTCTCAAAAGGTTGAACACGCAATCCAAGAAATCTGCTATCAACATTTTGTTGCCCATTTTGTTCAAGAAATCATCGTACAACACAAAAACGCTGTCGTATATATCGTCCAGCCAATTTCCTAGGCCAAACATTCTGATATCTTTTGAGTATTCTTGACTGCTCACTGAATAAATGTAGTTGAATTCCTTTTCAAACTTAGCTTGTGTTTTCCTATTATCGTACTTCCATTGTTTAAATTTTTTTGAATACAGAAAACTAATCAAACTAGCGATAATCGACACCAAAATTATGAAAATAGGAAGTCTTGCAAGTAAAATCAAATACACACTTGTGCTGATTAATAAATACAAAACGTCTTTCATCGTAAGCCAGATATTTTCTGTAGCTTTATCATTTCCTTCTAAGTTTATGTTCGCCTTTTCGGATAAATCCAACACATTCTTGTCCAATGTCATCTCATAATCCATCGACAAGAATTTTTCTATACATTGATTCATCAAAATACTTCTTATGTAGATTTTCTTGGACAATATTCTCAAATCCAACGACTCTTTTATCGCAGAACATACGAAAATCAAAACCGCAAACACGACAACAGTAAGCATAATCGTTGTGAAATCTTGTGAGTTTTCAACCATTTTGATAATTTGTGGAGTAAAATACAACTGTAAAATATCAATTCCAGCAGTCGTGATAGCCATAATTATCAGCATGAAAATCAAACTTTTTTGGTTGTTCCACGCAAGATTGAACATAAATTTAATATTATCATTTGTAGAATAATTTTTCTTCATAATTACCTCCCAATAATATATTAACCGAAATACTATCGTATTTTCGTTTTAGGGATAAGCATATCAAAAACAGGGATGACTATATCAAAATCTCCGTCGTAAAAGCATTGTCCTCTGAATTTCTGTTGATGTAACCATCGTATTTGTCAACGATTTCGTCGATACTGATAAGTCCCAGACCTCTGTTTTCGCCCTTTGTCGACTTGAAAATTCTGCCAAACTTCTCCTGTTTTTTGCTACTTGTCTTGTTAGTAAATGAAATGTACAATTTATTGCCCTTCATATCCATATAAATCCTGATAAATCTATCCTCTTCTGGCAAATTTCTCACCGATTCAATCGCATTGTCGAACAAATTTCCGATAATAGTCGCCAAATCGATATCTTTTATATCCAAAATATTTGAAATCTTGCAGTCGGCAATGCATTTTATATTTTCATTAGTCGCCATAGTAATCTTGGAGTTCAAAATAGCATCCGCCATCCTATTTCCAGTCCTAATCACAGGTGCTATTGAATGCAAATTCTCATCCAAATTATCCAAGTAGTTCTTGATAGATTCCATATCATTTTCAGCAACAAAAGAGCGCAAAGTTTGCAAGTGATTTCTGTAATTGTGGCGAAATTTTCTGATATCGCGGTACATATTCTCCACTTCTTGATAATGAGTGTTCAACAGTTGCTGTTGATATTCAAAAATATCTTTTTTAGAAAACAAAATCCTAATTTTACTCAAAAATCTCATATCTCACCTAATAAAACTCAATAATTTTTCTGTTAAGCTCGTTGAACTTCGCATTTGACAACAAAAATTTGCTATCATCTTCCAACAAAACATAATCCTTCTTTGTTTCTGAGATTTTTTCTATATTAATAATCTCCGAACGACTCACCTTGAAAAATCTGTCATCCAGCATATCCAATAGTTGTGTCAACGTCATCCTAACTCTGTAATTTTTATTTTGTGCGAAAATATCCACGTAATTTTTGTCCGAAATACAACTTAAGATATCCTTCAATAAAATCTTCGTATTAATACCATCGTCCTTAACAATGATGAACTTCTCCTTGTTGTTCATTTGATTAGTCGCCTTGTCCAAAAGTTCGAAAAGTTTCTCCTTTTTTATAGGCTTAATCAAAAAATTCAAAGCATTGACATCATATCCGTATCCGATATATTCTGGATAACCGCTGATGAAAATAATCTGAATATCGGAATTTTTCTCACGAATTCTCTTGGATAATTCCACGCCATTAATTTTTTTCATCTCAACATCCAACAATAAAATATCTATATAATCATTTTCATCGTAATTGAATATAAAATTCTCACCAGATGAAAAAAGCTCAGCCTTCAAATCAATTTTGTTGATATCTGCCCATTCTTCACAATATTTCTTATACAAATTTCTTATATTTTCTTCGTCATCAACGATTGCAATATTCATAACACACCTCTGTCTTATTTTATCACAACAAATTGTTTTCCATTAAAAAAAGCTACTGACACCTTGTGCCAATAGCTAATAATTATTTTTCTCGTAAAAACTCTAACAATTCATCCTTTATTTTCTCATCATGAAGTGCAAAATCAACCGTAGCCTTCACAAAACCAAGCTTGTTACCTACATCATATCTCTTGCCGATGAAATCATACGCAATCATCTTGCGTTTTTCGGCTAACTTGTTCAAAGCATCAGTCAATTGAATTTCGTTGTTCTTGCCAGGTTTTGTTTCGTGAAGAATCGGAAAAATATCTGGCGTTACAATGTATCTTCCAAGAATTGCCAAGTTAGTTGTAGCCTCCTCACGACTTGGTTTTTCAACCAACGACTCAACCTCAGTAATTCTATCCGAAGTCTTCACACCATTCACAATCCCGTACTTATCAACATCATCCCAGGAAACTTCTTGCACACCCAAAACCGGCGTCTCTTCCTTTTCGTAAATATCAGCCATTTGTTTGATACAAGGAAGCTCATCAGAAGTATTGTAGATAATATCATCGCCCAACAAAATCGCAAAAGGCTCACCACCAACAAAACTTTCTGCGTATTTTATCGCATCTCCAAGACCATTTTTCTTCTTCTGTCTAATAGTGTAAATGTTCGCCATCTTCGAAAGCTCGTGAATTTCTCGTGATATCTCCGAAGACTTCTTGTTCAATTCGTATTCCAATTCGAAATTCACATCAAAATAATCCTCGATAGATCCCTTATCCTTGCTTATAATAATCAAAATATCCGTAATTCCAGAATCCACAACCTCCTTTACAATATGATGCAAAGTTGGTTTGTCGTAGATTGGAAGCATCTCCTTCGGAACAGATTTCGATGCAGGAAGCATCCTCGTACCAAAACCAGCCGCAGGAATAACCGCTTTTCTTACCTTCATTGTCACTCCTCGTGTTATAATTTTACGCCATAAATCATTTGTCTCTAATAATATTGTAACAAGAAATGTTGATTTTTGCTATAAGGGGGGTGTGGGTGGGGGCAATATTGCAGGATTTTGAAGTTGCGTATGCTATCAAAAAGTGCAAAACCGATTTGCACACTCCCTCTTTTGATTCTTGCTGTGATAATTTCAAAAGCTTGTCCATGAAATAAAAGCAGATTACTGCATTTGCTAAGAATATCGTCTGGAGAAAATAATCAAAAATCCAAGCGAAATGACCCGTCAAAAATCTCACTCGTGAAAGCCTTGGCGCACTTGAGATTTTAGGGGCATGAGCGTGAGGATTTTTTTATTTTTGTAAGCCAGATATTCGTGCAAATCAGTTTTTCTGCTTTTCTATTAATATATATAGTGTGGGCAATTTTCTCCCTCGTTATACAACTTTCCCATTTTTTGTTATGGTAACAGAAATAAAGTCGCGATACAAAGATACGGAATAAAAGTCGTAACACGCATCGTCTGGCTTACGAAAATTGGCAAATTCTAATCTCGAAATTCTAAAATCTCAAACTCGTGCTACGCACTCAGACAATGAGATTTTTTAACGAATTTCTTCGATTGAATTTGGCACAATTTTCTCCAGATGACTCGCTTAGTTACGAGCTTTTATTATGAGTGCTACAATTTAAAAAAATAGGCAAGCCCTGTGCTCTTACCTATTCTCTAAAATCTATTTCTTTTTAATTCCCAATTCACCATCTACATTTGTGATAACGACAGTATCTTTGTCAGTCACAGTTCCTTTTATCAATTCACGTCCAAGTTTTGTTTCAACGTTGGATTCGATAAATCTCTTAACTGGTCTTGCACCGTACAATACATCATATGCTTTGTCGATAATCAAATCTTCTGCAGATTCGTCGATTTCGATAGTGATTTGTCTGTCTTCCAATTGTTTTTGCAACAACGAAACTTGTTTTTCAATAATCTTGTAGATGTCATCTTTTGTCAAAGGTTTGAACATTACGATATCGTCAATTCTGTTTAAAAATTCTGGTTTGAATCTCGATTTCAATTCGTCCATTACAGAATTTCTGCTTTCATCAGAAATATTTCCGCTGTCGTCAATTCCTTCAATCAAATCCATCGATCCAATGTTACTTGTCATAATAATGATTGTGTTTTTGAAATCGACAGTTCTACCTTTGTTGTCAGTCAAACGCCCGTCATCCAAAACTTGCAACAAAATGTTAAACACATCTGGATGTGCTTTTTCGATTTCGTCGAACAAAATCACTGAGTATGGTTTTCTTCTGACAGCCTCAGTTAGTTGACCACCTTCATCGTATCCAACATATCCTGGAGGAGCTCCCACAAGTCTACTTACTGCGTGTTTTTCCATATATTCTGACATATCGATACGAATCAAATTCTTTTCGTCATCAAACATATTTTCAGTCAAAGCTTTTGCAAGTTCTGTTTTACCAACACCAGTTGGTCCAAGGAATATAAATGAACCGATTGGTCTGTTGAGCGATTTCAAACCGCTTCTAGCTCTGATGATTGCGTCAGTCACAGCAGTTACAGCTTCATCTTGTCCCACAACTCTCTTGTGCAACAACTTGTCCATATTCAAAATCTTGTCACGTTCTGTTTCCACTAATTTCGTCACAGGAATTGAAGTCCACTTGCTCACAACTTCTGCGATTTCATCTTCAGTTACGCTTTCTTTTATAATTGAACTGTCATCTTCGTCCATTTTCTTGTTCAATTCTTCAAGCTTGTTTTCAAGTTCGACCAATTTTCCGTATTTTAATTCAGATAATTTTTCAAAATCGTATTTTCTTTGAGCTTCTTCCATTTCGTGTTTTACAGCTTCTATTTCAGATTTTGTGTCCTTGATTTCGTCGACCTTAGATTTTTGTTGAGTCCATTCCATATACATCGCATCAAACTCGTTTTTAGTATCTTGCAATTCTTTTGCCAAATTTTCGAGTCTGATTTTACTCATTTCATCGTCTTCTTTGTTCAAAGCAGCACGTTCGATTTCAAGTTGCAATATTTTTCTCTTAGTTTCGTCGATGCTTTCAGGCATAGAATCTATCTCAGTTCTAACCATCGCACTCGCTTCGTCCATCAAATCAATAGCTTTGTCTGGCAAAAATCTGTCAGTAATATATCTGTCCGACAAAGTTGCCGCAGCGATTACAGCATTGTCTGTGATTTTGATTCCGTGATAAATCTCGTATTTATCCTTGATACCACGCAATATCGAAATCGTGTCTTCTACTGAAGGTTCTTCAACTAAAACTTTTTGGAATCTTCTTTCCAATGCGCCATCTGTTTCGATGTATTTTCTGTATTCATCCAACGTTGTAGCGCCGATTGTTCTTATCTCACCACGTGCAAGCATCGGCTTCAACAAGTTTGCGGCATCCATTGCGCCTTCTGATTTGCCGGCTCCAACCAAAGTGTGAATCTCGTCGATAAACATAATGATTTTGCCATCAGATTCTGCCACTTCTTTTAGGACAGCTTTCAGTCTTTCCTCAAATTCTCCTCTAAATTTCGCACCGGCAATCAAACTTCCCATATCCAATGCAAAAATAGATTTGTTTCTCAAAGTTTCTGGAACATCATCGTTCACAATTCTAAGCGCCAAGCCTTCCACAATTGCAGTCTTACCAACACCAGGTTGACCGATCAACACTGGATTGTTCTTCGTCCTACGACTCAAAATCCTAACGCTGTGTCTGATTTCATCATCACGACCGATAACTGGGTCAAGCTTTCCTTCCTTCGCCAAATCAGTCAAATTACGACCGTATTTAGTCAACACATCAGTCGTATCTTCTGGATTGTCAGAATCTATCTTTTGATTTCCCCTCAAATCCTTCAAATTAGAAGCGAAGTTTTGTTTGTTGACATTAAAATCTTTCAACAAAACTGCACTAACAGTGTTTTTTTCTCCTAAAATACTCATAAAAATATGTTCCACTGACACGAAACTGTCTCCCATAGACTTAGCTTCGTCCTCTGCTTTCAACAAAATTCTTTGGAAAGCAGTGCTTGGGTACACACTCGATTGACTGTCGTTTTTAGGAAGAGAATCTATTTTTTGATTAAAAACGCTCTCAACTTTTTTATAATCTGCGCCCAATTTTTGAATAGTCTTTGCAACTATTGAATCTGAATCAGACAACAACGCATAGCTCAAATGAACATCCGTTACTTCTGGATTGCCCAATTTTATCGCAGTATTTTGTGCATCCTGAATTGCTTGAACAGATTTTTGTGTGAATTTGTTTAAATCCATAATCCTTACCTCCTAACATTATTCAGATAATTCGTATAATTTTTTGTATAATTCTTCTTGTTCTTCGTTTAATTTTGTAGGATTTACAATGGAAATTTCAAGATACAAATCACCTTTGACACCTTTCATATCCACGAATCCCTTATCCTTAATTCTAATTCTTTGATTAGCTTTGATATTTTTCGGAATCTTAACCTTGATTCTTTCGCCACTAATCGTTTCAACATTGATAGATTTTCCAAAATAAGCTTCCCATGGTTTAAGTTCAACCTTCTTTATAATATTGTGATCTTCAAGCTTGTTGTACACATCAACCAGGTTAATCTTCACGTAAATGTCCCCGTCAACGCCGAATTTTTCGCCCTTGACCTTAATCTTTTTACCAGGCAAAATCCCTTTTGGAACCTTCAAATTCAAGTTGACACTTTTATCTCCAATCATAAGTCCCAATCTTTTTTCTACACCGTTGTAGATATCTGATAAGGAAACGGAAATATCTGTGTCATATCTTTGCCTTGGTTGAGATTTTCTTCCAGCATTTTTGAAACCACCGAAAATATCGGAAAATCCTCCGCCGCTACCTTGTCCACCTGAGAAAAACGCATTGAAAAAGTCTGAGAATCCTCCGCCACTGCCACCAGTTGTGTAAGTGTACGAACCAGAATTCTTGCCGAAACCACCGAATCCACCAAAGTTTCCAAAATCGTACGCATTCGGATCGAAGTTTTGTCCGCCTTGGAAATTATAATTTGAGCCAAACATATCGTATTTTTTACGCTTATCCTCGTTACCCAAAACCTCGTAAGCCTCGTTGATTTCTTTGAATTTTTCTTGTGATTTCTCATCGCCTTTATTTAAATCAGGGTGATATTTCTTGGCGAGTTTTCGGTATGCTTTTTTAATTTCTTGGGAGCTCGCCTTTTTATCCACCCCCAAAACTTTGTAATAATCTTTATATTCCATAAAAACCTCCCGTAATTTGTTTTTGACTTTCTTTGACCTTGATATTATTATACACCCTTATGAGTGCATAATCAATAGTATTTGCAATCTTTGCAATATCTTTGACTTTTGATTTTTATCTTTGACCTTTGATTTTTATTTTTTATTTTGATTCTAAAATTAAATCATTATATCCATATGGAATGATCCTTGCCACTTCCCACTTCGAAATGGTATTTCACAATTCCCAAATCGACCTTTGCAGAAGGAGCAAACTTCGCCTTAGCCTTCACCTTATCATCAACCAAAGTCAACATAAATTTTTGTTGATTAATCGCAGTCGGAGCATTAAGCGCACAATCGACACCATCCTTGAACCATTGTGGCGAATTATCACTCACATTTGACACTTGTCTTGGAAGTTTGCTCTTGTGATTATAACCCCAGTTCGCAGGAATACCGAACGCAATCACAATTACCAAGTTTTCGTTAGGCTCCATGTATTTTCTTATATTCTTCTTATTATATGTAAGAGCAACCCAGCACGAACCCAAACCCAAATTCATAAGTTCCATCACAAGCTTCTCGCCGTAATATCCGCAAGTCTCGCTCAAATCATTGCCTACACCCTTCATAATCAGAAAATTATTCACATTCTCAAACTTACCATACTTCGCAAGCTTTGAATTAAAACCTTCCTTGTCATCAAACACAGCCCTTATATTCAAATTCGACTCACGATTAACCTCATCAACCTTCTGTTCAATAATTTTCTTCACAGAATTATCAATCTCTTCATCTATGTATTTTCTAACAGAATGCCTCTTGTGCATCAACTCTAAAATATCCACCTTGTCCCCCTCATTAAAATATATACTTATTATAATATACCACAAATCACGAAAATTCACGCACCACAAAGCATACAATTAAATATTTCCACGCAAACAAAAATGGAATCGCATCGATTCCATCTATATTAACCCACCACTCCACACCCAAAGCTCAATACATCTTACGCAAATTCTCCAAAGCCTTGCTTCTCGTATTGTAGAATGTCGACTGTTTCATATTCAATTCTTTACAAATCTCCCTCGCGCTTTTTTCTCTAAGGAAATTCTCGTAAATAATCTTCTGTTGCTTATCGGGAAGCTTACGCACCTTCTCATAAAGCTTTTTAATCTCCAACCTATCCTCAAAATCCTGTTCTATATTCTCATCAGATTCAATCAAATTCATCACCTCATCACCATCCTCATTAGTATAATTCAACGAAGAAATACTTCTTCTAGGATTCTTCTTCAAATAGAAAAACCTCAACCTCTGCTTCAAATAATAATTGAACGGAACCTTCCTCGAACCATCATACTCCATAATCGCATACATAATCTCAGTCTTGCCATCATCCACAAGCTCCTCAAAAATATCCGCCCTATCATAATATTTTTTTATACTACTAATAATCAACGGCTCAAATGCCTTGTAAATTCTCTCATCATCCAAAATTTTGTTGTTCACAATATAATCTATCTCTTCAAAATTCATGATTTCCATCTCCTTTTACTCAATTTTACAATCGATAAGAAGATTTTATTAATCAAGAATGAAACGTAAAACCACACCAAAACAGATAGTAATTGCGTGAACTATTCGACTATTTTGTAAAAAAGCATCATCATTCTTCACAAAACAAACCAATTCATTGTAAATTCAAATTGAAAACGCTTGAACGGGAACGTATGTTCTGTTATAATAAAATTATCATAAAATAAAAGGAGAATTTATGAAACAATTACAAGCAATCATTCCGATATACGTAGACAATATCGGCAATGCAGTCCAACTTTATTTTAATGATTTCACCACTACCAATTATTGTTCATTGGATTGCTGCATCAAAAAAATCGCCCGTAACCAATTAATCGACATCACAGAGGCCAAAAAATTAATCAAAAAATCCTTGAACATAACCAAAAATCCTCCTATTTGTTTTAAAAACGGAACGTACTGCATGATCAAAGTCAGAAAACCAATATCCAAAAACGACGGAAGTTATGGACTGTTCAACATCGAATCCATCGAAGAAATAAAAACAGGACACATAATACTTTCGAATAATCAAAAAATCACAACACTAGAATCCAAGAAAAGCATCGAAGACAAAATCCAAAAAGCGAAACTCGCCAGGCTTGTGATAGATGATTATACGACAAACTTGGACATACTCACAAGAGAATAATCACAAAAAAACTGATACATTTATGGTTCACCATATTTGTATCAGTTTTTTGCATGAAAAAATGGGACCAAAATTAGTCCCATTTTAAAATATAAATCTGCCTATCAATGAAAGGAAAAATTATTTACGTTTTTTGATAGAAACGTAAGCACCTGCTGCTGTTGATAAAGCTGCTGCTGCTAATGTTAAGATTTCAGCTTCGCTACCAGCTTTTGGTAATTTAGCTTTTTCTTTCTTCTTATTTGGAGAATCAGTGTTTTCTTTTCCAGGTTTTTCTGGTTTTTTGTCTTCACCAGGTTTTTTGTCTTCACCAGGTTTTTTGTCTTCGCCAGGTTTTTCACCTTCGCCAGGTTTTTCACCTTCACCAGGTTTTTCACCTTCGCCAGGTTTTTCACCTTCATCAGGTTTTTCTGGGTTTGAAGGAACATCTGGAGTTGATGGAACATCTGGAGTTGATGGAACATCTGGAGTTCCTGGTACGTCTGGAGTTCCTGGTACGTCTGGTTTTTTATCTTCTTCTAATGGAGATAATACATAGTAGTATTTTCCATCTGCACCTTGCCTAATAGAATATGAATTATTTATAGGATCATTTTCTAATGCTTTCTTAGCTGCTTCTTCAGCTTCTTCGTATGTGTCATATCCTTTTTGTGTTTCAGGTTTTTCTTCTGGCTTTTCTTCGTCTTCTTTGTCTTCAATCTTTAATACATAGTAGTATCTTCCATCTGCACCTTGTACTACTTCGTATGCATTGTTAATTTCATCATTTTCTAAAGCTTTTTTAGCTGCTTTTTCAGCTTCTTCATAAGTTTCGAAACCATTTTGTACTTCTGGTTTTTCTGGATCTTCTGGTTTTTCTTCGTCTTCTTCAGATTCAATCTTCAATACATAATAGTATCTTCCATTCGCACCTTGAACTACTTCATATGCATTGTTAACTTCATCATTCTTTAAAGCTTTCTTAGCTGCTTCTTCAGCTTCTTCATATGTTGCATAACCATCTTGTACTTCTTCTAGTTCAGCTAATTTTCTGTCCATTACATCTGCTCTTGCTACGATATCATTGATTTCATCAATAGTAGTAGCTGCATCTATATCTCTCTTAGCTAATTCTTTTGCCTTATCTGATAAGTGTTTTAATTCATCTATATGTTTCTTTGCAGTTTCTTTTGCTTCTGCTAATTCTTTTTCTTTTTGTTTTTCTTCTTCTTGAGCTTCTATTTCTTTATTAATTTCAGCAACTATTCTATCAACATCTTCTTTTGTAAGCGCTTTATCTAGTTCTTCTAATGCTTTTTCCATGATTGCCGGATCATCAGTAGCCTTTAATCCATCATCACCATCTTTAGCATTAACTAAAGCATTATACAATGCATTGGCATCTTCTACTACAGCATTAACTTCATCTACATTTTTAGCTTCATCAACTTTTGAATTGAAGTGATCTTTTTGTACTTGACTTAAGTCTAATTTGTTAATTTTTTCTTTAGCCGCTTCTTTTGCTTCTGCTAATTGTTTTGCTTCTTCTTCTTTATCTTTTTCTTCATCTGTTATTTCTTTATTAATTCCAGAAACTGCTTTATTTACGTCTTCTACAGTTAAAGCTTTGTCAAGTTCTTCCAATGCTTTTTGAAGTTTTGTTTCATCATCAGTTTCATTTAATTTATTAAATTTAGCATCGACTATAGCATTATATAATGCGTTTGCTTCACCTACTATAGCATTAACACCTTTTTCATCTGTAGCTTCATCTATTTTTTCATTAAAGTGGTTATTTTGTACTTCACTTAAACCTAATTTATTTATTTCTTCTTTTGCTACTTCTTTTGCTGTTGCTAATTTCTTCGCTGCTTCTTCTTCAGCTTTTTTGTCATCAGCTTCTTTTTCAGCATTAGCTTTTGTTTCTGTTGGACCATTATAGTTTTCTGGTAATTCAAATATACCTTGTCCTTTATCTTCTACAGGTTTAGGAATTCCATCTTCTGCTGCGTAAGTGTTAACGCCGCCACCAACTACAATTGCCCCTGCAAGTGCAGCCATTAATAATTTTTTATTAATTTTCATAATATCATGACAATGGAAACTTCCCTTGAATAAGGGTGGAATTTGTCTCCTCCTTTTAAATTTTTTGCATTCAATGCTATTTAAATCAAATTCGTTTCCAAGCAATTATATTGCCATTCCTTAGTTATTGTTTACCCAAAAAGGTATTTCAACAATCGAATTTCACCAATTCATTAAATCGGTGTTCTTGCTTCGTCCACTGTCCAAAATTTCCCAAGGGCAATGTCCACAAGCGTTAGGTTCGGTAAGTTCAACGCCTACCTTTTATTTTAGCTACTATTCCTAGTAGTTATAATCATATTTTAGTGTGTTTATATGAAAACATTTTTCGACCAATATAATAACAGTGTTAAGTTTTGTTGCATTATTGAACAAAAACTTATCACCACATTCTTAAATTGAATAATCGTTAATAATTATCCAATCTTTTGCTATTCATAAAGTTTTCTTTACCACATTACTATATTGACTTATGCTCATTATACTACATAAGTTCAAATATTACAATAAGTTTACAAAAATCTTTTTGTGTATATATTTTGCAGAATAGTTATGCAATTTGTTATTCAACATTTTTTATTTCAAAACCAACATATTGTGTATTTGCTTTGTTCCTAATCACTTATTGTGTTGTGCTTAAATATTATTACAATTATTTATTTTTTTATTATTTTATGATGTTTTGAATTCGAATTTCCGAGTGTGAACGACCAGTTTTTCTTTGGTTTATGAGCTAATTTTACCAATTTTTCTTCTCAATTTAATTATATCCCGTAACAATGGTTACGGATTATTGTAACTGTTATCAGTATAATATAATCAAAAAATGGAGGGATAGTATGTCAAGATTTTTAGGAAAAATTCATTATATAATGTTTGATAAGATAAATTACGTTAATGAAATCACACGCAAGATGAGTGAGTTGTTGGATGAAAATGTTGATTTGAAAAATATTGAACGTGGAGCATTGGAGGATTTGATTGACACGGACAATATTCACGGATGGTTGCAGGTGAGAGTTGGAATTGTCGAGGATAATTTGGCGAAGGTTTTGAGTGAACTTAAAAAAGAAGAAAAGCTTGAAGATGCTCTTAAAATCGCCTATGATTTTGGTGCGAAGGAGGATTTCTCGGGTGATGCTTCTGATGCGTTTCAATTTATGTCCGATAAATTCTTGGATGGGATGCCATGCGATATGGCGAATTTGCCAGTGGAATCAGATGATGGAGAGTTCCGTTGGATTAAGAGAATTGATGTGCACGAACAGTATTATATTTACGGAGAATCTTCTGAAGTTTACGATGAGTTTCGTCGTGCGTGGATGAATGGTTTGTTGAGCGATTGTGATTTGAAATACGTTGTGGAAGATGGAATTAATATTATAAGGTAGATTTGTGCGTTTTTGGGGTATAATTATATGTAAGATAACAACAAGTGTAGGAGGTATGTTATGTATATTAGAGAAGAAGTACTTAAAAATGCAAATAATAAAGAAAAAGTGTCAGAGATTTTGGAAAATTATTTCAAAACAGATGCAAATTACGAAAACGAACACGAACGTGACGAACTTCGCCGCCGTGGCTTTGAAGAATTGAAGTTAATCGGAGAAATCCAAGTTTATCAATTGTTGATGAACTCAGATAACGATAGAAGTAAATTATAATAATCAATCCCTTGTCGTGTGGCAAGGGATTTTTTAGTGGGATAAAGTATATTTTATTGAAATAAATCAGATTACTGCTTTTACGAAGAAAAAAATTAGCACTCTAATAAAAGATCGTAACTAAGCGAGTCATCTGGAGTAAATTGTGTCAAATTCAATCGAAGAAATTCGTTAAAAAATCTCATTGTCTGAGTGCGTAGCACGAGTTTGAGATTTTAGAATTTCGAGTTTAGAATTTGCCAATTTGCGTAAGCCAGACGATGCGTGTTACGACTTTTATTCCATATCTTTGTGTAGCGACAAATTTTCTTTCCTTGTCAGTGAAATAAATCAGATTACTGCTTTTGCTAAGAATATCATCTGGAGAAAATAACTAAAAATTCAAGCGAAGTGACCCGTCAAAAATCTCACTCGTGAAAGCCGTAGGTGCACTTGAGATTTTAGGGGCACGAGCGTGAGGATTTTTTTATTTTCGTAAGCAGATATTCGTGCATAACAGTTTTCTGATTTATCTAGGTCTGAAACAATTTCGGCATTCAATTCACGTAAGTGAGATTCTGCGTGTTACGACTTTTATTCCGTATGTTTGTATAGCGATTTATTTTCGTAAGTCAGATATTCGTGCAAATCAGTTTTCTGATTTTTTGATCCGAAACAGTCGTGGCAATGTTCTAATTTCCAAATAAAAAATGGGATCACAAGACCCCATTTTACTATTCTTAAATCTTAGTTTTATTTACGTTTTTTAAGTGATAAGAATGCACCCACAACACTTGCCAATGATGCTGTTGCTAGTGTTAATACTTCTGTTTCAATACCAGCTTTTGGTAGTTTTTTCTTATCTGTTGTAGTTTTGGTTGGTCCACTAACTTTGTTGTCTGAAGTAGTTGTATTAACTTTTTCTGATTTTTTAACAAGAGCTGCTTTCTTCTTTTCTGCATTTTTCTTGAATTCTTCCGCTTTTTTCTTAGCTTCAGCTTTCATTTCTTCAGATTTCTTTTCTTCTTCAGCTTTTTTCTTTTCTTCTTCGGCTTTCTTTGCTTCTTCTTCAGCCTTTTTCTTTTCTTCTTCGGCCTTTTTAGCTTCTTCTTCTGCCTTTTTCTTTTCTTCTTCAGCTTTTTTCGCTTCTTCTTCAG
Source organism: Finegoldia sp. BIOML-A4 (assembly GCF_009679635.1). Taxonomy (NCBI): domain Bacteria; kingdom Bacillati; phylum Bacillota; class Tissierellia; order Tissierellales; family Peptoniphilaceae; genus Finegoldia; species Finegoldia sp. BIOML-A4. The sequence continues at coordinate 482,722 of NZ_WKZC01000001.1, read as the reverse complement.
CTTTCTTCTTTGCTTCTTCTTCTTTTTGTTTTTCTGCTGAATTTTTCAATCCATCGATTTTCTTTTCATTTTCTGCTTGTTTCTTTTCTTCAGCAGTCTTATCTTCTGTTTTTTCTTTTTTATCTGAATTAGTTGATTTTTCTGGTTCGATTTCCTTGAATTTTAATGTGTAGTGCCATTTGCCGTCTTTTTCTTCTAGGTCAAATGCATTTTTTACTAATTCTGTTTCCAAGTCTTTTTTTGCTGCTTCTTCTGCTTTTTCTTTAGTGTGAAATTCAGGTTGAGCTTTTAATTGTTTGATTTTTTCAATTGCTTCATCAAAACGTCTCAACATTCCTATTGCATATTCAGTATTTAAACCTGTTGGTATATCAAAGACCGCTCTTTCCTTTTTTAATTCTATCTTTAATTTTTCTACTTCAGAAATTTTTCCTTGTTTTTTTAACTCAGGATTTTTTTCTAATTTTAATAATTCAGAATCTTTTTCTAATTTTTCTATAATTTTATCAACATTATTCAATATTTCATTTAAAACTTCAACAGAAACTTTTTCTTGTAGCCTTTTCGCATTATTTGTATTGTCCGCTGTAGCATAAGTGCTAACTCCACTGCCAAGAACTAAAGTTCCCGCAAGCATTGCTACCAATAATTTTTTATTAAATTTCATATTAATATGACAATGGAAACTTCCCTCAACGGGTGGAATTTGTCGCCTCCCTTCAACTTTTCAAATACATTTCAAATCCGTTTCCAAGCAATTTCTTGCCATTCCATTTACACTATCTAATCGTATTATCTCCAACAGAAATATTCCTACCGAAATACTCCTCGTTTTCTGCACAAAAAAATTTGAATTTTTTGTTAATATGTATACAAATTTTGGTTTATCAAAAGTAGTTTTGCATATAACTATTTATATTGATATTTTTATTATACTATATGATTTTAAGTAATACAATATATCCTTAATATTTCAACAATTTTTCCGTTTTTTCTCTACTGTTAAACAAAATCAGATTTTTGTTCTTTTTTAAAAACCAATACTAGCACTTTAATAAAAGATCGTAACTAAGCGAGTCATCTGGAGTAAATTGTGTCAAATTCAATCGAAGAAATTCGTTAAAAAATCTCATTGTTTGAGTGCGTAGCACGAGTTTGAGATTTTAGAATTTTGAGATTAGAATTTGCCAATTTACGTAAGCCAGACGATGCGTGTTACGACTTTTATTCTGTATGTTTGTGAAGCGACAAATTTCCACTCCCTTTTTCAGTGAAACAAATCAGATTACTACATTTGCTAAGAATCAATCGTAGCACTCTAATAAAAGCTTGTAACTAAGCGAGTCATCTGGAGTAAATTGGGTCAAATTCAATCGAAGAAATTCGTTAAAAAATCTCATTGTCTGAGTGCGTAGCACGAGTTTGAGATTTTAGAATTTCGAGGTTAGAATTTGTCAATTTACGTAAGCCAGACGATGCGTGTTACAACTTTTATTCATTATCTTTGTGTTGCGATAAATTTTCTCGTCCATGTGTTCGTGCAAAACGGTTTTCTGATTTCCTTTTACTCCAAACAAAAATAGACCCTATAAAAGGGTCTATCGTGAGTGTATTATTCGTGCAATTCCACTGTGTCTTCGTGGTATTTTGCTGGTAAGCTTGATTTTTCTTTGTTCATTCCAATGAAGAAGTTAACGTTAGCTTCTTTTGATAAAACTTCCAAGTTTTCTAGGAATTCTTCTAATTGTTCTTCAGTCATTTCAACGATTGAGTAAATTCCGTCTACGTAAATTGTTTCGATATCGAAATCTCTTGACATTATTCCTGCCAAAAATCCATACAAACTTTCTGGACTTGAGATGTGGAATGTCGATGCATCTATAAGTCTTACTGAGTGATCAAGTGAGAATATATGCTTGTCATCAGAGTCTATAAATATTATGTTACCGTTTTTGTTTTGTTTTTCGTCGTTGGCCTTGTCGATCAACCATTTTGTTTTTCCGCTGCCTTTAGGACCTACTACAAATTTAACCATTATTATCATCCTTTCTTAAACCATTTTAAAAAGTTTAATTTACTTTATATTATTATACCCATTCTTTTACTAAAATTATCACCTTGGAAAATATTTTCTCGTTCCATTTTTTCAATTATCATATCTTGTATTTTCCAGTGACTTGTATTCCAGTTGCAAAACACGGAATCCTCTTCGGGCATTCTGCCGACTAAGCGCTGAATGAGGATATCCTTATCCAAATATTTCAAAAATTCACAAACTTCATTTACGTAATCGTCCAGTGATTTGAGTTTAACTTTTCCTTCTTCGTACCACTTCGCAAGTATTGTGTGTTTGGGAATGTACAGTGAATGGATTTTGCTTTCGTCAACTTTTAATACCGATAAAAGCTTCGCTGTTTCTCTGACATCGTCCATGTCATCCCATGGAAGTGCAAGTATTACGTGTGTGCAAATTCTAAATCCGTATTCTTTTATCATCAGACATGCGCCAACGAAGTCTGCGACCGTGTGTTGTCTGTTGATTATCTTCAAAGTTTTGTTGTTGGATGTTTGAAGTCCAAGCTCTATGATGATGTCGACGTTTTTTTCGTCTTGAAGTTGTTTCAATATTTCCAAATGCTCACGTGCTATACAATCCGGCCTTGTGGATACGCTGACTGCAACGACATTTTCTACAACTGCTTCGTTGACGTATTGTCTGAACAATTCAAGCGGCATGTATGTGTTGGAGTAATTTTGAAAATACGATATGAATTTGTGGGCGTTGTATTTGTTTTCGATGGTTTGTTTGTCTTTTTCCAATTGTTCTGTAATTGAAAGGTGTTTTTCTTTGTTTTCGAAGCTTCCACCTTCTTCGTGACAATAAATGCAACCACCATGCCCCAACCTTCCATCTCTGTTGGGACAAGTCAAATCCAGTTTTATGGGAAGTTTGTAGACTTTTTCTCCGTAATGTTCTTTTAGATATTTGCTGTAAATATTATATCTATCAGTCATTTAGGTTGTCTCGTACGAAATCCAACACTTCTTGTGGATTTTCGTCTGGTTTTACTTTTCTGAATTCTTTGACCAAGTTCATATCCTTGTCAAATACAAACGTGCTTCTTTCTGTTTTGGTAACTTCTTTGCCGAACATTTTGCCCTTGTAAACGCAACCAAAATTGTTCAAGAATATTCTTTCTGGGTCGGATATCAATTCTTGTTTTAGTCCTTGTTTTTTTCTGAAATTTTCGTGTGTCTTTTCTGTGTCCTTGCTAATTCCCACAACTTCTGTGTTAAGCTTTTGAAATTCGTCGTAAATTTCGGAAAATCCGTCCGCTTCTATTGTACATCCACTTGTGTTATCTTTTGGATAGATGTATACTACCAAGTTTTTGCCCTTGTATTTGTCATAATATTCTTCATTCAAAAATTCTTTTAAATTATTCATAATCCCTCAACTCAAATAGTTCTTCTAAAAATTTCGCCAGTCCGTCTTGTTCGTTTGTGTATTGTGTTATGATGTCTGCGTTTTGTTTCAAAATATCGTCGGAGTTTTTCATCGCAACTCCAAGTCCACTGTTCACAACCATTTCCAAATCGTTGTGCGCATCGCCAATAGCAACCACTTCATCACTTGTTATTCCAAAATGTTTAAGCACATGAATTGCCCTTTTGTATTTGTCCGTGTTAACGTTTTGCACTTCAAGCATTCTGATGTTTTTGGAAAAATACTTCGTGTGAATGTGATATGTCACGTTGGGATTGGCCTTGATATGCTCAACAATATCGTAAATACGGTCTTTTCTTGCTATCATAATCATGCTTACACAATCATCTATCGGCAAATTCCTCTCAGACACTGTCATTATCTCACCAATATCCCCAACGCTATCCTCAAAATTCTTCTTATCTTCTTCATCTTGGATGAGAAGTGCGCATTTGTTTTCCACAAAAAAATACGGCCTTATCCCATACTCCTCTGATAGAGTGCTAAGCTCATCCACCTCATTGGATTCCAACTTCAAATCCTCATCCGTTGCAATATTGGAGCTACTGTGAATAATAGCTCCATTATTTGCAAGGATTATTTTGTCAAAATCTAATTTTTCGGTTAATTGCTTAGCTCTGGATAGACCTCTTCCTGTCGCAATAATAATCTTTATGCCGTCGTCATAAAGTTTTTGTAAAATTTGATTACTGAAATCAGTAATTTTTTTATCGTCTGTCAGAAGAGTTCCGTCCAGATCAATCATAACAGCCTTAAAATTATTCTTCATCTTCTCCTTCAAAATCCACGAAAAGAGATTCGAATGTTTCTTTTGCTTTTTCGTATTCAGCATCGTCTTCGATCACATCTAAGTTAGCTTCTTCTTCGTTGATTTCTTCGTATTTGTAAATCATAATTTCGTTGTCATCTTCAGATACAAGTGCGATGTAATCACTGTCGTATCCTTCAACTTCGAATACTCCAAGTATTCCACATTCGATTTCGCCGCCATCTTCTAATGTTAGTACGATTGTATCTAACTCTTCTTCATCATACATTTCTTCGTTTAATTCTTCGTTTTCTAAATTTCTTTCGTCACTCATTTTTATCCTCCATTTTATAATGATTCTACTAATTTCTTCAAGAATTCGTACACTCTATATGTGGATTTTAAATCCAAAGTTTCTTTTGGTGTGTGAACTCCCGTCATATCAGGGCCGATGGAAATCATGTCCATGTCCGGATATTTCTTTGAAAATACTGCACATTCAAGTCCTGCGTGAATAACATTCACTTGCATGTCTTTTCCTGTGACTTCCTTGTAAACTTTCAAACATTTGTCTCTTAGTTCGCTATCTTCGCGGTATTCCCAAGGTTCGTAGAACCCTTCAGATTTAACTATTCCACTGTTTGATTTTGTTGTATTTGTAATCAAATCTTCAACTTCTTTTATCTTATCCAAAACTGAAGATCTGATTGATACCATAAACACGAATTTGTCATCTTCTGTTGTTGCAATTGATTGGTTAAGCGATGTTTCTACCAAATCGTCGTTTCCTTTTACCATATCCAAAACTCCGTTTGGAATTGTTGTTAGGAAATTCAAGATGTGTTCTGTAGATTGTGCATCCATTGGAGTCTTTCCATCTACTTGTTCAAACTTAAACTCCATTTTTTCTTCAACTTGTTTGAAACCATCAACGTTGATTTCGCCGTCTTTGATTTCGTCTTCACTTGCAATGATAAGCTCACAATTTCTTGGTATTGCGTTGTGTTTTGTTCCACCATTTAATGAAACGATTCTCAAATTGTGACGTGTCGATAATTCTTTTAGGATTTTAACTGTGGATTCTATGGCGTTAAGGTGATTTTTGTTGATATCTTGACCACTGTGACCACCTCTGAAACCATTGATTGCAATTCTGTAGAAATATTTTCCAAAATCTTCGCGTTTGATTGCAAATTCAGAATTCAAAGTGTTTCCACCAGCGCAACCACAAGTCATGATTCCTTCTTCTTCGCTGTCAACGTTGATAAGATATTCGCCTTTTAAGAAATCTTCGCTTACGGCATTCGCACCGATAAGTCCAACTTCTTCGTTTGTCGTAATCATCAATTCCAAATCAGGATGTGACAAGTTTTCATCTTGCAAAATAGCAAATCCCATTGCGATTGCTATTCCATTGTCAGCTCCAAGTGTTGTCTTGTTGGCAGTTAACTTGCCATCTTTTTCGATAAATTCTATCGGATCTTTTGTAAAATCGTGATTGCTGTCATCTTCTTTTTCGCAAACCATGTCCATGTGACCTTGCAAAATAACTCCTGGATGACCTTTTTTATCTTCTGTTGCAGGCTTTCTGATTACGATATTTAATTCATCATCAACATCGTAGTCAAGCCCTAGTTGTTTTGCTTTATTTACTAAGTATTCGTTAATTCTTTTTTGGTCAAATGAACAACGTGGAACATTCGACAATTCTCTGAAATTTTCTAATACTATATTTTTCATTTAATTACACCTCAAGACTTATATACCCATTATGAAATCAAAAACCACAAATTTTATGCATTAATTATATAGATTTTGCTACTCTGTCTGCGATGATTTTTTTCCTATCAGGTGCAAATTCTTCGAGATAATCACTTTCTGAAAGTACGTCTACGATTATTTCGTAAATTTTATTAGCATCAATTTTTTTGTCGATTTTTTCTTTGATTAGCTCAAACTGTTTTTTTCTGTCAGTGTAGAACGGCTTCACATCAGGATTGTAAGAATTTATCGCAGTATCAAGTGTGTTGTAGAATAAGCTTGTTCCCGAATCATAAATCGGAGCCATTCCTCTAACTTCAAGCGTTTCAACATCTCTTATGAATCCAAAATTATTAAAATGTCTGTCTTCATTGAAAATTATATAATCGAGAAATAGCATTTCATCGATTCTTTTTTTCGCACCATTAACTCCTAGTTTTTCCAATTCTTCAATCACGAAATCATACATTGAAATATGGTTAGGTTTTTGAGTGTTTTGGACAATCGCATTAACTGGGACAAGCTCCGTGTTTTCATCGATGAAATTCTCACACACCGAACAATATTTATCTCCGATTTTTTTAATCTCGTATTTTATATGATTAATTCCAAGAATTTTTGAGATTTCATAGGCTATTTTTTCGTTGAAAGCTTCTTGATAGAATGGTTTCGAAGAGCCTTTAACGAGAATTCTCTTACCTTCATTTAGCATCCATGCTTTTTTAAGCCAACCATCTGATGTGTTGTTCGGAGTTTTTAGTGAAAAAGAAATGTCGGATTTACCAAACATAAAAAGCCCCATATCTTGTGAGAAATCATTTTGGAAAAAGTTGATGTCTTTCCATTCTACGCTGTCGTTTTTTTCTTTTATCCAATATTGATCCGAAAGAGATAGTCCGAAATACGCCAAGCTAAGTTCGTAAAGCGATTTGCCTTGAATGTTTTTCAAAATAATGTCCTTGTCCTGTCTGGTATCTGGAATTCTTCTACCTTTTAGAAAATGCTCAAAGCTACTTTTTTCGATTATATTTTTCTTATTGTTGTATTTAACTTGCACCGGTCTGTATTTTGGATTGTATATTTCTATGATTTTTATGATTCTATTGTGAATCATTTCAAAAGAAAACACCGGCGTGTTTTTATTGTAGATTACATATTCCATTCTATCCCCTCCTTTTCTATATTGTACTATATTTGTGTTATTTTATTGTAAATTTAATTGTGGCTCAAATACGCATTTATGAATTTATCCAAATCACCGTCAAGCACATCTTGCACTTGTGAACTTTCAAAGTTTGTTCTGTGATCTTTTACCAATGTGTACGGTTGGAAGACGTAGGATCTGATTTGGGAGCCCCACGCTATTTGGTTGTATTTTCCTTGGATGTCTTCGATTTTTTCACGCTTTTCTTCTTCTTTTATCATGATAAGCTTGGCGATAAGCATATCCATGGCGTATTTTCTGTTGGCGATTTGCGATCTTTCTGTTTGACATTGGACTGTGACACCTGTTGGAATGTGTGTGATTCTAACTGCAGAGTCTGTCATGTTGACATGTTGTCCTCCGGCACCTGATGCTCTGTAGGTGTCAATCTTCAAATCTTTGTCGTCGATTTGGATGTTGTGATTATCTTTGATTTCTGGGAAGACGTCCACTGATGCGAATGATGTGTGGCGACGTTTTTGTTGGTCAAACGGAGAAATCCTGACAAGTCTGTGGACTCCTTTTTCGCTTTTCAAAAATCCATAGGCGTTAATTCCTTGTACGATTAACGATACAGATTTGATGCCACCTTCTGTATCTTGGTTGTAGTCGGTGATTTTGTAGGAATAATTCTTGTCCGCAATCCACCTCGTGTACATTCTCAGTAACATTTCCGCCCAATCTTGTGCTTCAGTCCCACCTGCACCTGCGTGAATGGACATAATCGCATTATTTTTGTCGTATTCTCCCACTAAGAGCGTTTTGATTTTGAATTCGTCGACTTTTTCTTCCAAACTTTTGAGTGTCTTGGAGATTTCTTTTTCGTATTCTTCTGTGTTGTCTTCTTTGCTGATTTCAAGCATCATTCTTACTTCTTCGATTTTTTCTTCGATTTCGTCGTAGTTTTCGACATCAGCTTTTATGGAATTCAATTCGTCGAAGATTGCTTGTGCTTTATCGCTGTCATCCCAAAAGCCTTGTTTCAATGTTTCTTGTTGCAATTCATCTAATTTTTTTCTTAAATTGTCTAAGTCAAAGAGACTCCTTTATTTCTTTTAGATTTTGAGATAAACTTTCTATTTTTTCGTTAATTAAAAATACGTCCATTTTTATCCTCCAATTGCATATATTTTTTGAACAAAAAAGGAGGATTTCTCCTCCTTTGTGTTTGTATTTGTTTTTGTAATAGTGGTGGTGTTTGAAAAGTTTCATAAATGACACCAAACTTTATAGCACAGATATCTACCTTTTCGCATTCTAAGAAGTATTTATTCTTATGCTAAGAATATCATACGGAAAAAATTGTTTTGATTTTAAATTGAAGAGCTCCGTCTAAAAATCGGACTGCCCGAGCTTTAGCGAGGCTTGCGATTTTAGGAGCTCGAAATTATGAAATCATCAATTTTTGTAGTCAGATATTCGTGCATAAGGATAATTTACTTCGCCTCTCCCTAGCTATAAATGTTTTATGTTCAATTATCAAAACCAAACATTTCGCTTCTACCTATTCCACTATTTATTATCTATTTTTACCACAGCAGTTTTTGTATTTCTTACCACTTCCGCATGGACATGGATCGTTTCTGCCGATTTTCTTACCTTTAACTACTGGTTTATTGATTTCTTCTTCACCACTTGATGCAGAAGTTTCGTGAGCTACTTGTTTTCTTTCGATTTCTTCAACTGGTTGAACGTTGAACATTCCTCTAACTGTGTCTTCTTTTATAGAGTGGTTCATATCTTCAAACATTTCGAAACCTTCATTGTTGTAAGCTCTTACTGGGTCTTGTTGACCGAAAGCTCTTAGACCGATACCTTGACGCAATTGATCCATAGCATCAATGTGGTCCATCCATTTTCTATCTACAACCATAAGAAGAATTACACGTTCGATTTCTCTGAATTTTTCTTTGCCAATGGCTTCTTCCTTTTCGCCGTAAACTTCCAATGCTTTTTGTGTTACATAATCTGTGAAAGTTTTCTTGTTGTAGCTGTTAAGTCTTGTAAGATCCAATGTTCCTTCTGGAATGAATGTGTTAAGATATGTCATCAACGCTTCCATTTCCCAATTTTCTGATTTTGGATCTTGGCAATATGTGTCAATTGCATTAGCAATGATGTCTTTAATCATAGCCACGATAGATTCGTGCATATCTTCTCCGTCAAGTACTTTATCCCTTTCAGTATAAATTACTTTACGTTGTGCATTCATAACGTCGTCGTATTTCAATACGTTCTTTCTGATACCAAAGTTATTAGATTCAACTTTTGTTTGCGCTCTTTCGATTGCTTTAGTGATTGTTCTGAATTCCATTGGTTCGTCTTCTGGGAATTTGCCAGATTCAGCGTATTTTTGGATAGTTTCTCCACCGAACAATCTCATTAAGTTGTCTCCTAATGATACGAAGAATCTTGATTTACCAGGGTCTCCTTGACGGCCAGAACGACCACGCAATTGGTTGTCAATACGACGTGATTCGTGACGTTCAGTACCGATGATATATAATCCTCCGACTTCAAGAACTTTCTTCTTATCTTCGTCAGTCATTTTCTTGTATTTTTTGTATAATTCATTGTATACATTTCTTGCTGCAACTAATTCTTCGTCTGTACTTGGCAAGAATGAATCCAAACTTTCGATTACGTATTCGCCGTAACCTTGTTTTTTCATATCGTGTTTTGCTAAGAAATCTGGGTTACCACCTAAAAGAATGTCGGTACCACGACCTGCCATGTTTGTTGCGATAGTAACTTTGTCAAACATACCTGCTTGTGCTACGATTTCTGCTTCACGTTCGTGTTGCTTAGCGTTCAATACGTCGTGTTTGATTCCGTTTTTCTTCAACAATTTGGACAATCTTTCTGAAACTTCAATTGAAATAGTACCAACTAGAATTGGTTGTCCAGTTTTGTGAATTTCTTTTATTTCTTCAACGATTGCGTTGAACTTAGCGTTTTCGTTGATGTAAACTCTGTCTTGTTCGTCAAGTCTGGCTACTGGTTTGTTAGTAGGGATTTCAACAACGTCCATCTTGTAGATTTCATTGAATTCCGCTTCTTCAGTCTTGGCAGTACCAGTCATACCACTTAATTTGTTGTACATTCTGAAGTAGTTTTGGAATGTAACTGTTGCCAAAGTTTTAGATTCGCTCTTAACTTCAACACCTTCTTTTGCTTCTATAGCTTGGTGAAGACCATCAGAATATCTTCTACCTTCCATGATACGACCAGTAAATTCATCAACGATAAGGATTTCGTCATCTTTTACTACGTAATCAATATCGCGTTTCATTGTATTGTTAGCCTTCAAAGCTTGGTTAATGTGGTGAGCTAATTCCATGTTATTAGGGTCAGACAAGTTTTCCACGCCAAAATATTCTTCGGCTTTTTTAGTACCAATTTCTGTAAGACTGGCAGTTTTTCTCTTTTCGTCAACCAAGAAATCTACAGTTTCATCCTTAAATTCACGATCGAAAATATCTGGCTTGTCTTCTTCCGGATCCATAATACGTCCAGTCAAACCATTAGCAAACATATTTGCTCTCATGTACATATCTGTAGATTCGTCGCCTTGACCAGAAATAATAAGTGGAGTTCTAGCTTCATCTATTAAAATAGAGTCAACTTCGTCCACGATTGCAAAGTTAAGGCCTCTTTGAACCTTGTCTTTTTTGTAAATAACCATGTTGTCACGCAAATAGTCGAAACCATATTGGTTATTAGTACCATAAGTAATATCACAAGCGTAGTTTTCACGTCTTTCGTCATTATCCAAACCATAAACGATAACGCCTACAGTTAAGCCCAAAAATTCGTGAACTTTTCCCATCCATTCCTTATCTCTCTTTGCAAGATAATCATTGACAGTAACCACGTGAACGCCCTTACCACTAAGCGCATTCAAATATGCAGGTAAAGTTGCAACCAAAGTCTTACCTTCACCAGTTTTCATTTCTGCAATTCTACCTTGGTGTAAAACAACACCACCGATTAATTGCACACGATATTGTTTCATACCCAAAACTCTGTAGCTGGCTTCTCTAACTACAGCAAAAGCTTCTGGCAAAATATCGTCCAAAGTTTCTCCGTTTTTTAATCTTTCCTTGAATTCAACAGTTTTATGCTTTAATTCATCATCTGATAATTGTTGCATAGACTTATCATATGATTCAATTTTTTTAATAATTGGTTCTATTTTCTTTAGCTCTTTTTTATTAGCTGAGCCAAAAATAGATTCAAATACTCCCATATAAATCTCCTTACTTTAATATCTATAAATACTACCTTTTATTTTAACATTAAAATACATCATTTACAACAAAAACATCAACATTTAAAGGAAATCACTTATAAAATTTACCAATAAATTACAGAGCATATAATTTTAGGTAAAAATCCGAAAAATTTATTTATAAAATCATCTTCAATATAAAAGAGAGCCGAAGCTCTCTTTTGTTACACCGATAGTTTTAATTTAATTTTCCGTATTTCTTTTCCATTCTATTGTACAAATACAATGCCAATAGTGTGAATAGTAATGGTCCTGCTACAGACATTATTGTAGTCAACCAGTCCCCACTACTAATAGCTGGTTCAATAATTGTAAATAGGTTCGCAAATCCTACAACTAAACATACTAAGAACACAGCCGCCTTGACAACTCCCATAGATTTAAATTTTTCAAATGGTTTTTCTATTTCTTGATTTTTCTTAAACGCTAAGAAAGAATAAGAAATGAAAAAATATGGTAAAGTCATTGACACGTTAGTCATTGACACCAATACTTCGAAGAATTGTTTTGCGCTTTTTCCTCCGAATGAAACAATGGCGATAATTACAATAACACACGCTGCTTGATACTTCATAGCATTCACATACATACCGTTTTTTTCAACAGTCCAAGATTTTGGCCATAATTCTTTTGGAGTCCCACCTATTAATTGCTTAAGTGGAGAATAAATCAAAGTAAAAAATGCTCCTGTCAATGCTAAGAACATCGAAATACCCATATATCTTGAAATCCACAAACCACAAGTTCTAGCTGCAGCTTCACTCATCCCAAAAGCAAGTCCCAATTGATAACCCATGTGATTCATACCAATATATGAAACATTACCTAAAGTAATAGTTTCTTTTGAGAAACTTTTGAAAGCAAAATCCCAATTAGTAAAAGATCCAAACATCAAAATCCCCAATGCATATCCAACAGTTATTATTATAGCTGCGATGCTTACACCTTTAGGGAAATTTTTTTCAGGATTTTCTGTTTGATCTACAAGACCACCTATAACTTCTATTCCACCATATGCAAAGATTGCGTATACAACAAATGATAAAACAGCAATTCCTCCACCTGCGTATTTTGGATTTGGAGATTGGAAAAACGCTTCAAAATTAATTGGTTGTAAAACTTTTCCTTTGTTTAAAATAAGTATAATTAATCCTCCAACAAACAAGAAAATATTAATAAGAGCTACAGCACTTCCGCCAACAGAAGTAATCTTTTTAATTTTTTCCAAACCTTTGTTAGATACATAAGTAACCATTATAATCCAGCAGATTGCCAAAATACCCAAAGTTTTTACTGAGTCTAACCCGAACAAAGACCATTCTTGAGTCTTATCAACCCCGAAAATAGCATTCGATAAAACAATCCAAATACCTGAACCTACATTTACTTGCCAGATTATGTAGGATGCAAACCACATAAAAGTGATTACAAAAGCGTACTTCTTGCCAGAACTTTTTTCCATCCAAGAATAAATACCACCTTTTGCATCTTTAAATGCAGAACCATACTCTGCTATCATGAATGCAAATGGTAGGAAAAATGCCATACCAGATAAAATATACCAAGGAATAGCGGAGTATCCCATTAAATAATATGATCTACTAATGTTAGTGAAACCAAAAACCGACGTAAAAATCATCAGTATAAGCGCTTTCAAACTAAGTTTTTGTTTGTCTGTCATATATTCCTCCTAATATTAATTCAACTCTCAAAATCGCGATCGGTGTAAAATGCTTTGAGAATGATTGTTTTTTAGAAAAAATTTGAATTATAATACAATTGAAACGCAAGTATTTATCGCTTTAACGCGATGCAGTATAGGCGATACACGCCTTTTCCCTCATTTTATTGCACTACTCTCTAACTTCTTCTCTCTTATATTATATTCATTAATATTCTGATTTGTCAACCACTTTTTTTGCTTGTTTTAACTGTTGATTTAGGGATTTATCTGCCTTTTTTCTTGATGTATATTTATACGTAATTAGCTACATGAAACTTACGATTAATTTACTTTTAATTGATATTTCTTTAGTTCATATTAGAATATTAATAAAATAAATTTATCTTAATATTGTTAATTTAAAAATTTAAATATTTTTTAATTCCTCAATTTTTTATTCTAATAATTTTAAAACTTCGGAGTACAATTAAAAAACATTCTTAGTATTCTAGATATTCATGCTAGATGTTCTCCCCTTCCGTTTATGTTAAAATTCACTCCGCAATCATCCTTGTGTCCGTTTAGGCAAGTAATCGAACATACCTATATTGTAAATCCATGTAAACAGTCAAGCCTTTTTGCTAAGAATATCATACGGAGAAAATAATCATAAATTCAAGTGAAGTGAACCGTTAAAAAATTGTGCTGTCTGAGTGCGTAGCACGAGTTCACAATTTTAGGTTCACAAGCTTAGAATTTATTTATTTTTGTAGTCTAGATATTCGTGCAAAATGCTTGATCTGTGTTGTGTCTGAATAAGATTATTAAATTTTCACCAAGATATTCGTGCGCGATTGTTGCCGTAGCCTAGATATTCGTGCATGATGATTTTTCAATCACAGGACTAAAAAAAGAGCCCACATTTGTGAGCTCTTGTATTTATTAAAGTATTGAAAATCCTAATTCTTTTGAGTCTTTGCAGAATGTCTTCACTGTGTCTAGTGAATATTCGTTTAAGTCTTTTCCCATCAATGAAAGTTTCTTGATGATGGCTGGAGTACATGTGATGATGTCTACTCCCAGTTCATTTGCTTGGTAAATGTTGAACACTTCTCTAGGAGATGCCCACAACAATTCGCAACCTTTTTTAGTTTTGCAAATTTCCAAGGCTTCTTTCATGATTGGCATTGGATCAACCCCTGTGTCTGCAATTCTTCCAGCAAATACTGAAACAATGCTTGGAACATTTTCAGTCAAGTTGTCTACAACTTCTCTTACTTGATCCACTGTGAAGATTGCTGTTACGTTAAGTTTAATTCCTTTTGAACTAAGTTTTTTCAATAATGGAGCAGTTGATGTTCCATTGCTTGTAGTTACTGGAATTTTGACGTAAACATTATCTCCCAATGAAGAGATTTTGTCTGCTTCTTTTTCCATAGTTTCTAAATCATCTGCAAATACTTCAAATGATACTGGATATTCTGTAATTTCTTCTAGAACTTTCTTAGCAAATTCAACGTAATCAGTAATTCCAGCTTTTTTCATCAATGATGGATTAGTTGTGAATCCCGTTACTTTTTTTGATGCCAATGATTCTAACATGTCTTCTAATACTGCACCGTCTGAGTAAATTTTTGTGTTAATTTTATCCATTTCAACCTCTTTCTTGTGTAGTTCAAATTATTGTTCGTTGTTAATTGCAGTATCTTTCTTTGTAATTATTGATGGAGCGATTAACGCTACTAATAAAACTGCGATAATGATATACACTCCGACATTACCCATAGCATTTCCGATTTTTCCTAATAAAATTCCCAAAACTCCGAAGTCAAAATCTCCGAATGTTGTATTGTTAAATCCTAATTGTCCTAAAACTGGAAGTAAGAATGCTGGAAGGAATGCCAAGAATAATCCGTTGATGAATGAACCTATCATAGCTCCTCTTCTACCACCAGTTGCATTACCGTAAATACCAGCAGTTGCACCGCAGAAGAAGTGAGGAACAAGTCCTGGAATAATTAATACTCCACCGATAGCTCCCAAAATAAACATACCGATTAATCCGCCTACAAAACTACATGCAAATCCCAAAATAACTGCTGTTGGTGCATATGGGAAAAATACTGCACAGTCAACTGCAGGAACAGAGTTTGGAATTAATTTTGTAGCAATACCTTCGAATGCAGGAATTAAATCTGCCAAAATCATTCTAACACCGGCATATACGATTGCTACACCAACTGCGAAGTTTAACGCAGAGATGATTGCAAACAAATATGGGTTTTGTCCGTTAGACATTTTGCCAACGAAATCTGGACCAGCTTTGATGCTTGCGATTAGATAGAACACAATCATTGTTAACGCTGTTGAAATTGTAGTATTTCTCAAGAAACCCCATTTTTCAGGAATTTCGATATCTTCAGTTGATTTGGAATCTTTTCCAACTAATGAACCGATAAACGCCGACAAATAATATCCCAATGAACCAAAGTGACCAAGAGCTATTTCGTCTCCGTCAGTAGCTTTCAAAGTGTATTTTTGTCCGATTGCTGGAGAGATAGAACTCCAAGCTCCCAATATAAATCCACCAGCCAATACCAAAGGCACACCCTTAAATCCGATTGCACCTAAAGTTGCTGACAATAGACAAGCCATGAAGAAGCTGTGGTGACCAGTTAAGAAAATATATTTGTATCTTGTAAATCTTGCTATTAATAAGTTAAAAATAAGTCCTACTAACAAAATTGACATTGTTTCTACGCCCAAAACTTTTTGCGCAACAGATGTGATAGCTTCGTTATTAGGAACAACACCTGTGATGTTGAATCCGTGTTGAATCATTTGACTCAATGGATCCAAGTTAGTCGTGATGACATTTGCACCTGCAGACAACATTAAATATCCTAAGATTGGACCTAATGTACCAGTCATAACCTTGTGAGCTGGTTTTTTAAGAGCGATAAGACCTACCATCGCGATAAGACCCATCAAAAACGCAGGTTCAGATAAAATATCCTTTAATACGTTTAAAAATCCCATAAATTCCTCCTAAATTTTTAAATTTTATTTGAATTCTTCTAAAACAGGAACCAAATCTTCTTCGATTTTTTTCTTGTTAGTGTAGCTTTTAACTATAGCTACCTTTTGATCATCTGAAAAAATTGATTTGAATTCCTTAACAGTTACGAAAAGGTCAGCGCCTTTTCCTACAGCTGCGTTAGAATCACAAGATTCAACGTTCGCTTCAATTCCCATTTCCTTGCAAATAGTTTCAACCTTCATTTTCAAAAGAAGACTACTTCCAATTCCATTACCACATACAGTAACAATATTAATCATCATTTCCCTCCTCTAATTTTTTGTTAATAATATCCAACATTTCGTCCTCAGATTTTGCATTTATAAGCTCATCTGTAATTTCATCTGAATCTAAAAGCACTGCCAATTGTTGAAGTGCTACAATGTGTGATGAAGAATCCACAGCTGCCAAACAGAACAAAATTCTTACCCAGTTGTCCTCATCTTCTTCTTCGTTTCTAAAATTCACAGGCTCATTTAATTTTGTCAAACTAATAGCCATTTTGTCTACATTGCCGTTTGGTCGTGCGTGAGGAACCGCAATGTTCGGAGCAAGCACAATGTATGGGCCAGCATCCTCAACGCTTTTTATCATGTCTTCTACATATTGTTCGTTAATGTAACCATTGTCCAACAAACTTTTTGCTGCAATTCTTATTGCATCCTTCCAATCATTTGCATGATCTTCAATTCGTATCAATTCTTTTTTTATTAAATCGCTCAAACTATCACCTCTTTACAAAAAAATATTGGTTAACAAAAGTATTGTTAACCTTATTTTACCATATATTCACATTAGATTATATATGCGTTTCAAAAAAATTTGCCAATTTAAAGGATTAAACTGCCAATCGTAATTATCACCGTCAAAGTCACCACCGAAAATATCGTCGATAAACACAAAATCTTATGCCCAATTATTTTATTATACCATTATTGTGAAAATTTTCTAGTATTAATTTTGGACTTTGATGTGCGAAATGAGAGAGAGGAAAACTGTTGAAGGTTTTTTCAAGGTGAACGAAAGCAGAAAATTAGTTTGCTAAGGGTTGTGATTTTTCCCAGTAACCTGTATATTTTCTGTGATTTATTGCAATGAAAAAATCAGATTACCAGTTTTGCTAAGAATATCATACGGAGAAAATAATCATAAAATCAAGCGAAGTGAACCATTAAAAAATCGCACTGTCTGAGCGTTAGCGAGTTTGCGATTTTAGGTTCACAAGCTTAGAGTTTATTTATTTTCGTAGGCTAGATATTCGTGCAAACTGGTTTTCTGCTATGTAATTTTTGAAACGGTCTATTCTTCTCCAATCAAAAAAGAGCATCGCATGATGCTCTCATTATCTATTTTACCAATTTTTTAAGTGGTGTTTTCTTCAATGTTTCTATAAATACTTCATTTTTGCCGAAGAACAATATCAATGTGTATCCGATGACGCTGATGAAGAATACCGCCAACAAGTTAAGTGTGTAATGTGTGATAAATTTTGTGATTACAAACTTTGTCAAAAGTATCCACAACGCTCCTGCTACTGCGTATTTCATTGTGTAGAATAATTTGTCCATTTCAAAATAAACTCTTGCTTCTTTAAATTCAAATAGACACACAACAACCACTACTAATTCTGAAATCGCCGTAGTCACAGCTGCACCATTTTGTTGCCAAAGTGGTATGAAAACTAGATTTAACCCTACATTTACAAACGCCGATATCGTCGTCGCTTTTAAGTTCAACGCTTCTTTTCCCAATGGAACGTTCATGCATGTTGTGATTACACCACCTGTTATTGCGAAAAACACTGACACTGCTAGAATTTGCAACGAAAGTGTCGCCGCAATGAATTTTTCTCCAGAGAGAATGTATACGATGTTTTTGGATAAAACTCCAAGTCCTGTGCACATTGGTATCATTAATAATAGCAAGAAACTTGAAATTTCTGTTAACAATTGTCTGAATTCTGTTTTATCATCTAATGTCGCTGCCTTGGAAAGCCTTGGAATTGTAACCATGTAAATAGCGCCTAGCATTTGCTTTACAACAGAATATACCTTCACACTTACTGCGTAAAGTCCTGTGTATATATCTCCAGAAATCCAGCCAAGCATTGTCATGTCTGCACTGACATAAACCAAAACTGCGATGCTGTTTGAAAAGAAAAGCATGATAGGCTTCAAGTGTCTTTTCAGATTTAGTTTGAGAGTTGGTTTCAAGTCCACATATCTTCTTACATGTAACATGTTTGAAATGCACACCAAACCATTTACGAAAACCGTAAGTCCAGCGTATTTTAAGTAATCGTCTTTGGTTTTTACTACGAAAAATAATAAAATTACACCAATAGTTTGAATTATAATACTTCTGATTGTAATGTACAAATAATCCTCGTGGATTGCGTTGACCCATTCAACTCCAAGCGTGGCGAAGATTATGCTCAAACTTTGAATGAAAACAAGCGTTGCATAGTCGTGCATTTTCACAGAAACTACGCAGAATATAGCTAAACAAATATAAGAAATCAACGTAGACAACAAGTTGATGGAGAAAACTTCCCTCGAAAATTGATTGAGTTTTGTTCTATTTTCTCTGTATTTGGAACCTTCTCTGACTGCGTAATTGGTAATTCCAAGCGATGCAATCAGCATGAATATTTTAATAATTGAATCCCCGTAGCTTACCTTTCCCATGTTTGCTACTTGCAAAATTCTAGTAGCGTAAGGAAAAGTTATCAACGGGTACACAACGCTCAGCCCAACTTTAATTAAATTAAGCATTGCGTTTAATTTAAGTGATTTTTGCTTTGCCAAGTTTTTCCTCTCCTATGTGCAAAATTTATACTTACTATATTGTATCACACCTATCTAGATAGATTATTACAACATTTCAAAATTTCCAACAAAAAAATAACCGCCTGTTATGAATAATGGCGATTATTTTCCAGGTAAAACCTGTATGGACTTTGCTGAATCTATTATACCACAATTTTTTAAAAAATGTTATAACATTTCAATAAAAGCACCAATTCTTGTATTTAATTGTCCAATATCTGATTTTGAATAATCAGTTTCCACAGCGATGTATGGAACATTCTTCTTATCGTTGCAGAATCTCTTAATTGCCAAACCTTCAACTTGGTAAGGAGTACAAGCTTGTAAATGCATGTCGATAACACCATCAACCTTGTATTCGTCGATTAATTTATCCAATAATTTAAGTCTGTTTTCGTTTGGACTCACACATGCACAACCAATGTTCATGTATTTTCTAGCAATCGCATCAATCATATCTGGATTGTCAACATCGACATTTTCATCAATAGCCTTAGCGCCACCACAGTTTTCGTAGCTAACCACAACTGCACCGTTGTTTTCGACTGCTTCGATAACTTTTTCAGTCGCACCACCGATAGGACAACCAGTAATCAAAATTCTTGGCTTTCCACTGATGTGCTTGTGTTCAGACATAACCTTAGCTTTTAATTCTTCAAGCATTTGTGGAATTTGTTCCTTGTCAAAATCAAATTGCACGCCATTTAAAACATGCCACAATTCTCCACCTGTGATTGGCAAATCATCAGCCTTCATTATAGAATAGAAGTCCTTTACAGCGGATCTCTCAGCGTTTTTCACTTCAATTGCATGCTTTAATTTTTCATCTGTGATTTCAACTCCGAATAAATCTTCGATAGTCTTAATCATTTTTCTGATTTCTTCTTTCCATAAAATAAGACCTTGTTCAGTGTTCTTGTTTGGAAGCTCCATAACGTGAACTGGCTTGAATTCTCCCAAATATTCGTACATCTTCTTCTTGCCATCGCAAGTAGTTTCTCCAACAACCAAATCAGAAAAATAGAAGAACGGACACTTATCAGTCAACGCAAAACCATAAGAAGATTTGATAAGTGGGCATAAGTTTTTAGGCAAATCCCTCTCAGCATCTTGAATAGTTTCGTCACTTGTAGCACACAAACTAACACAAGTAGCACCAGCTGCAACAGCTAACTCTTGTGGAAAAAACGTACAAAAAATCCCTATAACAGGAATATCCTTATCCTTTATTTCTTTTACCTTCAAAAAAGCATTTTGACGACTTTCTGCAAAATCGTTAAAAACTTCTGGTAATTCCTTCTTTAAATCAACCATCTAATCACCTCGTAACAAATAATATCATTTAATCAATAATATATCAAAATGATAATCGTTATTTATAGATTTTTTCTATAAATGACCTCCCTCGCCTCTCTCTCATAGATGATTTGAGGAAAATCTTAGTAATTTTTCAAAACCAAAAACATCGTAAAGAAGCGAATCATTCGTAAAAAATTGTTTTAAATTCAATCAAAAAAGCAGATTACCAAGTTTGCTAAGAATATCATACGGAGAAAATAATAATAAAATCAAGCGAAGTGAACCGTTAAGAAATCGCACTGTCTGAGCGTTAGAGAGTTTGCGATTTTAGATTCACAAGCTTAAAGTTTATTTATTTTCGTAGTCTAGATATTCGTGCAAATTGGTTTTCTGCTTTGTGTATTCGAAAGCTACCTACGACAATTATTGTATTTCAGTGAAATAAAATAGACAACCGATACGGTTAGAATATCATACGGAAAAAATTGCACTAAATTCAAGCGAACTGAATCGTTAAGAAATCGCACTGTCTGAGCGTTAGCGAGTTTGCGATTTTAGATTCACAAGCGATGAATTTATCAATTTTTGTAGTCTAGATATTCGTTCGTATCGGTGTCTATTTTTGCTTTTATTGAAGATATGTTCGTATCTTTGCTGCTTCTTTATTTCTTCAATTCATCCAACACTTCGTTGACTGTTTCTTTTTCAGAATAAGGCGTCTTTTCATTTCCTTTGAGCTTGATGAAGTTTTCTTGTCCTTTTCCCAAAAGTAGAACAAAATCTCCATCATTTGCCATTTCTATCGCATGTTTAATGGCAGATTTCCTGTCCTTGATTCTTACAAACTCACCGTTTTCTTCTTCAATCCCACTGACGATGTCATCTGCAATGTTTTCGTATGTGTCGAATTTTGGATCGTCAGTTGTCACCACCGAGAACACGTTGTTTTCAGCTGAAATCTTTCCGACCTCGTGTCTGATTTCACGAGTTCTGTCGCCACTCATTCCATAAACTGCAATTTTTCGTTTGTCGTTTGGCACAGATTTATAGATATTTTCAAAAGCTTTTGGAGTGTGTGCAAAATCAATGACAATATTTATTCCTCTATCGTTGTTGACGAATTCAAATCGCGCTTCAACACCTGTAAAACTTTCCAACGCTTTGGCGATGTCTTCCAATTCGTATCCCAATAAATTCACCGCAACAATCGCAGCCACCGCATTGTAAACATCAAACATAGCAAATCTGTTGAGTACGAATTTCACGTTTTTGAGTTCAAAATGCATCTTTCCATCAATCAATTCTACATTTTCAGCCTTAAAATCGGATTCATTTTCAAGAGAGAATGTATACGCTTCTTCAAACCTCCCCTTTGCTTTTCTTCCGTATTCATCATCTACGTTCACGATTTTTTTCTTAGCATTTTCGAACAAAATCATCTTAGCATCGAAATAATTCTCCATATTTTCGTGAAAATCCATATGCTCCATCGATAAATTATTAAACACAGCTACATCAAACTCTATCCCGTCTAGTCTATGCAAATACAATCCATGACTTGAACATTCCACAACAGCGTTGTCGATTTTTTTGTCCACCGAAAGCTTCAAAATCTTGTCGATTTCGCAAATTTCTGGAGTCGTGTTTGGCGTTTCGTATTTTTCTTTCGCGATAAAAGTTCCGTTCGTGCCGATATTTGTGCATTGTGAGTTTAAGTTTTCCAAAATATGACTAATCATAGAAGCTGTTGTAGTCTTGCCATTTGTTCCAGTGACTCCTATCACGCGAAGCTTCTTTGATGGAAAATCACACACCACATTTGAGATTTGGGCAAGAGCTATCCTTGCATCTTCGACTTTGATGTAGTTGATACCTTCTATTTTTTGTGTATCTTGTGTAACCACAATCGTGTTTGCGCCGTTTTCAATCGCCTTGTCGATAAATTTGTGTCCATCAAATTCCATCCCTGAAATCGCCACAAACACTCCACCTTTTTCGATTTTCCTGGAGTCATTTGTCACATTTGTAATCTCGTCGTCGTTGTTTTTCGTGTAATCTATATAATCAATTTTCTCTAATATATCAGTTAATTTCATTTGGTTATCCCCTTTGAGTTTCATTTATATATTATTATATAACACAGAAGTTATTTCACAAAAAAACTGACCACTAGCCTAGTGATCAGTCTATAAGTTTGATTTATTTCATAAAAGCTACTACAGCTGCTATTGCTACGATTCCAACTATAAGTCCGAAAACAAGTCCTGAAACAATACTTACTATCGCTGATTTTACACCTACTGCAAGCATTCTTTCGTCAGAAATTCTGTCGTAGAAAACTGATGAGTAAAGGATAACTCCAACTATCATGCCTACAATTGAAGGAAGGAACGTTGTTGGAAGTGCCATCAACAAAATGTTAATCAACGCTTCACAAGCTACATACACTCCAAGTCTTGCATCTCTTTCTACAGGATTTGGAACGGGTTGCATGTCCTTTTTAGTAAAATGGAACATAAGTCTACATACTGCATAGTAGAAAAACATCGATATAACAGCCAAAATAATATTATATGTTATTGGATTCAATCCAGTTTTTGTTACTTGTTCCAATTGTTGTGCTTGTTCTGGGTGAAGCTTGAATTGCACAATTGATGCCACAAACGTGAACACCCCGTACAACAAGAATAAAATTACAAATGCACCTTTTTTATTGAATTTTTCAATAAGTCCATGTAACATTGAGAAAATATTTTGACAAAAACCAGCATAACCTGAGCTTTCACGTTGAGTGTAATCTTCGATGTATTCTTCTTCGTCATCTTGCCCTTCAAAGAAAAAACTGTCGTCTGTTTTTTCGTAATGATCCTGTTTCGTATTAGAATAATTATCATCATTAGATGCTTCAAAATAATTGCTATTTCTGTCAGAATAACTGTCCTTATCTTCGCTAAATCCGCCTCTCACATCTTCTTTTTCACTAAAATAGTTGCCGTCTTTAGTGTATTCACTGTCATCATTTTCAAAGTTTCTGTAATCTCTGTCGTCTGACATATTCTCCTCCTACTTATTATTAGTCTTCTTTTTCATCCTTCTCGTCTTGTTCCAACAAAACCTTCTTCCATTTGTCTAGTTGTGATTCTTCTTCCTTGGAAAGTTTTGGTGTTTGTGGGTCCAATTGCTCGAACAAATCCAACATAACCTCACTCACAACAAACCTCGTGAACCATTTGTTGTCCGCAGGAACTACATACCAAGGTGCATAATCAGTTGAAGTATGCTCCAACATATCTTCATAAGCCTTGTGGTAATCGTCCCAGTTTTCTCTTTCCAAAATATCACTTGCTGCAAACTTCCAATGTTTTTCGTCCAAGTTAATCCTGTCCAAAAGTCTTTCTTTTTGTTCGTCCTTTGACACATGCAAGAAAAACTTCACAACCTTGATACCATTATTGTCCAAATATTTTTCGAACGCATTGATATCTTCGAATCTTTTTTCCCAAAAATCATCGTCGTTCTTCTTGTTAACCAAATTGTGAACTCTGGTTACAAGAACATCCTCATAGTGTGATCTGTTGAAAATTCCAACCTCACCGTAAGAAGGAGTCTTTTGTGTAATTCTCCACAGATAATCGTGATCCAATTCTTCTGTGGAAGGTTGCTTGAAGCTTGTGACCTTGCAGCCCGCAGGATTAAGTGCCGTGAACACCTTTTTCACCAAACTGTCCTTACCCGCAGCATCCATCGCTTGAAGCACAACGAGAATTCCCCTCTTGTTTTCAGCGTATAATTTTTCCTGAAATTCAAACATTTTTTCCAAATTTTGTGGAAGAATTTCTTCCTTCACTTCTTGTTTTGAATATGAATCATCTTTTTTAGTGCTAAATTTTTCCAAATCAACTTTTTTGTTAGGTTTTACCCTGTATTTCTTAATATCCATAATATACTTCCTTTTAATATCGTTATTATATATTTATCCAAATTGGGTAAAAATAAAACAATTTCATTTATTGAATTAATTATATCATTTGTTCAAGTTTTCTTCAATAGTTTACTATCACATTAGTATTATGTAAAATTTATTTGACAATCGCCATTTTATATAATAAATTCATATTAATCAAAAGGAGGAACTATTATGAAAATATCAATACTAAATTTAATACCAAGATTTATAGATGAAACTGCCAAACAATCCATCGAACGTGGATTGGAACTTGCAAAATGGGCAGACGGACAAAAATTCGAAAGATATTGGGTCGCAGAACACCACAATTCCAAATCAATCTCATGCTCAGCAACAGATTTGATTATAGGATATATTTTGGAAAATACACAAAGAATAAAAGTCGGAGCAGGCGGCGTAATGCTTCCTAACCACACACCATTTCAAGTTGCAGAAAGATACGGAACGCTCGAAACATTGTATCCCGAAAGAGTTGATTTGGGAATTGGAAGAGCGCCTGGAACAGACATCGAAACAGCGAAATTAATCTATCGTGACACATATAAAGAAGATAACTTCAAAGAAGCCATCAGAACATTGCTAAGCTATTTTGAAGAAGAGGCAGAAAACTTCAAAGTGCGTCCATATCC
Source organism: Finegoldia sp. BIOML-A4 (assembly GCF_009679635.1). Lineage (NCBI taxonomy): Bacteria > Bacillati > Bacillota > Tissierellia > Tissierellales > Peptoniphilaceae > Finegoldia > Finegoldia sp. BIOML-A4. Next base: position 457,745 of record NZ_WKZC01000001.1, on the reverse strand, counting down.
TGGAGTTGGCACACACGTTCCAGTGTATATTTTAGGAAGCTCCATGACATCAGCGCACATCGCAGCACAATTGGGACTACCTTACTCATTCGCAGGACATTTTTCTCCAAACACAGTTGAAGTCGCACTCAAAATCTACCGCGAAGAATTCACACCATCAAAATATTTGGACAAACCATACGTAATGCTTGGAGTATCTGCAAACGCAGCTTACGAGAAAGACGCCGCAGAACACATCAAACAACAAGCCATCTCCATATTCTTGCAAATCCAAAACAGAAACAACAGAGATGCATTCTTAAAAGCTGACCCTAACAACAGCCCTGAACTCACATCAATCGAAAAATTCATGATAAGAACTGCCCGTGGACTTCGAATCGAAGGAGATGTGAATTCTGTAAAAGATCAATTCATGGAAATAAAACAAAAATACAACCCAGACGAAATCATCGCCGCATCCTACATCCCAGATTTCAAATTATTAAAAGAAAACTATGAAATCATACAAGATTTGGCGTTGAACGAATAGAGTTTATTGAAAAACCATCCAGACAATTCTGGATGGTTTTGTGATTTTCGTAAAAATTATAATCATACAAAAAGCAAACCATCATGCACTAATATCTGATATTCGTGTATGATGGTTTATCTACTAACGATTTGCTTTTTATTACATCAAAAATTTTCAGGAAAAATCCTGAAAGTTCTACATAATCTCATCGATTGTTGGGATGGATTCTCCCGATCCTTTTCTGGTTACTGTCTTTGATGATGCTTTTGTGGCAAACTCCATCGCTTCTTTGATGGATTTTTGTTGATCTAACATCACAGCCATCGCTCCAATATAGCAATCCCCTGCAGATGTTGTATCCACAACTTTTGCTTTGATAGGCTCTTGTTTTATGTGTTCTTTTTTCGAAAAATACTCAGAGCCATTTTCTCCCAATGTTATTATCACAGAGCCTACATTTTTGTCCAGCAATTCATTTGCTGCTTCTTTTAAGTTTTCTTTGGTTGAATATCTCAAAATTTCATTTTCATTAGGCACGAATAAGTCCACTTTGTCCAATATATCTTCCACTTCAAACTCACTTGGGGCAGGGTTCAATATTACGAAAACTCCCTTTTCCTTCGCTTTTTTAATAGCATATTCATTGACTTCTTGCGGAATTTCCATTTGCAAAATCAAAATATCGCATTCATCCAAAAGTTCGATGTTATCGTCGATATCTTGGATTGTTATCGCATAATTTGCCCCATGATCCAAAACTATTTCGTTTTGTCCAGTTTTGTCCACATTTATTAGTGCAGTCCCTGTGTCCACATCCTTTTTAATAATGTTTGTAGTGTCCACTCCGTATTCCTTCATATTTTCGAAAATAAAATCAGCGTCCACGTCATTTCCCACACATGCAAGAAACTTCACATCGCCACCGAGTTTTTGACAAGCAATCGCTTGGTTAGCCCCTTTGCCCCCGACAGATCTGCTCTTTGATAGCGATGATATTGTCTCGCCTGGTTTTGGGAAATTTTCCAAATTATATATAGTGTCTACATTCACGCTTCCTATAACTAAAATTGACATAAATCTCTCCTCAAATCTTTGCATTTACGCTAAGAGTTTTTCTTAATATATCTTATATTATACAATACAAATCAAATTTTGTAATTCAAACAACTTTTCTTTATTTCCAAATTTGTGAATTAAAGTTTTTCAAATGGGTATATTATTAATTAAGAATATTAATTGGAGGAAACCATGGACGATAAGAAACAAGATTTCAAACAAAATCTTAAAAGTTATGTATCGGATGAAGAAATTGTTCAGCCTGACGATTACTTCGAAGAAAAACCTGTAGATGTGGGTGTTAATAATGATGTGAATGATGATGTGAATGGGGTATCTGATGTTACTCAGTCACAAGAATCCACTAAATCTGATGACGATTATTTTGCAGAAATCAACCAAAAATACACTAATAAACAAAGAAAAGAAGATAACGAAGAATACGAAAACTACAAGCAAAACGATTCACCTGATTGGTATTTGAAGTGCGTAAAATTCGTCAGTGTATATGCTGACAAAATCTATGATTTTTACGCATCAACAAAACACGGAATCATTTATTCATTTTTGACATCAGGTTTAATCGCCGCTTTGACTAGCGCAGTGTGGGTTAGCGTTACAACACAAGGATCACTTGGAGAATTGTCGAAAGTTTTCCACAGACCTACTATTTCTATAATGACTTTGATTTTAGTACCATTAATCAACTATGTGATGACAAGATTCATATACATGTTTACGAAGAAATACATGAGACCAACTCCACCTCCTTGTACAAGAGATGTGAAAGGTGGGGTATTTTCGATAATTAACGCATTGTTCATGTTCATACTTACGCCGTTAGGATTTATCGGAAGCATTATTGGTTGCTTCACAGGAATGATAGCTTACTCTGCAACTTTCTTGGATTTGTATTTGGAAAAGGACAGTTTCAAGGTTGGTTTGAAATCATTCATCGCACAAATCGTAATCAAAGTTATCGTATTTATATTAGAGATGTTATTGGTAGCTTTGGTTGGAATTTTAATTTATAATTCATTTTCAAATATGATTAGATAAAACTTTACCCGATCTCAAGTGAGGTCGGGTTTTTGTGTGCAATCAAAAAGCCTAGCTCAAATGAGTTAGGCTTTGTTTGATTATTGTATAAGACTTTATCCTAGTTTCAAGATTATCTGTCTTTACGTTTTTTCTTCAATCCTATGAATCCTGCTGCTGTTAATAATCCTGACATTGCAAGAGTCATTATTTCACTTTCACTACCAGATTTTGGCAATCTCTTAGGAGTTTTGTTATTTGTAATTGTTGATTTTCCGTCTACTTGTCCATTCGCTCCCGGAGTTTTGCCATTATTTTCCGGTGTCTTACCATTGTTTTCTGGTGTCTTGCCATTTTCTTCTGGAGTTTTGCCTGGTGTTTCTGGATCCTTTGGATCTTCGCCTGGTGTTTCTGGATCTTTTGGATCTTCACCTGGTGTTTCTGGATCCTTGTCTCCTGGTTTACCTGGTGTTTCTGGATCTTTATCCCCTGGTTTGTCCGGATTTTCTGGATCCTTTCCATCTGGTTGTTCCGGATCTTTTGGATCTTCACCTGGTGTTTCTGGATCTTTTGGATCTTCGCCTGGTGTTTCTGGATCTTTATCTCCTGGTTTACCCGGTGTTCCTGGATCTTTATCTCCTGGTTTACCTGGTGTTTCTGGATCCTTGTCCCCTGGTTTGTCCGGATTTTCTGGATCCTTGTCCCCTGGTTTGTCTGGATTTTCTGGATCTTTATCTCCTGGTTTATCCGGTGTTCCTGGATCTTTATCTCCTGGCTTACCTGGCTTATCTGGATTTACTGGTGGGAGTTCGCAGACATTCTTAGTTCCAACTTTTATAATCTTCTTAACCGGTTTTTCAATTATATTTTCTTCTCTAGAAACTTCTTTACTATTTTCTATAGTTACTATTGTTTCTTTCTTACCTAGTTTACCTTCTTGAACAACTTCAGTTTTACCAGCTTCCATTTCAGGATCTTCTATGATTTCAACTTCAAAAGGAATTTCGCTTTCTACTTTAACTTTTCCATCAGTTTTATAACCAATTTCTACAATCTTATTCTTAGGTTCAGTTCTCTTTTCACTTACTTCAATTTTTCCTGTTTCTTTGTTGAATGTTATAGTGTACTCAACTTTTCCATTAGTACCTTCTTCGATAACATTTTGTTCGCCTTCTTTAAGGTTTGGATTGTATCTATACTCAGTATCGTGTCCAAGTTCAGTTTCCTTAACAACTGGTTTCACACCGATTCTTACTACTCTGTCTTCTTTATCTTCAATCTTTTCAGTTGATTCAGTAGTTACAAGCTTACCATCGACAAGCTTTGTTGTGATAGTTACTTTTTCTTTACCTGGCTTACCTTCGTTTTCAATTTGTTGGAAACCAGCTTCTAGAGTTTCATCATAGATTACCTTAGTTTCATAAGGAATTTCTCTTTCTACAGTCTTAGTAGTTTCGCCGTCAGGTTTTTTTCTACCAATTTTAACTATCTTATTAACAGGTTCTGAGGTTGTCTTGAATTCCCCTTCTTTTATTTCTTTTACTTTACCATTTTCTATAACGATAGTGTTAGTTCTTTCTTGTTCTCCTGGCTTACCTTCTTGAACAACTTTTTCTTCACCTGGTTCTAAGGAATCGTCGTATTCTATAATTGTCTCGAAAGGAATTTCTTTCTTTTCTGTAAAGTCGTGAGTACCATCAGGAGTTCCCTTACCTACTTGGATAAGAGCATCTTCTGGTTCTACTCTTTCTACTTTAGGATTGCCAACAACTTGAGAATCTTTAATAGTCCATGTTGTAGTTATCGTTCCAACCTTACCTGGTTTTACAATCTTGTATTCACCTGGTTTAAGTTCGTCTGATTCTTCTACTTGATATTTAAATGGTATTTCTTCTACGTGTTTAACTTCACCGTCAGTAGAGCCTTCGCCAACTTCGATGATTTCGTTAACAGGTGCCTTTGTTTCTTTTGGTTTAGAAATATTTGTTACCTTTGAATTTTCAATTGTAATTGTATATTCTTCTTCACCATCTACACCTTTTTGAACTACCTTGTATTCACCTTTTTTAAGTTCTGGATTTACTCTAACTTCTACTTCAAATGGCTTCTTACTTGTATAAGTGTGAGTGCCGTCAGTTTTTCCTGGACCGACTTCTATAACTCTAGTTACTGGTTGTTTTGTTATCTCATATTCACCAACAACTAAGTCACCTTTTTCTCCATTAGTATACTTTTGAGTTATTTTTCTTTCCTTAGAACCATTTTCACCTGGAGTAATTTCTTTGATTTGATTTGGCTCAAGATTTGGATTTATTTTAACTTCTGTATCAAATGGAATTACTTCCTTATCAACATATTCAAATTCTCCAGTGTAATCTTCAGTACCAACTTCTATGATCTCTTTCTTAGCTTCTTTTGTCACCACAGGATCAGATGTCTCTACTACCTTAGAGTTTTCTATTTTGATTGTATATTTTTCTTCTCCAACTTCACCCTTTTGAATAACATTACGTTCACCTTTTTTAAGTTTAGGATTTACTCTAATTTCAACCTCGTAAGGGATTTTGTTAGTGTATTCATGAGTTCCGTCAGTTTTTCCAGGGCCGACTTTTACAATTCTCTTAACTGGAGCTTTTGTTTGTACAGGTGTACCTTCTTCTGACTTAGTAACTTCGCCATTTACGATAGTGTGAGTTACTGTAGTTTCTTCTTCCCCAAGAGAACCTTCTTGTTCTACAACTACCTTGCCTGGCTCTAATGAATTGTCTACTTTATATTCTGTTTCAAATTCAATAGCCTTAGTCTTCTTAGTTTCAAGAGTTCCTGTGAAGTCTTTCTTACCAACTCTAATTACGGCATTCACTGGGTCTGTAGTTTCAACTTCTGGTTTTCCAACTATTTCAGAGTTTTTAATAGTCCAAGTTGTCTTCTTTGTTCCTTCAGTTCCAGGTACATCTATAACATATTCGCCTGATTTTAGATTTGGATCGTAAGAAATTTCATACTTAAATGGAATTTTTTCTTCGTGAACAACTTTACCTTCAGTATTGGCACCAACTTTAATAATTTTCTTTTGTGGTGCTTTTGTTTCAGTAAATTCGCCTACTTGGGTGTTTGTAACATTGCCATCTTGGATTGTGATAGTTGTTGTTCTAGTTTTTTCTCCAGGTATTCCTTCTTGTGTTACTTTTTGTTCACCTGGTTTTAGGCTGTCGTCAAACTGAATTTCAACTTCATAAGGAACTTCAACTGTTTCTTTGATTTCGTGTTTTCCATCTTCAGTTCCTTCACCAACGTGAATTAGACGCTCTTGAGGCTTTTCTAATATTTTTTCTGTTGTCTTACTTTCATCAATTTGAGAGTCTTTGATAACATAAGTTACTTCTTTAGAACCCTTTTTACCTTCAGTGATAACTTTGATATCGCCTTTTTTAAGTGTAGAATCTTTTTCTACCTTCGTTTCAAAAGGAATGTCTTCTTTCTTTACATAAGTTCCATCTGTTCCTGATGCAACAAATTGGACTTCTACTTCTTTTGTAGCAATTTCTGTTCCATCATTTTCATAGTAGTGGGCCTTTACAGGTACGTTTAGAAGGGCTCCATCAATTGACTGACCTTCCTCTGCATTTGGAACTGTTGCAGTTACTTGACCTGTGTCTTCATCGATTGATACATTCCAAGTATTTCCTTTGTCATCTACATAGGTGTTAGAATCTAGGGTAAACTTAGTTGGTCTTCTGTTGTATTTGTCTTCTTCATTTAGAATAACATTTGATGAAAGAGTATCCCCTGCCTTACCTGCTTTTGCATTGTAGCGAGGAGTCATGTTGGCTCTTTCTTCGATAACAAACTCAGCCTTAGTCTTTTCTGTTATATCTTCACCTGGCTTTAATGGGTCTTCGTAGTGGGCTACTACTGGCACTGTAAGAGTTTCTCCACCATCAAATTTTGATGGGTCATTAGGTTTAGCTGTCACTTCGCCAGTTGTATCATCGATAGAAACAGTCCATTCATTACCCTTGTCATCCTTAAATTCTGTTCCGTCAGGAATAGTGTATCTTTTTGGTTCAAGTTTTTTATCATCCGGATTTTCTGGAAGCTTTGGTGTTGATTTTTGTTCTTCTGATGGATAATTAACTTTAACAGAGTATTCTGGAACATTGTTTGTTGACTCTTGGACAACAAAGTGGAACCAATGAACGTCGGTAGATCCATTTGTATAAGTGTAAGTTAATGGTACTGCAACAAATTCTCCCGCCTTAGCTGATTTCGGTGGAGTAATTTTGAATGTTGTTGGTAGAGTACTTTCGTCATATTCTAACTTCCATTGGTCTTCTGGTTTCTTGCCTTCGTTTATTTTGTTTATAAATTGCCAGTCAATAGTACCTACTGCTTGATTTCCATCTTTAGCAGCTTCCATCTCTTCCGGTGTCTTTTGATTTGGGAATGCATCTTTATCTTTTTTATCTTCTGGTACATAAAGATCTACTATAAACTCTTCTTCCGGTTTTACAGAAATTGAAGTGTGTTTTGTTGTATCTTCACCATTAGGTTTCTTGAATGCTTGGTCGTAGTAACGTGTATCATCAAGGTTTATTTTGAATCTTCCTACTTCGTTGTAGTGATCGTAACGAGGTATACCTTGCTTGTCAATTGTTACAGATTCACCCTTGTGATTAATTGTTTCTTCTCCAGCACCTGTTGGTGTGTAAAAACCTCCACCGAAATTTGCCTCGTCAGAAACAGTTTTAAATTCTTCAGCTGTTCTTGGACGGGCAAAGAATTTAACTTCTAGGTTTTGTAGTCCCTTGTAGTTAGGGTCACTATAGAAGATAGAATCTTTGTTTAGATTTCCATTTTCATCTATGACACCTTTTGGCATCTTAACTACTACTTTGTCATTTTCATCAATATAGGCTTCTGCTCCTGGTACCACTTCACCTGTAATAGGATGGTAGACTTGACCTACTAGCCTTTTTTTAGCATTGTTATCTAGGTTATTTATTTTTACCTCTGTATTTATAGTTTGACCTTGGACAAATTCTTTTTTATCATGACTTCCGCTTAGAGTTATAAGGCTAAGCTGATCGTTTTCATTTGGCCATGGGTTGACTGTGAAGGTAAAGGTAGAATTTGGACCTTGTGTAGCATATAAAGTCCCAGAGTGATCTTTTAAATAGTGGCCTTCCCAAGCCATGGTTGTATTGTTAGTATCAATGCTGTTTATATGCTTTAGATCTTCTTCAGATGCATAAAGATTTAAATTCCTTTGTTGTCTAGAAGCTACTAAATCAATGCTTGTATTTGCCTTATAACTAGCCTCTTTAAAGTCATTCCCTATCTTTATGCCTGGTTGGACAGAAGGGACTTTCTCAGGATCCTCATTTGTGCCCCCTGGAAGGAATGCTGCAAGTAAACCAGAGTTGGTAAAGGTAAAATCGGTATAAGTCCTTTGACCTTGATCTCTGTCAAATTCAATCTCAAAACCCCAAAGAGTTTTGTCAGGGCTAGTTGCACCAGGTTCTAGGGTATTATAGCGATAACCATCTATAAACCTATTTTCTTCATCAAGATTATCATAACTAGTATATGGACCATTCCCTCTCTCCAATTGAGTTTGTTTGTAGCTACCTACATTCTCTTCATCTTCTGCATAGTTTGGATCAGTTGATTGTTGTTCAGATCTTACTGCTGCTTGTGGCTTTTCTTCAGAAAGCCCTATCCCTGTATTTGTTGCGACACTTTCTGCGTTACTTAGTGTATATGTTTTAGCTTGCGGTGCCGATACTATTACTGCACTGGCTAATGCTGCCATGAGTAATTTCTTGTTAATTTTCAAAACACTTTCCTCCTTAAATTATTGTAATTTCCTTGTAATTTATTTTATTTTTGAAATATACTAGTAGTTTAAAAATATTTAGTTTATTCTGCTTAGATTATACTTTAAAATGAATACAAACGTCAATCAAAATCCTTTTTTTCTCTTTATTTTGTCTTGATTGTTTTTATTTTATTCATTTTGTATTCAAAACGTTGTAGTATGTTATTCTTTTGTTATAAAAATGTATTTAGTGATTAATCTTATGAAATCCGATTATTGAATGCTTTGTTGTACTGGGTTATAATAAATGTATAAATTAAGAGGAGTTTTTATGGAAAAATTTTATGGTGAAGTGTTTTCACGTTTGCAAAAACATATTAAAACAATAGAAAAGAAACAAGGTGCGTGGATGTTCACGCTGATTATTTCAGGAGTTATTAGTTTACTTTCATTTATGTTGTGGATGAGGATAAGCCCTCCTAATTCGTCGCAGGATTTTCTAAGTTTATCCCTTCCATTGTCGTATTTTTCGAAGACTGTTATGACACCTTTTTCGTGTGTGTTGAGTTTTTGGATTGCGACTAGTTTTTTAAAAAAAGATATGGTGGCAAAGATTTCGAACGCAGAATTTTTGGCGAAGGCTAGTGTGTACACTTTGGTTACGATTGTGCTATCTTCTATGTTTAACACTAGAATTCCAGTTGTTAGTGTGATTGTGAATGTGATTTCGGGTTTTGTGTACAGCGTTGTGATGTATGACAAATTTAAGCCTTCTTTTTTGAACAAGGCTACTGTAACTGCTGCTATTGTGAAGATTGTTATGAGTGCGATTGGTTTTCTGATGGGTACAACTTTGTTGTTCTTCATCGTTGTGAATTAGTCGTGTGTTAGTTGGAAATTAATAAGGAGAGTTTTATGAAAAAATTGGTGGCTTTGATGCTTGTGTGTATGTTGAGCTTTCCTGTGGTTAGTGCTGCAGATAAGGATAGCCCAAGTAATACGCCTTCTAAAAAAGTAGAATCAAGTACAAATGAAACGAACGTAAGTAATACGAATGAACAAACTAAAAACGAGAAAAAACAGGAAGAAATCACCACTAATGAAGATGGTGTGTTCAAAAATGTGATTCACCAAAGGTTCCAAGGTGAAAACAGAGCGAAGACCGCAGTGAATGTGCAACGTCATTACTTTGCGAATACGAACAAGGTTATTCTTGTAAACGACAACGCATATCCCGATGCAATCAGTGCGACGAATGTGTCTATGGGCAAATACCCACTTTTGTACACTGGCAAGAATTCATTATCTGTTGAGACCAAATCAGCGCTTGACAAGATGTTCTTGGACGAGATTTATCTGATGGGTGGTGTGAATACTATCAGCAAAAAAGTTGAAAATAAGTTGAGAAAGAACTTTCCACACGCCAAAATCACTAGAATTATGGGAAATAACCGCTACGACACATCAGCAGAGTCTGCTAGAACACGTGCAAATACTACGAATTTGATATTTGCAGCAGGGACAAATTATGCAGATGCATTGTATGCTACAAGCCTTGCAGCACACCAAAACGCCCCAATCTTGCTTGTAAGTAACGAAGGATTATCACAATCTACGAGAAAATTTATACAATCAATCGGAAATATCGACAGCGTTACAATAGTCGGTGGAGAAATATCTGTAAATCAATCTGTTAAAAACCAAATCGAAGCTTTAACTAAAAAACGTGTCACAAGACTTGCAGGTGTGGACAGATACGAATCCAGCGTTGAGGTCGCTAAGAGAGTTAACGCAAATCCAGCGGAAGTTATCACTACAAGCGGAGAAGTGTTCGCAGATGCACTTGTATCATCTACAGTTGCACAAAAAATCAAAGCGCCAATCTTGCTTGTTAAAAAAGACGTCCTACCACTTTCAGTTAGAGAATATATGAAAGACACCAACTCCATCTACAAATTGACTACAATCGGTGGATACAACACAGTTACCAAGAACAATTACTCCACACAAGTAATATTGATATCGGGACTAGACATAGACAAGCCACTTGTAGATAAACAAGGAAGAGGGCTCATCAAAGCATTCACAAAAGATTACAAAAAATACTACGTACTTCCTAACAACAAATACTACAACTCAATCAAAGAATACGACAAATTATTTGTTTATTTGAGAGACGCATTGGCTGAAGATTACAGACCATTGGAATAACATTGAAATGAATTAGAAGAGGACATTGTCCTCTTTTTTTTGATACAAAAAATAGGCGAATTGTCTCGCCTATTTACTAGATTATTTAAAAAAACAAATAATTCAAAACATACACCGTAACGACCGACAGCAAAAATCCAAGCTCCGTAATTCTGGTCTTCGTTTTCTTGTAAAAATCAGACGAAATCACAAAAGCTGGGCCAATCGCAATGTACATAATTATAGATTTAATCAACTGCTGATTGTTCGTCACAGCACTCACAACGACGTATGTAAACACTGGAATTATCAGCAAATTCACAACAGTAAGCATAATGGATGTCAAATCAAACAAACTTTTCATATCAATGCTTGAAATTGCAAGTGCAAATGCTATTATAATCACAACTGAACTTGTCGATTGAATGATTTTTAGAGGAGTTAGTATGTATGAAAACTTGTAAATCGCACTAATACAAAAAGCTACGGAAAAGCCCATCGCCATCAAAAAGTCTGTCACATTGAAAATTCTCTTGTAAAGCATGTACACAAGATAAATCACACAAGAAATTATAATCAGATTGTTCATAATATTCTTGTCCATAACATTTTGCAAAAACGGCCTCATAACAATAATATTTGAGAAAATAAACGCAGGTTCCAACGAATCCTTGTCCTTAGTGTTGATTTGGAAAATCATCGTCATAATCTTAGACAATATCCACAAATACACAAAAAACACACCAAGTTTGATGTTGAAATTCTTGTACGTAAGTTCACTCAAACTAATCGCAATATTCGCCGGAATAATTACAACGTAGATTAATTTCGAAAAAAATGCGACAATTTGCTTTTCATTTGAAATCGTTCTGGCAAACAAAAATATAATTGCAAACACCACCAGAACACTTGTCCAGTAATTAAAATAACTCATACTATCCTCCAACTTTATTATACCATAGCAAAATAGTAAATATGAGAAAAAGCAGACGTGGCATTTATTGAAATAATTTATAAATAAATTTGTTGTAATTTGTTTGACACATCGTTGACATTTTGTAAACATTTTCCACGTTGCAAATCAGTATAAGGGGTATAATAGATTTAAGGAGGATAATATCATGAAGAGGAAATTATTAGTAGTTTTATTAGCATGCGCTATGCTAAGTTCTTGTGGAGTGAAAAACGTTGGAAATACTGGCGTGAAAACTTCTGGAGAAGACGGCATACATATCAAAAACGGCGACTCAGAAGTAAGTATCGGAAAAGACGGAATCATCGCAAAAAGCGGTGACTCAGAAGCAAATATAGGAAAAGACGGAATAGTCGCAAAAAACGGCGACTCAGAAGCAAATGTCAGCACAGATGGAGTAAAAGTGCAAAACGGATTGGACCTTGAAGGAGAAGACCCAGTAACAAAAGAAAAAAGAAAGAATAATGTATTCTTGGACGAAGACAAAATAAAAGAAATGGAACTAAAAGAAAATTACCTTGAAAAAAAAGACATCAAAGATTGGGAAATCAAATTGGACAAACAATCCCAAACATACACAATAAAATACAAAGCACTACATCAAAGACACGAAAATGAAAGAGACGCTGTCACAGGTCATTTGTTAAAAGGAATGACATCAGCTGTTTCAAGATAGTGCATAAAATTGTAAAACAGGGAATACTCCCTGTTTTTTTGTGTTCATTTTGGTGGTTAGGAGATGAACGTGGGTGTGGCGATTATTCTTGCCTTTGCGAAAGATCTGACCTACGTTCGTGTTGCAATCCCCACTCTTGTGTTCGTCTAAGCAAACAATCGAAGCTAAGAATATCATACGGAAAAAATAAGCATAAATTCAAGCGAAGTGAACCGTTAAAAAATTGTGCTGTTTGAGTGCGTAGCATGAGTTCACAATTTTAGGTTCACAAGCTTAGAATTTATTTATTTTTGTAGTCTAGATATTCGGTCGAGATGTTTGTTATCATTCACCTACGTGTCTCTTGCTACTCTTTCCCGGCCGCCAGTTTCTCCTGATAAATATTCTAGTACTAATTTTATTTTAAATTCTTTTGTGTATTTTGGCAAACAAAAACCCCTCCATCCGTATTCCGGATTTTGGGGTTAAGGTCAGTTTCCTCCGACCTTTTTATTATTTTTGTTCCTTATAAACTTCTGGAATTTTAATGTCATTTCCGACTTCATTCTTAATTCCATCAATTTCCTTAGCTTTCTTTAACCAATCTTCAAAGCTAATTCCTATAGGGAATTTTTCATCAATTTTATCTTCCTTAGTAAAATCACTGAAGGATTCTATTCCTGACTCTTTAACGAAATTTAGATTTACAAATTCACCAAGCTTATCAGTTTTTGGTCTAAATTTTTTATCAATCTTGTATTCATCGTATTGTTTTACAAAGTTATCAATATTTTCTTGATTAAATTCCCAAGTAAGTGTTCTACCTTCTGCAATGGTCTTCATATAGATTGTCATAAGACCAACTTCAGGTGCTGTACCAAATCCGTCTGCAAACATCATTGCTGCGTTATATGGATGTTCGTATAAGTATTTAAGTGACATTGAATGTGCTACTAAAAGTCTTTGTGCAACTTCTGGATGTTCTTTTTTGAAGTTTTCATTCATTGCATATATACAGCACATTCCCCAACCATGTTTATGGTCATTTTTTTCTTTAGTTTCATCAATTGTTCCACCCCAGCCTACAGCAACAACTCTTCCAAGTCCTTGATATTCACATTGTGAAGCATATGGGTCACAACATGAAAATGCTGAAATCTGTCCTGATTTAAGTGCCATAGGGGCATCTTTTTGTCCCATCTTTACAATTTGATATTTGTCTTTTTCAGTTGGTATTCCAAGTTTAGATGCCCATTTAATCCATTCAGGATCATTTTCAGGATCTTCTGTGATAGCTAACTTTTTACCAACTAAGTCCTTAGGATCTTTAATGTCATTAGATACAACTAAGTATCTTGATCCTCCAAGGTGATTTGCAGCCGCCATGATTATAGGAGCTCCTTCATTTCTTGCATTTAATGCCCCTTCAATACCCATATAACCTACGTGCATTTCACCTGTTGTCATTGCTTGTGCTATGTTTGTGTTATTTGTCTTTGTAACTGTAACATTTAATCCTAAAGCTTTATAAATTCCCGCTTGTTCTCCAACAATAGCTGCTACCATATGGTCACAGTTATTGTATCCCATTTGAATCTTTAGATTCTTGTCGGCTTCAGGGATTTCTGGCAAGTTATACTTTGCCGCTACAGCCTTTGCATCATATGCTACTTTTTCAACATTCCCAGTTGAATTATCTTTACATGCTGTAAGTGAAAATAGCATACATGAAATAAGTAAAATAGATAAAATCTTTCTTTTCATGATTAACCTCCTTTTATTGATATATCTATATAATTATTATAAACCTTAAACTTAAGTTAATGGTCAAGCGTTATTCATCTAATCCTTCAATATAATGACAAAAATGTCCTTTACAACAACTTACTGTATCTCCTTCTTGAAGATGTTCGATTAAAAGTTCCTTTTCTTGCTTTAATCTATTTATCTCTTTATCAATATCCTCAATCTTTCTTCGCATATGGCTAGTTACATAGCTACAAGTTGAATTCCCACTTCTCTTAAGCATAATAATATCTTTTATTTCATCCAGACTAAAACCTAAATTTCTTGCTTTTTTTATAAAATTTAAATTTTCCACATGGGACTCATTATAATCTCTATAACCATTATCCAACCTTTTAACATCCATTAGTAACCCCTGTTTTTCATAATACCTTATTGCAGAGTCACTAAGTTCTGTTAATTCGCATACCTCTTTAACTTTCATAATATCTCCTTACTTGACCTCAAGTAAAAAAATCCTATCAGCAAATACCCATGCCCTCTGAAAACAAATTGTGAAGATGTTTGTCTTCAATTCTAAAGATACCATAACCATATTGTCCCCTTTTAGAACCACTTACAACAAATTCATTTGGCGGTTTATTATCTACGTTTTTAATTTCAATTTTTTGGTTTTCATATGGAGCTCTACTTTCGTCTGAAAAATAGATTCCTTTTCCTGAGTCAATAGCTACTACTAAGTGATTTGCCTCTTTAGTCCTTCTAAAAATAATAATTAGGTCATTTTTGCCGTTACCTGATACATCTGCAAGCTTACATTTTACAACTTCTTTTCCTGGAAATTCATCATAAAACGCCTGCAACAAGTAATGATCCTTTTCAACACCGAAGTCGACCTTTTTATATTTTATATTGTTCCTGTATCCAAAATAACCTAAAAGCAAAGCAAGAATTATGATTAAGACTTTCCTTAAAATTATACTCTTATTCTTTTCTGCCTTCATATTAATTGTCCTTTTTTGAATAATAGTAAGTTCTTAATTTAAAGAATACTGATTTTAGGAAAAAGTAAAAAACAATTGCAGAACAAACGTACTTAACCCATTCTGGGAATGATAACATCATCTTGTTCGCATAGTTTATAGCATTTGTAACTTCATCATATTCCATTTGCCTTTGAAAACCTGGCATTAATAACTTATTGGTCATAAATCCGATAAACATAGCATATGCAGAAATAACCACAGTATAAATTGTTGCAGTTCTCTTTCCAATCATCTTACCAATACTAATTATTTCAGGAATATTTGTTGCAGCTCCTGCCATCAAGAATGTTATTGCCGCTCCAGGGGATGCTCCCGATGCAATTAACGCTGCAATCAAAGGTATATGACCAACTGCACACACATACATCAACGCCGCAAGTACTGCAACATTCCAAAGTGATAAAAGACCTGGGTCTCCAAGGTATTTTTGGATAAATGACTCTGGGAAAATTGTTAATACAAAACCTCCAAACAACATTCCATATACAACATACTTACTAAGTGTAATGGCAAAGTCATTTCTCACCCATTCCATTCCTTCTGATATTTTTATCTTAAGACTTTTTTTCTTTTCCTCTTCTAAATTTATATGGTTTATCTCTTCTGCAACCACTTCATTTCTAAGTTCTTTACCAGAAACTAAGTTGCCTATAATTCCAATTATTATAGGTAATGTGATTCCTGCAAAAATATTAATTAGAGCTATCTCTTTTCCCAGTAGTCCAAAGCTAAGTATTAACGCCGCAGGGTTTAATACCGGTGACGAAGCTAGGAATGCTAAAGTAGGTCCAGCATACGCCCCCGAATAATAAAGACTTATTCCTATTGGAACAGAGCCACAGCTACATACTGGAAGTAGCATTGAATATCCAGTTATTTTAAATATTGAGGATATCTTTGTATTTCCCAGTGACCTTTGCAGTCTTACTGGTGAAATTATATTTCTCATTAGACCTGCTATGAGTAAGCTAATTACAAGCCATGTTGAAGCTCCGTTAAGTAACTCCACAGATCTTAAAATTATCTCTTTAATATAGTCAAACATCTATCTCTCCAAACTCTAAAGCTAACTTTAATGTTGTTTAGAATTAAAAACCGTACCACCGGTTTTAATTCTGTCAAGCTCTTAAATAGTTATAACTTGATCTAAATTTGCATCCTTCAAAAGTCCATATAACATAGGGAAACAACCTATATGTGCTCCTTTGATTAGCTTGTCTTCAATTTCTCTTTCATAGACACATTGATCACATGCTAATACTACCATGTCCTTCTCATCAATTAACTTTTGAATTCTTCCTCCCAAGTCGGTGTTGTCTAACAACATAAATGTATTGTCAAAAACAAAGAACATTCCTACGACTTCTGCAACATGTTCTCCAGCTTCCATTTGAGGAATAATCATATCCCTTAAAATCTTTCTGGAATTGCTTGAACTAACAACATAAGCTACTCTCATTTCAATACCTCACTATAAAATATTTTTTTGCCTACTTCAAAAGCTTTATCTAAGCTTAATCCATAGGTTGTTTCATAATCTAATTCTTTGTCTTCAAAGTAATCCTTCATCTTTTTTTCATCCAGAAAAAAGTTCATTACGTTTCAGCAACATGCTGACCAATCATCAAACTCGTTTAAATCCACATGGATACAATGAATATCTGGACTGCTTTTATAAACAATCTCCCCATTTTTTACCACTACTTTAATTGGTTCTCCACTTGTGGAACATACGGAATCAATTTCCAAGTCCTGCCAAAATGTAAAGTAGGATCCAAGGGAGTCTATGGCACACATTGAGTAAAACTCTCTTCCATCTTTCAATGTAATGTGATGTGATGTTGGGAGTCCTGAAACTGGATATGCAAATTGTATCTCTTTGCCTTCCTCATCTAATATAAGCTTTCTCTTTTTTATCAAACTGTCCAGTATTTTAAACTTTGAACATTTTGAAATCGGAAGTACTCCACCTTCATCCACCATAAGATTTAAAATACCAATTCTGTCTTTTTGTTCTTCAGGTGTTAAAATCTCTTCATTACATTCAACGTCTTTTATATCAATAGATGTTTTCATTAATTATTTTCAAAATTCACCTCCACTCCTTTCTTTTTTCCTTCTCCCTGCTTCAATAAATTTATTAGATAAAAGCCCTACGTATTCTTTGAATTTTTCATCCTCTGGGTTTCTCGGGCTATCTAACTCTATT
Organism: Finegoldia sp. BIOML-A4; assembly: GCF_009679635.1. Taxonomy (NCBI): domain Bacteria; kingdom Bacillati; phylum Bacillota; class Tissierellia; order Tissierellales; family Peptoniphilaceae; genus Finegoldia; species Finegoldia sp. BIOML-A4. The sequence goes on along the minus strand of NZ_WKZC01000001.1, from coordinate 440,500 downwards.
TTTTCATTAAGAATAATCTCTCCATAGTTTGTTGACATTAAAATTACTCTATCAGATAAATAAATTGCTTCACTTACATCGTGAGTTACTATTATCACAGTAAGCTTTTCTCTTCTAAATATATCAATCAACTCATTTTGAAGGCTCTGTCTCATTTCAATGTCCAGCGCCCCCAAGGGTTCGTCCATCAGTAGTATTTCTGGTCTAACTGCCAATGCTCTTACCAAAGCAGTTCTCTGTTTCATACCTCCAGACATTTGATGAGGATAAAGATTTTTATACTCTTTAAGTCTAGAGATTTCCAGTAGGTAATCCAGTCTTTTTCTCTGTTCTTCTAAACTCATCTTCGCCTGTTTCATTGGGAAGAGAATATTATTTTCAACGGTCTTCCAAGGATATAGTGCATAATTTTGGAACATAAATGCCTTGTCTGGACCAGCTTTTGTAACTGGTTCTCCATTTAAGAGGATAACCCCGCTGTCTTGCTTTTTAAAACCCGCAATTGTGGTTAACATTGTAGTCTTACCACATCCTGAAGGTCCAAGTAATGTTACTATTTCTCCCTCTTCCACATTAAAACTTATATTGTCTAAAACTATTCTTCTTCCTTGATCTTCTTCAAATCCCTTGCATATGTTTTTTACTTCTAATTTCAACGTATATACCTCCATGCGGTAAGTTTTTTATTTAATAAAAGTAAAAACCTATCCAAAATAAATCCAATTAATGCTGATAACATCATAAGCGCCAATAACCTATTGGTCTGCATCATTGACTGTGCTTGCATCATTTCATAACCGATACCTGCACTTGTCGCGATGAACTCCGCTCAGATAACAGACATCCAGCCTGCGCCTATGGCAAGCCTTGCACCTACAAGAATATGAGGCATGGACGCTGGTACAACTACATTCACAAAAGTACTCATTTTTGAAGCTCCCATACTCTTTGCTGCATTATAATAATCCCTATCTATTGATGCAACTCCTGAAGATGTATTCATAATAACTTGAAACACCCCATTAAGTGCAATCATAAATAGTGTTGGACCATCTCCAATTCCTAACCAAATAATTGAAAGCGGCACCCATGCCATCATAGGTATTTGTCTTAGGGAGTTTACAACACCACCTAAAATACCTTCAAATATTTTTGATAGGCCCATTGCCATTCCTATTGGAACTCCTACAAGAACAGCTATAAGCCATCCTTTAACTACCCTTGACATTGTTATTCCTATATTTGTCATAACTTTTGAACTTGTAACGTTAGCGTAAAGTTCTGTAAAGGTAGATTTTGGTGTTGGCAATAACAGTGGTATGCCTATTTTGGTTGAGGCAACTTGCCAAACTATAAGTAACAGAATTAAAAAGCCAAATTTATATAATTTTTGTTTAAAATCATCGGACTTCATCATTTTTTTAAATCTATTTCTTTTAATTTTACCTTCCAAATCTCATTCCTCCTTTCATCTTTTCCAAATTTAAACTCAAAATAATCTGGATTTGGATTTTTATCATATTCCAAAACCATTTTATTATAAGCTTTTAAAAACTTTTCAAATTTTTTATCCTTAAGGATTTTTCTATTTGCAATTATTACATTTGAACCATAGTCACTATCAGATACATTTTCAATTTCGCCTTCTAAATTGGAATTAATAAGCCCTATATCTATAACATATCCATCTATTTGACCACTTTCATAGGCGTATCCAAAACTGTGAGGATTCATATATTTAATTTCTGCATCCGCATATTTTTCTTTAATAAAATCTGAAAGATAATTTTTATTGCTCGTCAGTCCGATCTTTGTTATATTATTGTCTTTTTTAATTAACACATCGGTATTTTCAGTTACTGTTCCAAGCAAAACAAAATCATCGCTAGCTTCTATGAATTTATCTGCGGCGTCAGTACACACTATTGCCACATCATAAACATTTGATTTCAATGACCATTGAGCAGTTGGCGCTCAGCAGTCCTTTAAGTAGTACGGCTCAATTTCAAAATCAAACTCGTTTTGACTTATAACTTTTTTTAAAATTGATCCTGCCATATCATCGCCAGCACCAATTCTTAAAGTGCCCTTCTCTTCTCTTTCAGGAAAATTAAATATTAGTGCTACAATGGCGACTATTGCAACGATTAATAAAAAATTAATTAAAAATCCATTATTTTTTTTATTCATTTAAATTATCAACCGCCTGAGCAATTTCATTTCTTATGTTCTTTATACTTAATTTAGTTACTTTCTTTTTTTCGTTTATAATCATGGTTCCTTGAAATACCATTCCATATTTTCTCAAAGCTTCCATATCCTTGCCTTGACTATAGAGTTTAACTTCAACTTTATCCCCAAATTCTTTTGCCACATCCTTGACATTTCTCCCTATGGAGTCACAACTTGGTCATGTATTAATAAATTCAACAAGTACTTTCTTCAATCACTCACTCCTTCTAATAACAATAATCTTCCATTTAACAATTATATGCAAAATAAAAAATATGTCAACAATTAATCAAACACAATTCGAATGCTTGTCCAGTAATTATAATAACTCATACTATCCTTCTGCTTTATTATATCATAGCAAATTAGCAAAATATGAGAAAATCAGACGTATCATTTATTGAAATATTCTATAAATGAATTTGGTGCAATTAATTTTTCACATCGTTGACATTTTGTAAACATTTTCCACGTTGCAAATCAATATAAGGGGTATAATAGGTTTAAGGAGGACAATATCATGAAGAGGAAATTATTAGTAGTATTGTTGGCATGCGCTATGCTAAGTTCTTGTGGAGTGAACAACGTTGGAAATAATGGCATACATATGAAAAACGGAGATGCAGAAGTAAGCATCGGAAAAGATGGAATCATCGCAAAAAGCGGCGACTCTGAAGCAAAAATCGGAAAAGATGGAATCATCGCAAAAAACGGTGACTCCGAAGCAAACGTCAGCGCTGAAGGAGTTAAAGTGCAAAACGGACTCGACCTTGAAGGAGAAGATCCAGTAACAAAAGAAAAAAGAAAGAATAATGTATTCTTGGACGAAGACAAAATCTTCGAGATGGAAATAAAGGAAAATTCCCTTGATAAAGATGACATCAAAGATTGGGAAATCAAATTAGACAAAGAATCGCAAACATACACAGTAAAATACAACGCACTACATCATAGACACGAAAATGAAAGAGACGCTGTCACTGGTCAATTGCTCAAAGGAATGACATCGCCAACTTCAAGATAGTAAAACAGGGTTTTGTCCCTGTTTTTAGTACCATAAATAGTGTAAGAAAGGAAGTAATTCCTATCTTGCACTATTTTTGTATAATGAAGAAGTAGTATGACGAGCCTCTTTTAGGGTTGAAACATCCGCCACAAAAACTGTCAACTACCTTTTCATTATTCATATTCGGTTAAGCAGGTTGGGCAAAACGTCCGTGTCACAAGCTAAAAAGAGTGTAATGGTGCAGGTAGAAACTACAAACTAAAAAGAAAGAAGGAAAATTATGATATCTGTAGGAATAGATATATCAAAAGACAAAATCACAGTTTGTGCATTAGAACAAGGAAGTAAAATAATTTGGAAACCATTTGATGTTTCTTTAAACAAAACAGAAGTAGAAGAATTAATAGAGAAACTAGAAAAATTAAAAGAAGAAGTAAAAATAACAATGGAAGCAACAGGAAAATATCATCTACCAATACTTTATGAATTAAAAGATAGAGGATACTTTGTAGCAGTAATAAATCCACTAAAGATGAAACAATATTGTCGAGCATTAAACTTTAGAAAAGCAAAAAATGACAAAATAGATGCAAAACAAATAGCAGAATATGGACTAATGTATTGGAAAGAATTAGAAGAATACAAAGTAGATGAAGAAAACTACAAAATCTTAAAAGAATTAAACAGAAGCTACCAACATTACATGGAGCTAAGAATCGATCAAATGAACTACATAGATCAAACAATACATCAAACATTTCCAGGCATAAAAAAACTAATACCACATAATTCAGGAGACTTTTCAAAAGACAAACTCTTAGACTTTTTAGAAAAATGGTGGCATAAAGACCTAGTATTAGAAAAAACAGAAGAAGAATTTATAGAAGAATATAAAAGGTGGGCAAAAGAAAAGAGATACCATCCAAATGCAAACAAAGCAAAAGCCATTTACCAATTAGCAGAGGATAGTATCTCAACACAACCTTCCCATAACTCAAAAATAGAAACGAATATCAGAGAAGGAATAAACCTGATAAAACAAATAAATCAGATTCTAAATAGCATTTTATCACAAATGATAGAAATATCCGAGCCCTTAGAAGAATATAAAGAAGCAAAAAAATTCTCAGGAATATCAGAAAAATTAGCAGTACAAATAGTAGCAGAATTTGGAGACTTATCAAAATTTAAAAACAAAAAAAGTTTAATATCCTTTATGGGAATAGACGCACCGCCATATGAATCAGGAAACTTTAAATCAGATCAAAGGAAAATAAGTAAAAGAGGAAACGCAATANATTTTATCACAAATGATAGAAATATCCGAGCCCTTAGAAGAATATCAAGAAGCAAAAAAATTCTCAGGAATATCAGAAAAATTAGCAGTACAAATAGTAGCAGAATTTGGCGACCTATCAAAATTTAAAAACAAAAAAAGTCTAATATCCTTTATAGGAATAGACGCACCACCTTATGAATCAGGAAATTTTAAAGCGGATCAAAGAAAAATAAGTAAAAGAGGAAACGCAATACTGAGAAAAGTAGGCTACCAGGCAATGAAATGTATGATGAGTGCTAAAAATCCAGAAAATGAAATATATAAGTACATGATAAAAAAAGAAAAAGAAGGAAAAGCCAAAAAAGTATGTAAATTTGCAGGATTAAACAAATTCTTAAGAATCTACTATGCAAGAGTTATGGAATCANTAGCAGAGGATAGTATCTCAACACAACCTTCCCATAACTCAAAAATAGAAACGAATATCAGAGAAGGAATAAACCTGATAAAACAAATAAATCAGATTCTAAATAGCATTTTATCACAAATGATAGAAATATCCGAGCCCTTAGAAGAATATAAAGAAGCAAAAAAATTCTCAGGAATATCAGAAAAATTAGCAGTACAAATAGTAGCAGAATTTGGAGACTTATCAAAATTTAAAAACAAAAAAAGTTTAATATCCTTTATGGGAATAGACGCACCGCCATATGAATCAGGAAACTTTAAATCAGATCAAAGGAAAATAAGTAAAAGAGGAAACGCAATACTAAGAAAAGTGGGCTACCAGGCAATGAAATGTATGATGAGTGCTAAAAAACCAGAAAATGAAATATATAAGTACATGATAAAAAAAGAAAAAGAAGGAAAAGCCAAAAAAGTATGTAAATTTGCAGGATTAAACAAATTCTTAAGAATCTACTATGCAAGAGTTATGGAATCAAAAGCCCAAAAACAAGAATTAAAAGTAGCATAAAATCTAAAATTACACTAAAAAAACCGATTGATTACACTCGGTTTGTTTGCCATGCACTAATTTAATTACTCAAATAATCAAATAACCTGAAATTAATTTCAGGTTATGCTTGACTTTTGTTAGCAGGTTTTTATGTGCAAATTGATTTATCAGATGAAAATGACCTTATCAGAGCGAATATATAAGGTTTTTTGAGGTGTAGTGGTGTGATTATATGGGTAAAGTTTAAAAAGCTTGTAATGGGCGTGTGAGTTAAGTTTAAATGAATTTGTGTAATTTTTGTAATAAATTGAAATTATTTTGAAGATTTTTGAGAAAAAAGTGTTGACATAATACCTTTTAAGGTATATACTATAGTTACAAAGTTAGAAAGAGGTATAAAAAAATAGTTGCTAGTTGAAGACCGCAAAATCAACAAACTAACAACTATTAGCTGATATCACTAATAAAGTGATATCTCAATTATACTACAAAAATCAAAAAGTATAAAGGAGATTAATCATGAAAGAATTAAAAAATTTAACAGTAGAAAAATTAAGAGAAGTTGCAGAAAGAAAAATAGCAAAGGTTGTATATATTGCTGATAGATTTAATCTAAGAAAAGCAAACGGAAGCTTAAGCTACTATATTAATTTGAATGAAGGTTTTAGAGAATATTTTTTAGAAAGAGTACAAGATTCGTTCTTCGATGCTATAAGAGAAGAAACAATCGAATTAGAGCAAAAAGAATTAGAAAATAAATTAGAAGAAGATTTAGAAATTTTTGATACAGAAGAAGAACAGGAAGAACTAAGAGATGATTTTGAAGTTGAATGTGATGAAATTAGAGAAAATATGTATGAAAAATGTAACGATGAAATGTTTGAAGAATTAGACAAAGAACAATTAATACAATACATTGATACATTAGAAGATTACAGCTATGAATTAGTATGTGATATAAGAGATTATAGAAGCGATGAAAAAGAATTATATTTTTAAAGGAGACAAAATGAAAGAAGATCTAACAGATAAAAAGTTTGAAAGATTAACAGTGATCAAAAAAGACAAAGACAGAAAAAATCATTGGATATGCAAATGTGATTGTGGGAATATTGTATCGGTCTTAGATTTCTACTTGATACATGGAAAAACTAAAAGTTGTGGTTGCTATAGAGCTGACAGAGCAAGAAAGCATTTAGAAAGTATTAGAAAGAACACTCAAAAAGCAAATGATAAATTAAGTTTTCAGGGTACGAGAATTAATGCCTTAACACAAAATGTTAGTTCAAATTCAAAAACAGGTATTAAAGGTGTTACGAAAATAAAAGACGGAAAATACATTGCTTATATTAAATTCAAAGGTAAAAGAAAACACTTAGGAACTTATGATGATATAGAAGAAGCTAAGAAAGCACGAAAGAAAGCAGAAGAAATGTATTTTAAACCAATTTTAGATATGTATAATTCTACAAAATAAAAAGAGCAGGTGCAAAACCTGCTCCCCAAAATTCCATTTTGGTTAAATTTTAATTTTTAAGTAAATTAATTACTTAAGATATAATTACAAATACCTTTACATTCCAATGTGGGTAGATTTTAAAATTTTTGTAAATTAGATAGTAATTGATAAGTTACTAATATATTTACATTCCAAGTTGGATAGATTGTAATTACAATTTAATTATATCAAGAATAATAAAAAAGTCAAGGGGGAAAATTTTGAAATACAAAACAAGTGAAGCACAAAGAAAAGCTAATGAAAAATGGAAAGAAAAAAACAAAAATCTACAAAAAAAATATGTATTGAAATCAAACTGTAAGAGATACATTAAAGAATTCGCAGAACTTAGCGATTTAGAAGAACTAGAAGAAATGATAAAAAATGCGAAAAAAGATGTTGACAATATACCTTAAAAGGTATATAATTAAGATGTAAAGAAAAGGAAATGCAAAAATCAAAGGAGTAGAAAGATGAAGGATTTAAAATTAGAAAGTATAGAAATCAAAAACAATACAAGATGGTTGAACGGAAAACAAAATATTGAAAGTTATAACTATATAGATAAAGATATTAATACAGATGAAGAAAAAATAATAGCTGCTATCGAATGTTTTCATTGTTATTTATTATCACTTCCAGTTTGGAATATGTTAAATGAAGAATGCGAAGGCGAATTAGATTTCGACGAAGATTTCGTTGCAGATATGTTATTTGAAATGTGTTACCACAGAAACAGAGAAAATGATTTAGAATTAAAGAAAAAAATTGGAAGATGTATTTTAAAGCTATACGATAATGAAACTATAGTTCAAATCAATAATGTATTACTTTATTTAGAAGACGACTACGATGGAAAAGAAAAACACGATACTTTAAAAGAAATTTATATTTTAGATATGTATTTATCACACGATATAAAAGATTTATATTTATATAACTTTAATTATGAACAAATTTTAGAAATATATGAAGGTTTTAAAAATAGAGTTGATGCTAGAATTTACGCAAAGGGAACATACGACTGGAGACAAATGAAAGAAATTAGAGAAAGACTGGAAGAAGAAAAAGCACTCATTAAATAGTGCCTTTCTAATACCTATATGATTAAACCATACTCAAACTTTTTAAGTTTGATAATTTAATTATATAGAATTGAATAAAAAAGTCAACAGCTACAATTTAGGTAACAAAAGGGCAACACAACAAGCTATAACCATTGAAAAATAGCCATTCACGTTTTCCATCTTAAGAGCAGAGCAAACCACCAGCTAAGCTGGTGGTTATGATTGCTTAAAATTAGGTTTTGTTAAAAAACAACTTCATCAGACGAAACATACAAAGAGTTTTTGATAATAGTAGTATAATCACATGGCTAAAGTTTAAAAAGCTTGTAAAATGGATTTAAATGGGTATATAATAAAACTATAAATATTTAACCTGCTTTTATCACAAATTCATTATCAGAAATATAAATAAACAAATGTTCGTTTGATGCTTTTAGTACCCTGCCACGACTTAACGGCTTGGTTCTATGTGTTATTAGACATTGAATCAAGCCGTTTTTATGTTTTATATATTTAATCTACGATTATAGAACGTAACAATTAACGTAACAATTTTTTATGAGATTATATATTTTCAGTTTAAGTAAAATTTATAATACGTAAATTATGTATTGTTTTATAAAAAAACTATAATTTAAATTATAGTCATAAATAATAGGGCATAGAGATTTAGTTTAATTGGTAAAATGTCAGACTCCGAATCTGAAGGATGAAGGTTCGATTCCTTCAATCTCTGCCATATAAAAAAGATAGCTAAAACTAGCTATCTTTTTGCGTGTCATTATGTTCAATATAAAAACCTGCTTATCTATGCAGATTTTATATTGTATGGTTTTATTTGTTAGTTGCTTTATCTGTTCCATTATCATTATGTGTTTTATCTGTTTCATTATCATTATGAATTTCTGCAGGAGAAATTTTTCCATCAGATCCTATTGAATAAGATTTACCTTTTAACTTTACGTTTTCACTTGCTGGAACTTTTGGTACAGTTTTAATGTAATTGCCATTTAAGTCTTCTATTTTTCCTGGAAAATTCCCTGTATCTTGCCTATAGCTTTCCACAGCTGTTTCTAAGACTCTTACGTTTGCGTTGTGTGCAGTTATGGCTGCTTTTTCTTTTTGGTTTTTGTAGACTGGGATAGCAATTGCTATAAGTATTGCAAGTATTGCAAGTACTACTAATAATTCAAGTAATGTAAATCCTTTTTTCTTCTTTTTTAAAGATTGTAGTTTCATGATTTCCTCCAGTTATTTATTCTTCTACTTACTTTTATTATAATCAAAATCAAGGATTATTCAATACAAATAATTAAATATTTTTAAATCTATTCAAAAATCAATTTTTTGGCCAAATTCCTATAAAAAACAATTAGTGGGCCTGATAAAAATCCTAAAAATATAGTTCCTATTCCGATTTGTTCTCCAAATAATAGACCAACTACAATGCATATTATGTCTAATACGATCCTTGTATACTTATATGATAAATCTCTTTTAATTATATTGTCCACAACATAGGGCATAGCGTCATAAGCACTGGCACCTAGGTCAGCTTCCAAATAAATTCCAACTCCTATACTCATAACATTTATTCCAATTATCAACAGAATAAAGTTGACCCAAAATTTGTCAGTATCCATAAACTTTAGTAGCATGTACGAAAAATCAGCACTGTATCCTACAGTCGCCATATTTATAACTGTTCCAAGTCCGATAGATTTTCTGTGGCCAATAAAAACTATAACGATTAATATGAAATTGGTCACAGTAATTACAGTTCCAAAATCTTTATTCAAAAAGTCTGAAAATCCACTATTCATAAAACTAAGAGGATCTACGCCTAATTTTGATAGTCTGAGTATTCCGATACTAAACCCTATTATTATGTTTCCTAATATTGCAAACAATATTTGTTTTGTCTTTTTATTCATTAAAAATCTCCGTAAGTGTGTATTTTACTAATTCTTTAATATTATCATAAATAAACTCTTCATTTATGACTAAAGGGTAGTAATTGTTTATTAAATTATAATTGTTGTCCATACTTGTCATTGTGCATTCCACAAAATCATCTTCAATGTATCCTTCATGCAAGCTCAAACATAAAGTAATAAATATTCCTTGTGATTTGATTTGAGTTGATTCATACATGGCATCAATTTCCATTTTGTTATCTGTAATCAAAATAATTTCTAAGTTATTTTTTATTTTCTTAATATCATACAATAAATATCTAACAAAATTTGTGTATACATCAAACGTATCACAATTTTCTTCGAAGAATTCTCTCATATAATTGTACAGTTTTATCTTAAAACTCATTGATGTTTTAGAAAATTCTATTAATTCATCTGAAATACGATTTGATTTTGAAATCTTTTTGTATAGTTTCACTGATTTTGATTTATCATCTATATTGATATCGAATAATTTTGATGCCAAATCTTTTGCTTTAAGGGAAGTGAATGAGTTTTTGTAGTAATTTTTTATTAATTTTTGCAAGTAAACGCAATTATTAATGATATCAAATTCTGTATATTTGATTATCTTGGTATTGATAAATTTTACGTCAAATTCACTAAAGCTAATGATTTGTTTGCTTTGTAAGATTTTATAAGCTGATTTTATGATTTTTTCTTCAGATTCATTATTTTTTGAGTAGAAATTATAATATCTATCATTTGTAAAGATATTTATAAGATAAATATGGTTTTTGTGAGGATCAATTCCTGTTGTTTCTATATTTATAATAGCCTGATTTTCATTCATTTTATCACCATTTTCATTATACTATTATTTTGGTAAATTTTCTCTACATGTTATAATATTAGTATGATTTTAAATAGAAATGAAGGGATATAATGATATATTTAGACAATGCTGCTACTACGAAAGTGTCAGAAAATGCGGTAAAAGAAATGGTTAATGCAATGACTGTTGATTTTGGGAATCCTTCAAGTTTATACGATTTTGGAATGAGAGCGGAAAAGCTTGTTACTGATTCCAGAAATTCAATTGCAAACTTATTAAATGTTAGACCAGAGAATGTTTTTTTTACATCTTGTGGAACTGAAGGTAATAATATTTCAATCAATGGAAGTGTTACAAATGATAAAAAAGAAGAATTCATAACTACAAATATCGAACATTCTTCTGTGTTTAAGACTTATAATAAATTGAAGGAAAATAGGACTGTTCATTTTGTAAATGTAAGTGATGATTTTAAAGCTGATGATATCATTGATTTGATAAATGAAAAAACACGCTTAGTTTCAGTTATGCATGTTAATAATGAAACTGGAAAAATTCTTCCAATTACAGAATTGGGCAAAAAAATTAAAGAAAAAAATCCGAATACTTTGTTTCATGTAGATGGGATTCAAGGTTTTGGCAAGATTAAATTAGATATTAATGAAGCGAAGATTGATTTTTACACAATTAGTGGTCACAAAATCCACGCTCCAAAAGGGATTGGTGCGATTTTCATTAGAAATCCTGAAAGAGTTAAGCCTATTATAATAGGAGGTTCACAAGAATCGGGAATTTCACCTGGAACCGAAAATGTAGCGGGGATTGTGGCTTTAAAATGCGCTAGTGAAGAAGTTTTTTCTAAAATTGATGAAACTTACGACAGATTATACAAGATGAAGTCATATTTGATGAATGAATTATCAAAAATTGACGGTGTGTATTTTAATTCTAAGCTAGAAGGATATAGTCCATACATTACGAATGTGTGCTTTAATTACATTAAGAGTGAAGTATTGCTACACTATTTGGAACAAGATGAAATATACATTTCTACTGGGAGTGCATGCAATGGTTCCAAAAAATCCAGAATTATACAAAGCATCAACACACCTGATGAGTTTTCAGATGGATGTATAAGAATTTCATTTACAGATGATACGTCTGAGGATGTTTTGGATGTGTTTGTAGAGAAACTAAAGCTTAGATTAGAAGATATTAGAGATATTATGAGGAGATAAATGTTAGATTGGTATATTTCGGTTAGTTTTGGAGAACTAACCTTAAAAGGAAAAAACAGACACACTTTTGAGAAGCGTGCAATAAGTAAGATTTTGGATGCGATTTCTGATTATAAAATTGAAGAATACTATCAAGAACAAGGTAAGTTGTACATCAAGGCTGATGTCAATGATTTTGATGAAATTATAGTTAGAATTAAAAAAGTTTTCGGGATTGTGTACATTAGTCCTTGCATAAAATGTGAAAAAACGGTTGAAAGTATGCAAGATGGGGTATTAAAGATAATAGAAGGTAAAATTATCGAAGATAAACTTCAAACCTTCAAAGTTGATGTTCATAGAGTTGACAAAAACTTTGAACCAAAATCTCCAGAATTAAATCCACTTTTAGGTGGTACTATATTAAAAAAATATGGAAATTATGTTAAGGTTGATATCAAAAATCCTGACTTTTTTGTTTATGTAGATATTAAGGATAATTGTTATGTTTACACGGATAGAATAAAAGGTTGGGGTGGTCTTCCAATTGGTAGTTCTGGAAGAGGTTTGTTGTTATTATCTGGGGGTATAGATAGTCCCGTAGCTGCTTTTCTTATGGCGAAAAGAGGTGTTCGTGTGGATTGTTTGCACTTCCACAGCTACCCATTCACAAGTCAAAGAGGTTTTGAAAAGGTTAAGCAATTAGCAGAGGAAGTTTCGTATTATACTGGTAATATTAACTTTTATTCTGTGAACCTGCTTCCAGTGTACAAAGCTATCACCAAAAACTGCAAGGAAAGAATGATGACTATCATTTCTAGAAGATTTATGATGAGGATTGCAGAAAGAATAGCAAATGAAAACAAAATTGACGCTTTGATTACAGGAGAAAGCTTAGGTCAAGTTGCAAGTCAAACTATTCAAGGGGTCTCAGTAATCAATGAAGTTACAAGCCTACCTATTTTAAGACCTTTAATTGCAAGTGATAAAACAGAAATCATAGAAATTGCAAGGGAAATAGGAACGTATGAAACATCGATTTTGCCTTTTGAAGATTGTTGCACGGTGTTTACACCAAAAAGACCGGTCACAAAACCAAGAATTTACGATGTCAAAAGAGAAGAAGAAAACCTTGATATTGAAGGCTTGGTTCAAGAATGTATAGATAATATGGAATTAATTAAGATTAGACAATAGGAGGAAGTATGAAAAAAGCAGGAGTTATTATAGGTATTATTGTTGTGTTAGCATTATTATTAGTGCCACAATACAATGGATTGGTTCAATCAAAGGAAGATGTGAATGAAGCTTATGCACAAGTCCAAAACGTTGTTCAAAGAAGGGCGGATTTGATTCCAAACTTGGTTAACACAGCAAAAGGATTTGCAAAGCACGAAGAAGATGTATTCATCAAAGTTTCTGAAGCTAGAGCTGGGGTAAAGAATGCCAAAGATCCAGAAGAATTAGCAAAAGCAAATGATGAATTGACAAGTGCATTAAACGGTATGAATGTTGTTGTAGAAAGATATCCTGAATTAAAATCAGATACCCACTTTACACAACTTATGGATGAATTAGCAGGTTCAGAAAACAGAATCGCTACAGAAAGAAAGAATTACAACACAGTTGTAAAATCATATAATCAAAAAGTTAAGAGATTTCCAACAGTAATATTTGCTAGATTAATGGGATTCAGCTCTGAAAAATACTTTGAAGCAGATGCTTCAGCACAAAAAGCACCACAAGTTAACTTTGAATAGGACAAATAAATAATGAGAAAGCAATATAGATTGATATTCTCATTTGTTTTAGCTTTTTTATTAATTTTTAATGTAAATGCTTTTGCCCAAGATTTGCCGAAATCACCGGATACTTTTTATCTTGATGAGATGGGTGTGATTAGCCAGGAAGTTAAAGATAAAATAGTTAAGACGAATGTAGAACTTGAGCAAAAAACAGGCTCACAAGTACTTGTTGTAACCATAAAAGATTTAAAAGGAAGAGATCCGGTTGATTATGGCGTTGATTTGTTCAACAAATGGAAAATCGGGGATGCTACTAAGAAAAACGGGGTTCTGATTTTGTTGTCACAAGATTTAAATGAATCTAAGGGTCGTAATCGTCACATCAATATCATTACAGGTTATGGAATAGAAGGAAGACTTAATGATGGTAAAGTCGGTAGAATAATTGATGAATATATGCTAGATGATTTAAAAGACGGAAATTATTCTAATGCCTTACAAGAAGGATTCAATGCAGTTGTCAGTGAAGTTGCAGCTGAGTATGATGTTGAATTAACTGGAGATTTTGACAAATACCAAGAAAATTTAAACAGAAAAACAGATCCACAAGTTTTTAATTCTGTACTAAGAATGGTAATAATTCTGCTTGTTTTGTACTTTATCTCAAGAAATAATCGTAGAAATAATAGACACAGAGGCAGAAGACGTGGTGGTACAATATTCTTCCCTGGATTTGGAGGAGGATTCGATGATGATGACTTCGGCGGATTCGGCGGAGGTTTTGGCGGTGGATCTTCTGGAGGATTCGGTGGATTCTCTGGAGGAGGAGGCTCATCCGGAGGCGGAGGAGCTGGAAGGAGCTTTTAATCAAATTTATGAAATACTCTCAATTAATTTTGAGAGTATTTTTTTGCGAAAACTTAGTAAAATATTTTTAACTTTTTGTTTAGTTTTATATGCTTTTATGTTATAATACTTTTGGTTTAATATTTTAAGTAAGGAGATAGTAATGGAAATAGGAGAAAAAATAAGATCATTGAGGTTAAAACTTGGATTGACCCAAGAAGAATTGGCAGAAAGGTCTGATTTGACAAAAGGTTTCATATCACAATTAGAGAGAGATTTGACAAGTCCTTCTGTAGATTCACTTAATGACTTATTAAATGCTTTGGGAACTGATATGGCAACTTTTTTTATGGATAAGCCTACAGTAAAAGAGATTTTCACAAAAGACGATTATCAGTCAAGTGAAGATTTGAGCATGAATTCTACTATTACATGGCTTGTTCCAAAATCTCAGGTTAACACTATGGAGCCTGTGATAATTACACTTGATCATAATGGAGAAACAAAAGAATATACTCCATTTGAGGGCGAAGAGTTTGGATATGTGATTGAAGGTAGCTGTAACATTTATCTAGACAACGAAAAATTTAAGCTAAATAAGGGTGATTGTTTTTATACGAAGTGCAATAAAACTAGAATGTTAGAAAATAATGGCACAAAAATCTGCAAGGTGATATGGATTATGTCACCACCAAATTTTTAGGGGGAATGTTTAATGGATAATATCATTGAATTAATCGGTATTAATAAATCTTTTGAAGACGAACATATTTTAAAAGATTTAAATCTTTACATTAGAAATAAAGAATTTTTGACATTATTGGGACCGTCAGGTTGTGGAAAGACTACGACTTTACGATTAATTGCTGGATTTGAAACTCCAGATACTGGAAAGATTATTTTTGAAGGAAAAGACATCAGTCATATTGCACCTTATAAGAGAAATGTGAACACGGTTTTTCAAAAATACGCTCTATTTCCTAATATTAATGTTTTCGAAAACATCGCTTTTGGTTTGCGAATCAAAAAAATGAACGAAAAATTAATCAGAGACAAAGTAACAGAAGTTTTGAAACTTGTTAATTTGTCTGGCTTTGAAAAAAGAAAGATAAATAATTTGAGTGGTGGTCAACAACAAAGAATTGCTATAGCAAGAGCTTTGGTTAATGAGCCAAGTGTTTTGTTGTTAGATGAACCATTGGGTGCATTGGATTTGAAGTTGAGAAAAGGAATGCAAAACGAACTCAAAAATATTCAAGAAAGAATTGGAATTACTTTTGTTTATGTAACACACGATCAAGAAGAAGCTTTAACTATGAGCGACACTATTGTTGTTATGGATAATGGTGTAATTCAACAAATAGGAACACCAGAAGATATCTACAATGAACCTAAGAATGAGTTTGTAGCTAAATTTATTGGCGAAAGTAACATAATTGACGGGGTATTTTTAGAAGATTGCATGGTAGAATTCTCCAATCATAAATGGAAGTGTGTGGATAAAGGATTTAAGAAAAACGAAAATGTACAAGTAGTTATTAGACCTGAAGATGTGGAGATAGTTGCTCCAGATAAAGGACAAATTAAAGGGACAGTTATTAGCGACAGGTTCAAAGGAATTCACTACGAAATGTTTGTGGATACTGGAGATTTCAAATACAAGGCACAATCAACTATCAACAAACCTCAAGGAAGTATTGTAGGCATTAACATTGATCCAGATAATATTCATATTATGAAGAGGTGCGACAATGAAGCTTAAGAAATTATCCATTCCTTATGCTATTTGGATATTATTTTTCATTGTATTTCCCTTGTTTCTTATAGTGTATTATTCAGTTACAACTGGATCATTGAGAGATTTTTCCAATCCACAATTTTCGCTGGAATACTTTCATAGATTTTTTACATCAAAATATGTAAAAGTGCTTTTGAATTCAATAAGATTGGCTTTTATTAGTACAGTGATTTGTTTGTTGATAGGATATCCAACAGCTTATTTTATCAGTAAAGTAGACAAAAAGTACAAGGCTGTGTTGATGCTTATGATAGTTATTCCAATGTGGATGAATTTTTTGTTGAGAACTTATGCGTGGATTATTTTAACTGGCAAAAATGGAATAATCAACAGCGTGTTGATACATTTTGGTTTTTCTCCAATAAAAATGCTTTACACTGAAGGAGCTATTTTAATGGGGATGGTTTACAATTTCTTACCTTTTATGATACTTCCTATTTTCTCAATACTAGACAAATCAGATTATTCACTAGTAGAAGCAAGTTACGATTTAGGAGCATCAAAGTTGCAAACTTTTTTGAGAGTAGTGTTTCCGATGAGTTTGCCTGGAGTTATTACAGGAATTACTATGGTGTTTATTCCTGCGATATCTACATTCGAAATATCTGCATTGCTTGGTGGTAACAAATACAATTTGATTGGTAATATAATTGAGCATCAATTTAGAATAGCAGGAAACTGGCATTATGGTAGTGCGATTTCTGTTGTTTTGATAGTTATGATTTTAATTTCATTAGCTTTTACAAATGAGAAAGGAGAATAAAATGAAGGAATTTTTTAAGAAATTTTATTTGGCATTAGTATTTCTATTTCTTTACGGACCAATTGCTGTATTAATGGTATTTTCATTTAACGATTCTCGTTTGAAAGGAAGCTGGGTAGGATTTACATTCAAATGGTACAAGGAATTATTGCATAATGAAGAAATCTTGTCTTCATTTAAAACCACAATAATAATTGCGATATTAGCCACAATAATTGCAACAATTTTAGGGACAATAGCAGCGATAGGAATTTATTATTTGAGAGGTTACAAGAAAACTTTGCTTTTAAATATGAATTATCTACCTGTTTTAAACCCAGATATAGTGACAGCAGTAAGTTTGATGGTAATATTTAACTTGATGAATTTTCCATTCGGATTTTTCACGATGTTATTGTCACACATCACATTTACAACTCCTTATGTAATACTTGCGGTGTTGCCAAAATTATCGCAAATGAATAAATTCTTGCCAGAGGCCGCAATGGATATGGGAGCAACTCCTTCTTATACTTTGAGAAAAGTTGTGCTGCCAGAAATAAAAACAGGAGTATTTTCAGGAAGCTTGTTGGCATTTACACTTAGTATTGATGATTTTGTAATAAGCTTCTTTACAACAGGTCATGGCGTGTCAAACTTATCCGTTACTGTGTACTCTATGGCAAAGAAAGGTGTAAATCCAGCAATTAATGCGTTGAGTACGATTATGTTTTTAGTAATGGTTATTCTATTATTGATTCTTCACAAGAGAACAAATCTATTGGAGGAATTGTAAGATGAAAAAAATTTTATTATTTTTATTAACTATATTGGTTTTAACTTCTTGCTCTAAAGATGATTCAAATGTTTTGTATGTGTACAATTGGGGAGAATACATCGAACCAGCTTTGATAGAAAAGTTTGAAAAAGAAACGGGAATTAAAGTAATATATGATACTTTTGAGCAAAATGAAGATATGTATATGAAAGTAAAAGAAGGAGGGAATAATTACGACGTTGTAGTTCCTTCAGATTATATGGCTGAGAAAATGATAAAGCAAGGAATGCTTGAAAAAATTGATTACAGCAAAATTCCAAACTTCAAATACATCGATGAGAAATTTAGAAATTTGGATTATGATCCCAAAAACGAATACACAGTTCCTTATATGTGGGGAACTGTGGGAATTCTTTACAATAAAAATAAAGTAAAAGAAAATGTGGATAGCTGGAATATTTTGTGGGATGAAAAATACAAAGATAATATCATAATGATGAACTCCACTAGAGATACCTTAGGAGTAGCTTTAAAAAGGTTAGGGTATTCAATGAATTCTAGAAATGAAGCTGAGTTAGAGAAGGCAAAAGAATCATTGATAAAACAAAAAGATATTGTACTTGCTTATCTTGTAGACGAAACGAAAAATCAAATGGTAAATGAAGAAGCGGACATTGCAGTAATGTATTCAGGTGATGCAATCGTCGCTAAAGGTGAGAATGAAAACTTGGAATATGTAATTCCAAAGGAAGGCTCAAATTTATGGTTTGATACATTAGCTATTTTGAAAAATGCAAAACACAAAGAAAATGCCGAAAAATTTATAAATTTTTTGACAGATCCTGAGAATGCAAAAGTTAATGCCGATTATATTGGTTATTCTCTTCCATCTACAGAAGCCAAAAAACTTTTGGACAAGGAAATCCAGGAAGATGATACAGCTTATCCTGATTTATCAAAGCATAAAAATATGGAAATATTTAAAGACCCATCAGATTTTGTAGAAAAATACGATGATATATGGGCTGATATAAAAGCAAATTAACCTAGAAAGTGCAAGAGATTTACTTTTGCACTTTTTTCATTTGAGATTGAATAATAAACGGATTTTTCATATAATATGATTAGTTAAGAATTGGAGGAAATATGTTTATAGAAATATTAAAAGTTATTCTTTTAGGAATTATTGAAGGAGTAACAGAGTGGTTGCCAGTTAGTTCAACTGGTCATATTTTATTATTGGACGAATTTATCAAATTGAACATGTCAGATGCTTTCAAATCAATGTTTACCGTTGTAATTCAATTGGGGGCAATTTTGGCCGTAGTAGTAATTTACTGGAACAAAGTGTGGCCATTTAAGAAAGGTCAAACTCATTTGATTTCAATTAGTAAAAGCAAAATGATAATGTGGGCAAAAATAATTGTTGCGTGCATTCCAGCGGCTATTATTGGTATAAAATTTGATGATTTTATTGAAGAACACTTTTATAATTATTTTGTGATTTCATTAGCACTAATAATTTTCGGTATTCTTTTTATTATAATTGAAAATAAAAACAAAGAATCACACAAAAAATTAGTCGATAGTATCGATAAAATTACTTACAAACAAGCTTTTATTGTAGGATTATTTCAAGTAATTGCAGCGGTGTTCCCAGGAACTTCACGTTCCGGAGCTACAATTCTAGGTGGTATTGCTATAGGATTATCCAGAACAATTGCAGCTGAATTTACATTTTTCTTGGCAATTCCAACAATGTTTGGAGCAAGTTTACTAAAACTTGTGAAATTTGGATTTAGTTTTACAGCAATGGAAGCATTCGTGTTATTATTGGGAACTGCAGTAAGTTTTATTGTATCTGTAATTACAATTAAATTCCTAATGAATTACATCAAAAACAATGATTTCAAAGTGTTTGGTTATTACAGAATTGCTCTTGGTGTATTGGTTCTAATTTATTTCGGACTAATCAGGTAGTTGTGATATAATAATGAGGAGGAATGGTTGCAATTATTCCTAAATGAACATTAGAAAACATAGACGAATATATATTTGAAAAAATAAGTTGTAGCGACTTATTTTTTTATTGATACATAAGGAGTTATGATGAATTTAGATAATTTAAATGACAGACAAAGAGAAGCAGTCGAAAATACAGATGGTCCTATGTTGATATTGGCAGGAGCAGGAAGTGGTAAAACAAAAGTTTTGACTACCAAAATTGCATATTGTTTGGAGAAAGGATTGTGTTCAAAATACGAAATTTTGGCAATTACCTTCACAAACAAAGCTGCCAAAGAAATGAAAGAAAGAGTTGAAAACATCTTACAAGAAGACGTAGACAGCATGTGGATAGGAACTTTTCATGCCATTTGTTCTAGAATACTGAGAGTAGAAATAGAAAGAATTGGCTTCGAAAGAAACTTTACAGTTTATGACAGAGCAGATCAAATATCTCTTGTAAAAGAATGTTTAAAGGATATGGGAGTAGATCCTAAAAATGTCGAAATCAAAAACGAAATCAATACAATTTCTAGATTAAAAAACGCAGGTGCTACAGAAAAAAATATCGACAAAGAAGATTTTGATATAAGTTTAAGCACTTTTACTATGGAATTATTCCAAAAATACGAACACAAATTAAAAAGATACAATTCATTGGATTTTGATGATTTGATTGTTAAGACTAATTTGTTGTTCGAAGAAAATCCCGACTTGAGAGAAAAATATTCTGAAAGATTTAAGTACGTGTTTGTAGATGAATACCAAGATACAAACGATACTCAGTACAAGCTTATCAAAAATTTGGTTTCTAAAAACGATAATATTTGCTGTGTAGGAGATTCTGACCAATCAATTTACGGTTGGAGAGGAGCAAACATACAAAACATTCAAAACTTTGAAAAAGATTTTAAGAATGCAAAAGTTATTTTATTAGAACAAAATTATCGTTCAACACAACCTATTTTAGATTTGGCAAACACTGTGATTAAAAACAATTCACTTAGAAAAGATAAAAATTTGTGGACTGCAAAAAATGAAGGGGATATGCCTATATATAGGAGAATGTATTCTGATTTAGATGAGGCAGACCAAGTGGTTCAATGGATTGAGCAAGAAAGATATCGACAAAATCCATACGAAGAAATGGCGATTTTGTACAGAACTAATGCACAATCCAGACTTTTCGAAGAAAGATTGAATAGATTAGGAATTCCTAATAGAGTTGTAGGTGGATTGAAATTCTACGATAGAAAAGAAATCAAAGACTGCGTTAGTTATCTTAGAATTGTTGAAAATTTGAATGATAATATGGCATTAAATAGAATTATCAATGAGCCGAAAAGAGGAATTGGCAAAACAACTATGGATAAGTTGTTGCAATATTCGCAAAGTAGAGGAATTAGCATGATGGAATACATCAGAGACACAGATCTTCCTGATTTTTCAAATGCAACAGCAAAAAAACTTCAAGAGTTTTATTATTTAATCAAAAGCTTTCCAAAAGACGATTTGAATGTTGCAGAACTTATGGAATATATTTTGGATAAAACAGGATACAGAGCGAATCTAGAAAAATCAACTAATAGAGATGATAAGACAAGGTTGGAAAATATTGACGAATACATTTCGTCTTTATATCAATTTGTTCAAGATAATCCTGATAAAAACTTGAGAGAATACTTGGAAACTTCATCACTTATGACTGATTTGGATAAAACTGATGACAATACTAAAGGTGTATCAATGATGACAATCCACGCGGCAAAAGGATTGGAGTTTGATGTTGTATTTTTCACTGGACTAGAAGAAGGTACTATTCCATCAAGAGTAGATGAAGATGTAGAAGAAGAGAGAAGATTGTGCTACGTGGCAATCACAAGGGCAAGGAAAAAATTATACATTACAAGTGTACAATCGAGAAGAAGATTTAATGAATTTCAAACAAAAGCTGAATCGAGGTTTATAGAGGAAATGGAAAATAAATATAAAGACGAATCTCCTAATAAAGAGGTTAGTTTTAGAGAATCGTTCAACACAAAAGTAGTTGACGATTACAGGACAGAAGCATCAGCTTCAATCACTAAAAAACAAAATGCTGTTACTAAAAACAATGAAAAGTACAGAGCTGGAGATAAGGTTTCACACAAGAAGTTCGGAACTGGTGTAATCGTTGGAATTGTAGAAAAAGACAATGGAGATGAGTTGACGATTAATTTCGATAAAAAAGGATTGAAGAAGCTAAATTCATCACTAGCACCACTAACAAGGGTTGAATAATGGAAAAGGAAGACAGAATAAAATATTTAGTAGACATACTAAATAAATACGCTTTTCATTATTATACTTTGGATGATCCTTTGATTGAGGACTCAGAGTACGATGTTTTGTATGATGAGCTTGTAAATCTTGAAAAAGAAACGGGAATTATTCTACCAAATTCTCCTACAAATAGAATTGGTGGAGAAGTTTTATCGGGATTTGAAAAGCATGTGCACTTGAATACTTTGTACAGTTTAGGAAAAGCACAAAGTAAAGAAGAAGTTAGAAATTGGGTCAATAAAACCATTGAGTTTGTAGAAAATTACAATAAAATTCATGTAAACAAATTGCCAACTGTTGAATTTTATGTAGAATTTAAGTTTGATGGTTTGACAATAAATTTGACTTATGATGGCGGATATTTGGTAATGGCAACTACAAGAGGTAACGGCACTATCGGAGAAGTTATTACAAGCCAAGTGAGAACTATCAATTCAATTCCATTGAAAATAAAAGACACACGATTGATGGAAATTCAAGGTGAAGGAGTAATGCCACTTTCATCATTAGAAAAATACAACCAAACTCATGAACCAAAGCTAAAAAATGCTAGAAATGCAGCAGCAGGAGCTCTTAGAAACTTAGATCCAGTGGTAACAAGAGAAAGAAATTTGGATGCTTATTTCTACAATGTAAATTATTTGGAAGAAAACGGGCTTGAAACTCAAGAACAAATGATGAAGTTTTTGAGAGATAATTATTTCAAATTGTATCCATACGAAAAACACGCTACGTCATTCGAAGAAATTTCAGGATTTATTGATGAGATTTTTGAATTAAGAAATGAAATAGACGTTTTGACTGACGGTGTGGTAATTAAAGTAAATGATTTTAAAACTAGAGAAAAATTAGGCTACACTAATAAATTTCCAAGATGGGCAATAGCTTACAAATTTGAACCTGAAAGATTTACAACAATTGTCAAAGAAGTGGAATGGAATGTTGGAAGAACTGGAAAAGTAACTCCGACGGCTTTGTTGGAACCTGTAGAAATTGGGAATGTAACTGTAAAAAGAGCTACACTTAATAATATTGACGATATTGAAAGAAAACAAGTAAGATTGAATTCAGAAGTTTTCATTAGAAGATCAAACGATGTAATTCCAGAAATAATGGGAGTCGTAAATCCTGAGCAAGAAGATACCAAAGAAATTGAAATCCCGCATTACTGTCCATATTGTCACAGTGAATTATTTAGAGATGGAGTCCATATTTTCTGTCCAAATTCAATGAGTTGTACTCCACAATTAGTTAAGAGAATGGTTCATTTTGCAAGTAGAAATGCAATGAATATCGACGGATTAAGCGAAAAAACTTTGGAAGTTTTGCTTGAAAAATTAAACATCACATCAATTGAAGAAATTTACGATGTAAAAAAAGAGCAGTTGTTGCAATTAGAAGGATTTAAAGAAAAGAAGAGCCAAAATCTTATCAATGCAATTGAAAAAAGTAAAAATGTTGATTTGGCTAATTTCATCTTTGCATTGGGAATTCCTGAAATTGGTGAGAAGACAAGCTTTGAATTGGCACAAAAATATAAAAGCTTTGATAATTTGAGAGAAGCGAAGTTTGAAGAATTAATTCAAATCGAAGATATTGGAAATGTAATTGCAGAAGAAATCGTAGAGTTCTTCCATGACGAAACTATTTCTCATTCTATCGATTCACTTTTGTCAAAAGGAATTAAAATTAAAAACCCTGAAAATATTGAAAAGAAATTGGACAATTTGACTTTTGTATTGACAGGAAGTTTGGTGAATTATTCTAGAAAAGAACTTACAGATAAGTTATCAAATTTGGGGGCAAAAGTTTCATCTTCTGTATCCAAAAATACTGATTATGTGGTGTATGGAGAAAAAGCTGGATCCAAACTTACAAAAGCGAAGGATTTGGGTGTAAAATTAATGACAGAAGATGAATTGAATTCATTCTTAGACAACTTATAAATTTAATTTATTTATGATAAAATTTAATCATGAATTAAAAAGGAGTTAGTATGATTAATCGAGATGAAGTAGTAAAAATCTATGATTTGGCTAACCTAGAGTTAACTGAAAACGTGGATGATTTATATGAAAAATATAATACTGTATTGGATTTTGCAAGTATGATTATGGAATGTGATACTGAAGGAGTGGAATATATGGAATTCTTGCCACAATATCACAGTATACTTAGAGAAGATACACCAAAAGAATCAATTCCAAGAGAAGTTGCGTTAAAAAATGCAAAATCTCGTGAGTATGGTTATTTTAAATTGAAGAAAGTGGTGGAATAATGATAGAAAATCTTAGAAACAAATTTGTAGAAAATCCTGAGAGTTTAAAGGACTTCTACAAAGATTTGGACAAATTAATAGAATCAAAAAAAGATTTGAATGTGTTCATAACTTACGACAAATCATTCGTTGACCAACAGGTTGAAAAACTAATTGAAAAAGCGAAAAACAACGAAAAGTTGGGAAAAATGTTCGGTGTTGCAGTAAGCGTCAAGGACAATATCAATGTAAAAGATTTGAAGATGACTTGTGGATCAAAAATGTTAGAGGATTATGTTTCAATTTATGATGCCACTGTAATCAAAAAATTAAAAGAAGAAGACTGCGTTATAGTTGGAAAAGTTAATATGGATGAGTTTGCCATGGGATCTTCTTCTGAAACGAGTTATTTTGGACCTACAAAAAATCCTGTAGACACAAAATTAATCCCAGGAGGTTCTTCATCAGGATCAGCTGCTAGTATCAAAGCTGAAATGGCTGTTGTAAGTTTGGGAACTGACACAGGCGGATCTAGCAGACAACCAGCATCTTGTTGTAATGTCGTTGGATTTATGCCAACTTATGGTTCGATTTCTAGATTTGGAGTTCAATCAATGGCAAATACTTTGGATGAAGTTGGTATATTATCAAATTCTGTTGAAGATATAATGGATACTTACAATGTAATTGCAGGTCACGATGACAATGATATGACTACAATTCAATCTGAAGTAAATGTTCAAAAGAAAGACTATGATTTTAAGGGCAAAAAAATTGCCGTTGTTGATTTAAAAAAATATAGCAATGATGAAATAGTTATCAAAGAATACCAAGAAATATTGGAGATACTAAAAAAATTAGGTGCCGATTTAGTAGAAATCGACTTTGAATATTTAAAATATGCAAATGCATTATACAACGTAATCGTAACTAGTGAAGTGTCATCTAATATGTCAAGATTTGATGGAATTAGATATGGATATTTGACAGATGATTATGAAAATACAAGAGATTTGTTCGTTAAGGTTAGAAGTGAAGGATTTGGCGAAGAAGTTAAGAGAAGAATTGCTATGGGAACTTTTTATCTAGCAAGTTCCAATGACCAAAAAGTTTACAAACAAGGTTTGAAAGTTAGAAATCTACTTTCACAAGAATTTAAAAATATTTTCAAGGATTTTGATTTAATTGCTACACCTACAATGACAAGCTTACCTTACGAATTAGACAGTAGAAAAGACGATCCTTTGGCTGTATACGATTCAGGTATTTTCAATGTAATTGTAAACTTGAGTGGATTATGTGCTATTTCAATTCCTTACAAATCAGGAATATCAACTAGTTTGCAACTAATTGCAAATAGTCACGACGAAGAAAATTTATTGAATGCAGCTTTAGCGTTTGAAAGGAGATAGCATGAACTTAAAAACACTTATAGGATTGGAAATTCACGTTGAATTATCAACAAAAACTAAAATGTTTTGTGGTTGTAAGAATGAATTCGGACAAGTTCCAAACACAAATGTATGTCCGATTTGTTTAGGTCATCCTGGAGCACTTCCTCACATGAACAAAGAAGCTTTAAGATACGCTATCATGGCAGGATTGGCTTTTGATTGTGACATTGCAAATGAATTTAAGATGGACAGAAAAAAATACTTCTACCCTGATTTAGTTAAAGGATATCAAATCACGCAAGAAGACCAACCACTTTGCACAAATGGATATATTGAATTAAAATCGTCAACTAAAGGTAAAAAAGTTAGAATTAGAAGAATTCACATAGAAGAAGATACAGGTAAATCAATCCACAACGAAAGTGGAAACACTTTAATGGATTATAACAGAGCAGGAGTTCCACTAATTGAAATAGTTAGTGAGCCAGATATGAGTACTCCTGATGAAGCCAGAGAATTTTTAGAAACTTTAAGAGAAAGAATTAAATATTTGAAAATATCAGATGTTAAGATGAGTGAAGGATCATTGAGATGCGATGTTAACATCAATGTTTACGATGAAGATTCTGATTTTAAAACTAAAATTTCTGAAATTAAGAATTTAAACTCATTCAAATCAGTATCAAAAGCTTTGGTTTACGAACAAGAAAGACACATACAATTATCTAAGGAAAACAAAATTGGAGAAAAAGAAACTAGAAGATGGGATGAAGACACTCAAACTACAATAGTTATGAGACACAAAGAAGAAGGAAATGATTACAGATTCTCAGTCGAAGGAGATATTCCTAAAACTTATGTGGAACAATCATATATCGAAGAAATCAAAAATAATTTGCCAGAACTTCCACAAATGCGTAAAGAAAGATTCATGAACGAATACAAGATAGATGAATACGACGCTGATATTTTAACTAGAAATGGTTACTTGGCTGACTACTACGAAAAAGTTGTAGAAATTTCAAATGATCCTGTTCAATCTTCAAATTGGCTATTAGGTGATGTTCTTCGTCAAGTAAACGAAAATGAAATTGACATTGAAGAAATGAATATGTCTGCTGAAAACTTAGCAAAATTGATTAAACTTTCTTCAGCCAAGAAGATAAACAATCAAACTGCAAAAAAAGTTTTGAGAGAAATGTTCAACGAAAACTTTGACCCAGAAGTTTATGTAAAAGAAAAAGGATTATTACAAGTTGATGACGATAATTTATTACAACAAATAGTGGATGAAGTCGTAGCAGAAAATCCAGAATCAATCGAAAGTATTAGAAATGGTAAAGATCGTGCGATTGGTTTCTTAGTTGGACAATGTATGAAAAAATCAAAAGGCAAAGGAAATCCTCAAAAATTCAATGAATTAATAAAAGAGAAAATCTAATGAAGAAAATATATTTATCTACAGGAAATAAAGGAAAAGTTTCTGAAATAAAAGAAATACTTTCTGATTTAAACTATGATGTGTATTCCAAATCCGAATTGGGTATAAATGAAGATGCAGTAGAAGATGCAGAAACTTTGGAAGGCAATTCACTTATCAAAGCTAAATTTCTAAAAAAATATACAGATGATATTGTAATGAGTGATGACACTGGACTTTTTGTAAATTCCTTAGGAGGAAGACCTGGCGTATACTCTGCGAGATTTGCTGGAGATGAATGCGACGACACTAAAAATCGTCAAAAACTTTTATCTGAATTAAAAGATAAAGAAGATAGAAGCGCTTATTTTGAAACTGTGATTACAATCATAGATTCAAATAATGAAATTCATCAAGCAAAAGGCAGAGTAGATGGCAAGATTTTACTTGAAGAATGTGGAGAACATGGTTTCGGATATGATAGTATATTCATGCCAGATGGCTACGATAAAAGTTTTTCACAAATGGAAGATTGTGAGAAAAACAAGATTAGTCACAGAAAAAGAGCTTTGGAAAACGCCAAAATCATCTTGAAAGGTTTAAATGAAAGTAGCAATAATTAGTGATACACATAACAAAATCGCAAAAGTTTATGACTATTTATTTGATAAAGAAATTGACATCATCGTTCACTTAGGAGATGTGTGCGATGATGCAATTTTACTTGAAGATTTATTAAAAGTAGAAGTCATTTATGTAAAAGGAAATAACGATTTTTATGTTGCTGGTGGTGAATATGACAAGGTTATTAGAATTTCTGATAAAAATATTTTCATAACACACGGCCATAAATACAATGTATCTTCAGGAGTGACAAGATTAGTCAAAAAGTGCAAATCTTTAAATTGCAAAATGTGTTTGTATGGACATACGCATAGGTATTTTAATGAAACAATTGATGGCGTTTGGGTTATCAATCCAGGATCTGTAACTTATCCAAGAGATGGACAAGCTGGATTTGTAATATACGATACAAAAAAAGAACAAATAGAAAGGATACTTTTATGAACGTTTTAGACATTAAAGAACTTAGAGAAGATTTAGGTAAAAGAATTATCGATGGTGTAGAAAAATTAGGCAGAGAAGTTAAGGTTGCAACTGTAAGAGTTGGTGAAAATGCAGGAGATATTTCTTACGAAAAAGCTGTAAAAAACAACTGTGCTAAGTTGAACATAACTTGTGATCAAATAGTTTTAGAAGAAGGAGAAAATGAAAAATTAATCCAAACTATCAAAGAACTAAATGAAACACACGACGGTATATTGATGTTTAGACCATTAAAAGATAAAAAATTGGAAAAAGAAATTCAATATATAATCGCTCCAGAAAAAGATATCGATGCGATGGGAATGGTTAACTTAGGAAAAGTTTTGGCAGCAGAAGAAGATGCATATTATCCAGCTACAGCTAGAGCTGTTGTTGAAATAGTTAAATACTACAACTTTGACGTTAAAAACGTAGTAATCGTAAACAGATCATTAGTTTTAGGTAAACCACTTTTCAATATGCTTATAAAAGAAAACAAGACTGTTACAATGTGTCATTCTAGAACAGAAGACATAAAATCATTTACTAAAAACGCTGATTTGGTTGTAACTGCAGTTGGAAAAGCTAAAATGTTTGATGATTCTTACTTTACTGAAGATTCTTATGTAGTAGATGTTGGAGTTAGCTTGGATGAAAACGGAAAATTATCAGGCGATGTTAATCCAGAAGTTAACGTAAAAGTATTGGCAAATAGCGTTGGAAAAATCACAACAAGAGTATTATTATTGCAAATGGTTGAAGGCGCTTTGAATAGACAATAATTTTTATCCCAAAAACCTCTTTATCTTAATTGATAAAGAGGTTTTTGATTGCAATAAACTAAAAGTGTATAATAGATTAGGTGATAATTTTGAAAATAGGTGCAGTAATAATGGCAAGTGGTTTGTCCAAGAGAATGAAATCTGACAAATTAATGCTGAAATATAATGATCAATTTATTTTTGAATATATTATTGATTTGGTAGCAAAATCAAACTTTTGTGATAGAGTTGTAATTACGAATAATTCTACGATAATAAAATATTGCAAAAAAATCGGAATCAAAACGATTAATAATCCTAATAATCAAATTGGGCAAAGCGAATCAATCAAATTAGGAGTAAAATATTTCAAAGAAATGGATGGTATTTGTTTTTTAGTTTCTGACCAGCCATTTTTAACAGAAACTACAATAGAAAAATTAATTAATTCATTTGAAAAAGACAAGATTTGTCAATTGAAGTTTAATGATAAAGTTGGAAATCCCGTAATTTTCTCAAATAAATTTTTCAATCAATTATTATCACTGAAAAACGATGAAAAAGGTTCAATAGTTAAGAACAAGAATTTGAATGATGTAAAATATGTAGATGTAAATTATGAAAGAGAACTAATGGACATAGACACGAGTGAAGATTATGAAAGGATTTTAAATGCAGAAAATTTGTTTAGTTAGAGGCGCAGGTGATATAGCCACAGGTACAATTCAAAAACTTGTTCGCGCTGGGTTCAAATGTGTTGTTACTGAAGTTTCAAATCCAAGTAGTATAAGAAGAAAAGTGTCACTTTCTGAGGCGGTTTACGAGAAAAAAACAGTTGTAGAAGATATAGAAGCTGTTTTGTGCGAAAATTTAGATGAAATTGGGCAATACTTAGAACGATACAATCCCGTGATAATAATAGATCCAAAACTCACAATATTAAATAAGATGAAATTTGATGTAGTGGTGGATGCTATATTAGCGAAGAAAAACACAGGATTAAAAAAAGAAATGGCTGACATTACGATAGGATTAGGCCCTGGTTTCGAAGCAGGTGTTGATTGCGATATTGTGATTGAAACTATGCGCGGTCATGATTTAGCAAGAATTATCGAACAAGGATTCGCAAAGAAAAACACAAGTATTCCAGGAATTATTGATGGATTTTCCAATGAAAGAGTAATATATTCTGATTTTGATGGTCAATTTACACATATTAAAAGTATTTCAGATATTGTTAATAAGGAAGAGATTATAGCAAAAGTCGGAGATAATTATATAAGAGCGACTTTAGATGGCGTTATACGCGGAATGATTAGAGATAATTTTGAGGTCAAAAAAGGACTTAAAATAATTGATATTGATCCGAGATATGAAGAAGTAGAAAATTGTTTTACAATTAGCGATAAAGCTAGAGCAATTGGTGGGGCAGTTTTGGAAGCGATTATGATGTTAGAAAACAGGAGAGAAAAGGATGCAAAATGATGTTTTGTTAGAAATGTATAAGTCTTTGGAAGATGGATATAAATGTATGATGGTAACATTGTTTAAAAATAGAGGTTCAGTTCCTGGTAAACAAGGAAACATTATGGCTGTTCGTGAGGACGGAAAAACTTTTGGAACTGTAGGAGGTGGTGCTATCGAACACCAAGTAATCAAAGATTCTATTGAAAACTTAAAAAAAGATAGCGACTTCGAATTTGATTATGTTCTTAATGAGGGAGAAAAAGTTAGTATGAGTTGTGGAGGTAGAGCTAGTGGATTTGGTAAAGTGTTTTTTCCTAAACCAACTTTGATTATTTTTGGAGCTGGTCACTGTTCTCAAAAACTAGCCAGAATTGCAACTTTAACAAATTTTGAAGTTATAGTTGTTGATGATAGGGACGATTTCATTTATAACGAAGATTTTTCTAATATTAAAAAATATATCAATAAAGAAATCGAAGATTCGATTGATGATTTGAGATTTACACCTGATACTTTTATTATATCTGCAACTAGAGACCATAAGCACGACGAAGAAGTTGCCTTTAATATTTTGAACAAACCCCATAAATACTTCGGAATGTTAGGCTCAAGAAAAAAGGCAGACACGTTAAAACGAAATTTGATAGAAAGAAATGTGGATAAGAGCTTAGTCGATAGTATTAATGTTCCAGTAGGACTTGATATTGATGATGGCTCTGTTGAAGAAATAGCTATTTCAATAATGTCTCAAATTCTGAAATTCAAAAACGGCAAATAAATTAAACAAAGCATGACTTACATCAAAGTCATGCTTTTGATTAATTTATTTATTTTTATTTTGGCAATCCGGACAGACGCCTCTAAATTCAAGAGTATGTGAGTCGATTTTGAAACCGGTTTTGTTTTCCAAATCCGTCTCTATTTTTTCGATAGGGCAATGATCGATAGGAATGATTTTGCCGCAAGACTCACAAATTATGCTGTGTTTATGTTTTTTGCCTTTTAATCTGTAGTATGAAATACCATCAATTTCACATACAATTTCAACTATTCCTTTATTTTTTAATATTTTTAAATTTCTGTAAATTGTAGACAAATTGGATTCTTCCTTCTCCTTAAAAATCTCATACAAATCTTCTGCAGATATAGGTTGTTCTGTTTTGTCTAAAATCGATATCATAAGTTTCCTTGCTTTTGTGATTCTTAAACCATTGTTTAACAAGATTTCGTTTTTCATATTATCACCTATAATTATTATATCATTTTATTATGAAATGTTTATGAATATTTCAATTTTAAATTTGGAAGAATGCTACAATTTGTCAACTTTTTCGTTATTAATATCTAAAATTTCACAGATTAGTGGTATAATATATAGTTAGTGAAATAAGGAGAGTTGTTTATGAACATTTTATTTTCACCACCTGATATTTCTGATAAAGAAATTGAAGAAGTGGTAGACGCATTAAAATCCGGTTGGATTACAACTGGACCAAAAACCAAACAATTAGAAAAAAACTTACAAGAATATACACAATCAAAAAAGACTTGTTGCTTCAATTCAGCAACTGCTGCATTGGAATGTGCGCTTAGGATTTTGGGCGTAAATGGTAAGAAGGATGAATGTATTACTTCGGCTTACACTTATACTGCAAGTTGTTCAGTTATAGATCATTTGGATGCTACAATTAAATTAGTAGACGTTCAAAAAGATTCCTACTTTATGGATTATGATAAATTATATGATTCCATAAATGAAAATACTAAGGCTATTATTCCAGTTGATATCGCAGGAGTTCCTGTTGATTACGATAAAATTTACGAAATTATTGAAGCTAAGAAATCAATATTCAGACCTTCAAACGAAATTCAAGAATCATTGGGAAGAGTAGCTTTGATTTCAGATAGCGCTCATGCGTTAGGCTCAACTTATAAAGGCAAAAAAATTGGATCATTCCAAGATATTGCGTCTTTTTCATTCCATGCTGTTAAAAACTTTACTACAGCTGAAGGTGGAATGCTTGCAATAAATATTGGTGATGTAGATAAGATTTACAATGATTTACAATTATATTCCTTACATGGACAAAATAAAGATGCATTAGCCAAAACCAAATTAGGTGCATGGGAATACGACATTAAAGGTCTTTATTACAAATACAATATGCCTGACATATTAGCGGCAATTGGTCTTGCACAATTAGAAAGATATGACGATTTATTGGCTAGAAGAAAAGAAATAATCAAAATGTATAACGATGGTTTTGATAATACTTCAATTAGTTATTTAAATCATTTTGGTGAAGATTACACAAGTAATGGTCATTTGTATTTAACAAGAGTTGAAGGTATAGATGAACAAACTCGCAACGATATAATCGTCAAGATGGCAGAAAAAGGCATTGCTACGAATGTTCACTACAAACCAATTGCAATGATGACAGGATACAAAAATTTGGGATTTGATATAAAAGATTATCCTAATACTTTTGAACAATACAAAAACGAAATAACATTGCCGCTTCACACATTATTGTCAGATGATGAAGTAGCATATGTAATCGAAACTTACAAGGATATAGTTAGTGGTAAATAATATGGACAATCGAGTAGATGAAATCCTTAAAAATAGCAAATTTAATCTTTTCATCAAAAGATTATTTGATATTTTAGCATCTTTATTTGGAATTTTGGTTATGGCAATCCCAATGATTATAATTTCCATTGCTATAAAATTAGATTCAAAAGGTCCTGTGTTTTTCAAGCAAAAAAGAGTTAAGAAAAATAATAAGGACTTTACAATTTTGAAATTTAGGACGATGGTTGTGGATGCTCCAAAATTGGGAATGGCAATAACAGTTGGAGACGATCCTAGAATAACGAAAGTAGGAAAGTTTTTGAGGAAAACTAAATTAGATGAGTTTCCACAATTGTTCAATGTATTGGTCGGAGATATGAGTTTTGTTGGTCCTAGACCTGAAGTTAGAAAGTACGTCGATATGTATTCTGATTCAGACAAAGATATTTTGAAAATTAGACCAGGAATTACGGATTTGGCGAGTATAAAATACAGAGATGAATCAGAAATTTTGGACAAATCTGACAATCCTGAAAAGACATATGTTGAAGAAATTATGCCTAATAAAATCGAACTAAACAAACAATACATTGAAAATATTAATTTATTAAATGATATTAAAATAATTCTTCAAACATTGAAGATTTTATAACTAATTAGTTATTTATATAGATAAAGAGAAATTAAATGGGGGATTTTAATGAATATACCATTGTTGAATTTAAAAAGACAATATAAAAACATTGAAGAAGAAGTAAATGCAAGTGTATTAGAGTGTTTCAAAAATGCACAATATATAATGGGTGAAAATGTTAAAGAATTTGAAAAAGAAATAGCTAATAAAATTGGCGTAAAACATGCAATTACAGTTGGAAATGGAACTGACGCGCTGATTATAGCATTGAAGTCTTTGGGAATCAAAGAAGGAGATGAAGTTATAACTACTGATTACACTTTCTTTGCAACTGCTGAAGCTATAAGATTTGTTGGAGCTACACCTGTATTTTGTGATGTTGAATTGGATACTTATAATATCGATCCTTCTCAAATAGAAGAAAAGATCACAGACAAAACAAAGGCAATTGTTTGTGTTCATTTATTTGGAAATGCATGTAAAATGGATGAAATAAATGATATTGCCAAAAGACATAATTTGTATGTTGTTGAAGATGCAGCACAAGCAATTAATTCACAATACAAGGGAAAAAATGTTGGTAATTTAGGAGATGTAGCTTGTTTCTCATTCTTCCCTACAAAAAACTTAGGATGTTTTGGTGATGGTGGAATGATCACAACTAATGATGATGATTTGGCAACCATTATAAGAGCTTTGAAGGTTCACGGTAGTGGCGAAAATGGAATGAAAGCTTATGCTATATTAAATGATGAAGAAGTTGAGGTTGTGGAACAAAATTCAGGAGACAACACTGTTTACAATCCATTGAAATACTACAACTATTTAATCGGTCACAATTCAAGATTAGACGAAATCCAGGCTGCTATTTTGAGAATTAAATTGAAACACTTAGATGAATATACAGAAAATAGAAGAAGTATTTCACACGGATACATCGAAGCTTTGAAGGATACTTCATTGGTAATGCCAACTGAAACTGAGGGCGGAAAGCACGTTTTCCACTTATTTATTTTACAATCTGAAAACAGAGAGGAAATAGAATCAAAATTAAAAGAAAAAGGCATT
Organism: Finegoldia sp. BIOML-A4; assembly: GCF_009679635.1. Lineage (NCBI taxonomy): Bacteria > Bacillati > Bacillota > Tissierellia > Tissierellales > Peptoniphilaceae > Finegoldia > Finegoldia sp. BIOML-A4. The sequence goes on along the minus strand of NZ_WKZC01000001.1, from coordinate 405,589 downwards.
GCTACTGGAACTTATTACAAAGTCCCAATGCATTTACAAAAAGCTTTTAATGATTTAGGATATAAAAAGGGAGATTTTCCTAATGCGGAATATCTTTCAGAAAGAACTTTTGCAATTCCATTGTTCCCAGAAATGAACGATGAAGAAAGAGAATATATTATTAATTCTATAAAGGAGATAGTATAATGGACTTTTTTGCTCATGAGTCTTGCTATATAGATGAAGAGACAAAGATTGGTAAAGGTACTAAAATTTGGCATTTTAGTCATGTGATGTCAGGTAGCACTATTGGAGAAAATTGTAATATTGGTCAAAATGTTGTTATTTCTCCAGATGTTACACTTGGTAATAATTGTAAAGTTCAAAATAATGTTAGTGTGTATACTGGTGTTGTTTGTGAAGATGGTGTGTTCTTAGGACCTTCTTGTGTGTTTACAAATGTTATTAATCCAAGGGCTTTTATTGAGAAAAAAGATGAATATCGAAAAACAACTATTAAAGAAGGCGCGTCTATTGGCGCCAATGCGACTATTGTTTGTGGAAACACAATTGGCAAATATGCTATAATTGGAGCAGGAGCAGTTGTTACAAAAGATGTCGGGGATTACGAAATTGTAGTAGGAAATCCAGCAAGACATCATGGATATGCATGTTCATGTGGAGAAAACCTAAAAAGAGTTTCCCTCACAGATTATATATGTGAAAATTGTGACAAGAAATATTTATTAAATGATTATAAATTGAGTGAGGTATCAAATGAATAATTTAAAAGAAGAATTATTGGGCAAAATCGAAGATAAATCTCTAGTAGTAGGGGTTGTTGGATTAGGTTATGTAGGATTGCCATTAGCAGTTGAAAAGGCAAAAGCAGGTTATACTGTTATTGGATTTGATGTACAACCTGAAAAAGTTCAAATGGTTAACGATGGAGTTAATTATATTGGTGATGTTGTTGATTCAGAATTAAAAGCTATTGTTGAATCTGGAAAATTAAGAGCTACAAGTGATTTTGAATCAGTTGCAAGTTGTGATTTCATAGCTATTGCTGTTCCAACACCATTGGATATTTACCAACAACCAGACATTTCTTACGTTGAGAAATCAACTACAGATGTTTCTAAACATTTGAAAAAAGGATCTATAGTTGTCTTAGAATCCACTACTTATCCAGGAACTACTGAAGAATTAATGAGACCTATATTGGAAAATGGTTCAGGCTTGAAATGTGAAGAAGATTTTTACTTAGCATTCTCTCCTGAAAGAGTAGATCCAGGTAACAAACAATACAAAACTAAGAATACTCCAAAAGTTGTTGGAGGAATTGGGTCAGAATCTACAGAAGTTGCAGCAGCATTGTACAGAAATGTACTTGAAGGAGAAGTTATGACTGTATCTTCACCAAGAGTTGCTGAAATGGAAAAAATTCTTGAAAACACATATAGAAATGTAAATATAGGATTGGTAAATGAATTTGCTAAACTAGCTAATAAAATGGATATCAATATGTGGGAAGTAGTAGACGCTGCTAAGACAAAACCTTATGGATATCAAGCATTTTATCCAGGTCCTGGTGTAGGTGGACACTGTATACCATTAGATCCATTCTATTTGACTTGGAAAGCTAGAGAATACGATGTACACATGCCAATCATAGAAGCAAGTGGTACTGTAAATGATAGTATGCCTGAATGGGTTGTAGATAGATCAATGAAGATTTTATCTAGAAAATTTAAAAAACCTTTAAATGGTTCAAAAGTTTTAATTCTAGGTATTGCTTACAAAAAAGACATCGACGATTTAAGAGATTCTCCAGCATTTGTTGTAATGGATAAATTTAGAGAAGAAGGAGCTATTATCGATTACTATGATGGATTCAATCCTTCATATTTCAATCCAGATGGATCTAAGACTTACTCATTAAAAGAAATTAATCCAGAAGTAGTTAAAGGTTATGATTTAGTTGTTATAACTGCAGATCACACAAATGTTGATTATCAAATGGTTGTAGACAATGCACCATTTGTATTTGATACAAAATACGCTACAAGAAACGTAGAAAACAATAAAGATAAAATAGAATTATTATAAGAGGTAATATGCAAAAAATTAAATGCGCAATCATTGGCTGTGGTAGAATTTCTTATAAACACGTAGAGGGAATTGCAAACAATGATTCAGAAATGGAATTAGTTGCAGTATGCGATATTATTGAAGAAAGAGCCATCGAAAAAAGAGATGAATATTTGGAAAGATTTTCTGACAGAGATGTAAAAGTATACACTGATTACAAAAAAATGTTAGAAGAAGTCGACATCGATATGTGCTCTATTTCAACAGAAAGTGGTTACCACGGTGAGATAGCTCTTTACTGTTTAGAACAATCAAAACACGTATTGATTGAAAAACCAATGGCTATGAGTTTAGAAGAAATAGATAAAATTAATAAGTTAGCTGATGAAAAAGGATTAAAAGTTGGAGTGTGTCACCAAAATAGATTTAATCCTCCAATTCAAAAATTGAAAAAGACAATTGACGCTAATAAATTTGGAAAGATGACAAACATCACAGCAAGGGTTTTATGGAACAGAAATCAAAACTACTATAACTTAGCTCCATGGAGAGGAACAAAGGCATTAGATGGTGGTACATTGATGAACCAATGTATACATGCACTAGACTTGTTGTTATGGATGATGGACGATGAATTAGTAAGCGTAAAAGCTGAAACTGAAACTTTCCTAAGAGACATAGAAATGGAAGATTACGGCGTAATTTTAATGAGATTTAAGAGCGGTAGAATTGGACTATTGGAAGGTAGTGCCGATGTTTATCCTAAAAATCTTGAAGAAACTATTTCTGTCTTTGGATCAACAGGAACTGCTGTTATCGGTGGGTTAGCTGTTAACGAAATAAAAACTTGGGTATTTGAAGATGAGTCTGAAACCGGAGAATTGGAAGATGATAAATCTATCGATAATGTGTACGGAAACGGACACACTCCATTGTACAAAGATTTTATTCACGCAATAAATACAGATACTCAGCCGCTAATCAATGGTCACGAAGGAAGAAAGCCAGTTGAAGTATTAATGAAGGCTTATGGCTGGATCGACTAATTAAATATTTTGAAAACAAACAAGCTCTTGATTTTTATCAAGAGCTTGTTTCAATTTAATTAGTATTTGTAGAATCCTTCTTTTGTTCCTCTACCTAATTTGTTTTCATCTATATATTTCTTTAACATTTGTGCAATCTGATATGTTACAGAATTTTCATCATTTACATCTGGTTTATTTAAAGTGATATTATAAGCAGTTTTAAGACCGACTACATCTAGTATTTGGAAAGGTCCAAATGGAGAACCTGTTCCATATCTCCAAGCGTTGTCGATGTCTTCGATGTCAGCTATGTCCAAAGCCTTTAAAGTCATTGCTGCATCTAATAGTGGAACTAATAATGAATTTAGTAGATATCCTGGTTGTTCCTTCTTTAATTTTAATGGAATCATTCCTATATCTTTTGCGAAGTTAACTACTTCATCGAATACTTCATGGGAAGTTTCACTGTGTCCCATAATTTCTGCTGTATTATTGTTCCAAATTTCATTTGCAAAGTGAAGAGCAAGATATTTTTCTGGATGAGGAAGTAAATCCTTAAACGAACTTGGTAATAATGTTGATGAATTTGTTGCAACTATAGTATTATCATTTAATACTTTTGCCAAATTCTTATAGAAATCAGATTTTTGTTCTGGATTCTCAGAAACAGCTTCAATCAATAAATCACAATTTTCAACTGATTTTTCTAAGTCTGTTAAAAGATGAATTCTATTGAATCCTTCTTCTACATCTTTTTTTAAATTTTCAATATCATCAAGTGTCAATTGATCTGAAGAAATACCTCTAGGTATAATTACTGAGTTAACAGTGTTTTCATCAGATAATCCAACCTTAATTCTATCTAGTATACTTAGATATGTTTCTTTTAATGCATCAAAACGTGGCTTAGCTCTCTCTATTGAACCTTCACTTCTTAACCACACGTTGACATCAAAGCCTTTAAAAGCAGTTTGAAAAGCTATTTGAGATCCCAAAACGCCTCCACCAGCGACAGTTACATTTTTTAATTTCATAAATTTGCCTCCTTTAAATTAACCTATATTGTAAGTTTATTCAATATTTATATACCCCTTAAATAATTTTGCAAATCGTAATTGAACAAATTGTGTGATTTTTCGCGTTTTTTAATTTTTAAAATGTTTAGAAATTTATAAGAAGGGTATAATTAAATTAAGGCGCTAGAGGTTAAAACCATTTTTAAAACAATTAATAAAGAGTAAATTTTTATAATTTAACAAATTACTGTTTAGAATTTATTCAAAAGTGGTATATATATTAGGTAACAAATATATCAATAATTTACAAGGAGGTTTTATGAGTGGATTTAAAAAATTTGTTCATATATTGTTTTCAATATTACTAATTTTGTTTTCTTTAGTAATGTTTTTCACAGTATTCAATTTTGGACAAGTTAGTTATAATCTCAGAGAGCTCATGATGAATGAGGTATGCTTTTATATATTAGCAGTTATTGGAGCCTTAATTTTACTAGGGGCACTTATAATAATGTTTAAAGCAATACTCTCTGATAGTTTAAGTGATTTCTTGATCTCGAAAGACAAGGATGGAGAAGTTATGATATCTACAGATGCACTTGAAAATACTGTAAAAAGTACAGTAAATAGATTTAATGATGTTAGAACTTCTAATGTTAATGTAAGAGTCAACAATTCAAATGAACCATATATGAATTGTGATGTAGAGGTTGGAGTAAGGGATATGTCAAATGTAGGAGGTCTTGGTGAAAACATCAAAAATGATATCAAGACTAATCTGGAAACTTTAACTGGTTACAAAGTTAAAGATATTACTGTAAAATTCTTGGATTTGGCAAAATCTACAAATAAAAGGGTAGTATAGGGGGTAAGAATGAATAATAACAAAATGTTAGACAATTTTCAATCCCCAGATGAACAAAGAAAAATAATTTTTGTAAAAGAAGATTCAAAGGATAAATTTGACGAAAGGTTAATAAAAAATTTATCAGGGTTAAGGAAACCAATTAAGTATGGAATTTTAGGTGTAATAATTGCACTTTCATTTTTGAAGCTTGGTTTTTGGTCAACAATCTTAATACTATTGCTTTTTGGTATAGGTTATGGTTATGGATTGTATAAAGAAGGTAATCCTAAATTTATCAGATTTTTGATGAATTTATTTAGGAAATAATATAGTATAAAAGGAGATTAGAATGATGGAAGAAAAAAAATACAATGAAGTAAACAAAGTAAATGAAGAAAAAGCTGAAAAAGAAAAGGAACAAAAACACGAATCAAAATTAACTTTTGATAACTCTGTAGTTCAAAAAATTGCTGCAATAGCAGTTAGAGAAATTCCTGGTGTTTTAGATATGGAAGGTGGATTCTTCTCAGGAATTCAAGAAACTTTCGGTGGATATAATGCAACTAAAGGTATTGATGCTGAAGTTGGTGAAAAAGAAGCTGCAATTGATGTATCAGTAATATTAGAATATGGCGTATCAGCTGTAAAAGTATTCCAACAACTACAAGAAGTTGTAAAACAAAGTGTAAAGAAAATGACTGGATTAGATGTTGTAGAAGTTAACTGCAAAGTAGTTGATGTTATGACAAGAAAAGAATTCAACTTGAAAAACAAAAAAGAAGAAGAAAATAAAAGTGGATTAAAATAAACTAAATTAAAAAGGGAAGGCATCATGCCTTCCTTATTTTAATGTTACGACAGCTCCGTAGATATGGGGACCTGTATGTATAACAAAAAGACTAGAAATAGGTTTCTTATAGATTTTAACATTAGGATAATAATCTTGTATTACTTTTTCTAATTCATCTGCATTTTCTTGTAGGTTTGAATGCATTATATAGATATTGTCTATTTGATTGTTAGCTGCGAAGTCAATTATATAATTAAGGATTTGTTGGTTGACTTTTTTTCTGCCTCTTACTGCATCTATAACTTCCAAATTTCCAGTTTTTTTGATGCAAGTTATAATTGGTTTTATGTTTAATAAATTTCCAACGACTTTACTTGAGCGTTTAATACGACCACTTGTGTAAAGATAATCCAATTTGTCTACAGTAAAAAAGAAATCTTCTTTTGTTTTGAGTTTTTCTAATTCTTTTACTATTTCTTCGAAACTTGTGCCATTTTCCTTCATTTTTACAGCTTTTTCAATTAGAAAACCCATTCCCATTGAACATGATCTGCAGTCTATCAAATGATATGTAATTTTATCAGAGTATAAGTTTAATATTTGTTGAAATAGATTATAAGTCCCGCTAATTCCGCAGCTCATGCATGTAGCTATTATATGTGTGTATCCTTCTGATATGATGTATTCTATTTTGTCAATCAAATCACTTGTTAAGGGAAGCGAACTACTAATAGTGTTACTATTAATGTCGTTTATAACGTCGTCAATATTTTTTTCATATTTATCTTTATACGTAACTTCCGAATTGTAAATGATTTGAAGAGGGACTTCTACAATATTGTATTCTTTAATAATTGATGGATCTACATCAGATGTAGTATCAGTTAGAATAGCAATTTTTTGCATTTTTTATTCCTTTCTAAATCGTTTAATAATTTTGTATATACAAGTTAACATAACTATTATATCATTTTAACGAAAAAAATACGACAAGCAGTTTGCCGTATTTAAATCGTTATCGTGATTTTTGTTCCAACATCTAATTTAGATTCAAGAGTAATAGATCCATTGTGGATATCAACTATGTGTTTGATGATTGATAATCCAAGCCCTGTAGATTCTTGTGAAGAACGTGATTTATCAACAACAAAGAATCTCTCAAACACTCTAGTTTGGTATTTTTCAGCTATACCAATTCCAGTATCCTCGCAAATTATTTTAGTTTTGTCATTTTCTTTGAATATTGAAATCTTAATTTTACCTGAAATCTTGTTGTATTTAATTGCATTTGTAACTAAGTTTTCAATCATTTCTTTAATTAAATTTTCGTTACCGTATATCATGCAATTTTCCTGTAAATCCGTAACAAGTTCAATTTTTTTATTATCCAATTTGTTTTGGTTAGAAGTGACTATTTCATCGATTATTTTTTCAGGATTAAATAAACTTTTTTCAATGTTATCTTCTGATTCATCTAACTTGGAAAGTTTAATAATATTATCGATTAATTCTAATAATCTCAATCCTTCTTGGTGTATTATTGTAGCAAACTTACTTACATTTTCTGGACTAACCATGTTGTTTTCTATCATTTCTGCATAACCATTAATTGAAGTAAGAGGAGATTTTAATTCGTGACTAACATTCGCTGAAAATTCTCTTCTTCTTTTTTCAGCCTTAATCTTGTCACTCTCATCTACTAAGAACAATAAAACTCCATTGATGGTATCTTCATCTAATACCGGTGCAATATACATTGATAATAGAATTCCTTGCATTTCAATATTTATATGATGCGCTGTTTTAGTTGATATTACATTTTTTATTGCAGAATGGATTTTTAAATCTCTGTTTAATGAAATAAAGGGTCTTCCTTCATACTTTGAATCATTTGCTCCAAATAAAAACTCAGCAGACTTATTAACTGACAAAACATTCATATTCTTATCAAGTAGGATAAGACCTTCTCTCATATTGTCTGTAATAGTTTTAATTGTAGTTGACCTTTCTTCTAATTCATCTACATATTTTTTTATTGTATCATTCTTGCGTCTAATAATATTGATAAAAGGTATAAGCTCATCGTAAACAGGTTGTTCTAATAATTTTGATTCTTTGTCATTAACGATGTTATCATCTAATTCATTGGCAATAGTTTCTATAGGGTCTAAGATTTGTCTTATTTGTCTTCTATTAATATCGATTAATAATATTAATGATAATGCTAATATCAATAGGGTATAAGGCAATAAATCCAAAATAGTTTTCAAAAAACTAGAAGATTCGCAGCTAACTCTAAGAACATCAGAATTTTGCTGAAGTATAGCAACATAATACATACTTTTATCAAAACTATCAGACTTACGTGTTATTGAGCCGATTTTGGATTCTCTTGCATCTTGTATTTCTTCTCTGTTTGAGTGATTATCCAAAGAGTCTACATTTGTATCAGTATCATATACTACACTTCCATTTTCATCAATTATTGTAAATCTATTTGAAGGATTAATCCTTTTAAACTTTTTAACATTTGTAATAGTCTTATCACGACTATTATCGCTGATAGAATCTACGTATTGTATTTCACGTAGGAGAGAAGTTTCTTCTTTAGACTTGTTATAATTATAAAATATAAATGTTTGTAAGCCTAATCCAACTGCTAAAGCTATTATAATGACAAGAGAAATTCTAGTGTAAATTTTTCTTTTCATCATTCACCAGCTTTGTATCCAAGATTTCTTATCGTTTTGATTATGCTGGAAGCGTTTTTAAGTTTTTGCCTTAAAGTGGCTATATGAACATCAACTGTACGTGATTCTCCTTCAAAATCGAATCCCCAAATTTTTGTCATGATATTTTCTCTAGTCAAAACTTTTCCGATATTTGATAGGAGATAGTACAGTAATTCAAATTCCTTGTAAGTTAATTCTATATTTTCTCCATCAACACTAACTGTTCTCTTATCATAATCTAATTCAATATTCTTATAGATAATTTTAGATTTTGTTTTACTTAGTGAGGATCTTCTTAGTAGCGCTCTGACTCTTGCTAGTAGTTCCATAATACTAAAAGGTTTGATCATATAATCATCAGCGCCACTATCAAGACCTACTATTTTATCGTATTCTGTAGTCTTGGCAGTAAGCATCATTACTGGGATGTTTTTTGTTTTTTCATTATTTCTTATTTCTTTTAAAATTTCAAGCCCGCTTTTTCCCGGAAGCATAATATCTAGAATAATTAAATCTATGCTAGAAGAATACAATGTGGATTTGAATTCTCCATAGTCTCCAAATCCCATTGCATCGTAGCCTTCATTATTAAGTGCATAGATAATTAATTCTCTTATGCTTTTATCATCTTCTACACAGCAAATCATTGTGCATTTTCCTCGTATCTTTCGCCAGTAACTGAGAATATTACCCAAGTTGCGATTCTTTCTGCATTATCGCCAATTCTTTCAATGTATTTTGCAACTTGAATTAAATCGATAATTTGTTCAGGATTTTCACAACCAGATTTAATCAATTCTATTGATTCTTCCATGAAGTGTGCAAAAAGCTCATCAACCTCATCGTCTTTTTTGATTACAGAATTTGCCAATTCGACATCATCATCAGTAAAAGCGTTGATACTTTCTACAAGCATTTTTTGTGCACATTTACCCATGGATCTTATCATAGTCAAATCTTTTGGAAGTTGTGATTTACCAATCAACATAACAAGTTCTGAAATTTCTTGTGCATGGTTTCCGATTTTACTCATACAAGAAAGAATTCTAAGTGCTGATGAAATAAATCTCAAGTCTTTTGCTACAGGAGATTGTGTAGTAAGAAGTCTCAAACAAGTATCTTCTACTTCTTTTGACATTTCATAAATAGTTTCTTGAGAATCATAAACTTTTTGTGCTATTTCCAAGTCTTGAGTTTCCAATGCGTAAGTGCTTTGTTCGATTTGTCTTTCGACATTTGCTCCAAGAAAAATTAAATTATGTTTTAATTCTTCTAATTGATGTGTAAAATATTTTCTCATAATACCACCTCTTTTTAACCGAATCTACCAGTAATATAATCTTCTGTTCTTTTATCCTCAGGTTTTGAGAACAGTATATCAGTATTATTAAATTCTATAACTTCACCTGTCAAGAAAAATGCTGTCTTATCAGAAATACGAGCAGCTTGTTGCATATTGTGTGTTACCATTATAATAGTATATTTTGATTTCAAATCTTGACACAAATCTTCGATTTTATTAGTTGAGATAGGGTCAAGAGCTGATGTAGGTTCATCCATTAATAATACTTCAGGTTCAACAGCCAAGGCTCTTGCTATACAAATTCTTTGTTGCTGACCACCTGAAATTGAAAGTGCGTTCTTTTTCAAGTTATCTTTTACTTCATCCCAAATAGCCGCACCTTTTAAAGATTTTTCTACAATTTCATCTAACTTAGATTTATTTTTTTCTCCATGCAATCTTGGACCATAAGCTATATTATCGTAGATTGACATTGGAAATGGATTAGGTTTTTGAAAAACCATACCGACTCTTTTTCTCAACAAGTTTACATCGTAATTTTTATCGTATATATCTTTGCCATCTAAAGTTATTAAGCCTTCGATTCGACAGCCATCAATAAGATCGTTCATTCTATTTAGACACTTAAGCATTGTAGATTTACCACAGCCAGAAGGTCCAATAAAAGCGGTGATCTCATTAGATTTCATTTCCATATTGATTTTCTTTAGAGCTTGAAAATCATCATAATATAAATCAACATCCTTTATACTTATCTTAGACATTATTTACTTCCTTTCGTCAATTTTTTTCCTATTAAATTGGAAACTATATTTATTATTAAAACTAAAATTACTAATACAACGCCAGTTGCATAAGATTCTTCTACATGGAATCCTTCAGATGATAATACATACATGTGTAATGCTAAACTTCTTCCAGATTGCATCAAACTTGATGGCACACGAGGGTCTGTTCCTAATGTAAACATCAATGCAGCTGTTTCTCCTACAACTCTTCCTATTGAAAGAATAATTCCAGCCATGATTCCAGGCATTGCGACAGGAAGTAGTACCTTTCTTATAGTATACAACTTTCCGGCTCCCAATGCATAACTTCCAGCTCTTAATTCGTCATCGATTGATAACAATGCTTGTTCACTGGCTCTAATTATTAATGGTAGCACCATTATGAACATTGTAAGAACTCCAGATATTAAAGAATATCTAAACTTTAATCTCATTACGAATAACAACATACCAAATAAACCATAAACAATTGATGGAATACCAGATAATGTTTCTGTTGCAAGTCTGATAAGAGTAACTACTTTAGAATTCTTCTTAGAGTATTCAGACAAATAAATTGCTGTAAATATTCCGATAGGACTTGCAATTAATAATGTCAACAAAACTAACATAACAGTAGTTTTAATTGAAGGCATCATTGATACGTTCTTAGAAGTATAGTGGTTTGAGAACATACTAGGTTTTAAATGGGGAATACCATTAACTAACATGTAAATAATTAAATAAAACAATACAGCTAAAGTAATGAAAGCCATCAAATAAATAAAACCTTTAATGATTCTACTTTTAGTTTTATTTTTTCTTAAATTTCTCAAACTATTTGTCGATACATCAATAGAATTATTTTCCATTATTTACACCTCTCTTAATCAAATTAAATATTAGATTTATTAAAAGTATAAATACGAATAATACCATAGCGGTTGCAATCAAAGCATCTCTATGGGCACCAGACGCATAAGCCATGTCCAATACGATGTTAGTTGTCATAGTACGCGTTCCTGAAAAAATACTTTTTGCTATTACAGGTTGATTTCCTGCAACTAAGTATACTGCCATTGTTTCTCCGATAGCACGTCCAATTCCAAGTATAACTGATGATAATATACCTGACTTTGCAGCAGGAACTACAACTCCCATTACAGCTAATTCGTGACTAGCTCCAAGTGCAACACTTCCTTCATAATAAGAATCTACAACAGTATTTATTGCACTTTCAGATAAAGTGATTATCGTCGGTAAAATCATAATTCCTAGAAGAATAGAAGCTGTAACTATGTTCATACCAGTTCCTCCAAAAGCTTTTCTAATCATTGGAACTATAACCACCAAAGCGAAGAAACCATAAACGATAGATGGGATACCAGCCATTAAATCAATACAAGGTCTCAAAAAATTATATAATTTTTTTGGGCAGAACTTTGCAAGATAAATCGCTGTAAAAATTCCAATTGGTACTCCTATAATTATGGAGCCAATAGTTACATAAATACTACCGATAATCATTGGAAGTATACCAAATTGAGCAGGTACATCGACTGGAGCCCAATTTTTACCAAATATAAAATTAGTTAAGCCAACTTTTTTTATAAAAGGCATTGATTCACCAAAAATGAAAAAACATATTAAAACTATCGCAAAGATAGAAGTCAATGCTGATACTAAAAATACGTATTTCATTATTGATTCAGATAAATATTTCTTTTTCATATTAAATCCTTTCTTTATTTTTTTCACTTTAATAATATCAAGAGCTTGTAAAATTAATGCGATAACAATGTTAATTAAATGTAAAGTTTTACGAGCAATAAAGTTAAAATCCGTAGAAATAGGGAATTATTAAACTTTACAAATGTAAATTAAAATTTTTTAAAATAAAAAACAGATCCCATAAGAGATCTGCTTTTTGAGAGGAATTATTTAGAAATTTCAGACCAAGATTTAACTTTGCCTGTGAAGATATCTTTTACTTGTTCTAGAGTTAAATCTGTTGCGTTAGTATTTTCTTTGTTAACTATAACTGCTATACCATCAATAGCGATAGGTTGAGCTTTTAATTGTTCTTTTTCTTTGTCTTTTAATTCTCTTGAAGCCATTCCGATATCACATACACCTTCAATAGCTGAGTTCATACCAGCTGAAGATCCTGTTGATTGGATTTCGATTTCTACTTCTGGATACATTGCTTTGTAGCTTTCTGCTAATTTTTCCATTAATGGAGAAACTGAAGTTGAACCTGCAACTACGATTTTACCTTTTTGAGAATTTTTGTTGTAAGCTTTAGCTTCTTCAGGAAGTTGTTCATAACCTTCTTTTTTAACAATTTCTTGTCCTTCTTTAGATAAAATGAAATCTAAGAAATCTTTTGGAAGTGGTTTTAGTTCTCCTTTATAAGCAATATTAAAAGGTCTTGAGATTTTGTAATCACCTTTTTGAACATTTTCAGAAGTTGCTTCAACACCATTGATTTTTACTGCGTTAACTTTGTCATTTAAAGATCCTAATGAAATATATCCAATAGCGTCTTTGTCTTGACCTACAGTCATCATAACTGCGTTTGTACTGTTTTGTACTATTGCAGAAGAAACTGTTTTGTCTTGTTCTTTACCGTCAGCACCTTTTTCTAAGATTTTAGTGATTTCTGTAAAAGCTCCTCTAGTACCTGAACCATTTTCTCTTGATACTACGTGGATTTCTCCTCCAGCACTTTCGTTTGATTTAGAATCTGTAGAAGTAGTTTCTGTTTTGTTTGAGTTGTCTGATGTTTTTCCATCATCTTGTTTTGCACATGCTACCATGAATACTCCAAATACTAGCATCATAGCAACTAACATAAATTTTTTGATTTTCAAATAAATCATCCTTTCATATTTAATTCACTAATAGAATACATGTAATGTTTAAAATTCATATAATATTATTGTAAATTGTATGTAAAGTTATTTGTTTACAATTTTTAAAAGTAAAGTGTTATACTATTTCTAGGAGGATTGTATGAAAAAACTACTATTAATTACAACTGGAGGAACTATTGCTTCAGTTGCTACAGATAAAGGATTAGCGCCGGGTCTTCAAGCAAAAGATATATTAGAATATGTAAAATTTAGAAAATTTGATTTTGAATTAGATACTATCAGTTTATTCAGTATTGATTCAACAGACATAAGACCAGAGCATTGGCTACTTATCAAACAAACAATTAAAGAGAATTATGATAAATACGATGGGTTTGTAATAACACATGGTACGGATACTTTGGCGTACACTGCATCTGCGTTGGGTTATTTAATTCAAAAAAGTCCGAAGCCAATCGTAATTACAGGTGCTCAAAAATCCATTTCAAATGATATTACAGATGCAAAGAATAATTTAATTGATGCATTGATATTTGCTAGTAAAGAAAAATCACACGGAGTTAATATAGTGTTCAATGGAAAAGTTATTTGTGGAAATAGAGCCAGAAAAGTTAGAACAAAAAGTTTTGATGCATTTGACTCAATAAATTATCCATTAATTGCTATTATTCACGATGGTAAAGTTTTAAGATATATTGATGATAAGTCAGAGAGTAATGTAGAATTTTACGATAAATTAGATGAAAGCGTGTATTTGTTGAAATTAATTCCATCAATGAGAGCAGATATTTTAGAAAATATTTTCGAAAAATACGACTGTATTATCGTAGAAAGTTATGGAGTGGGTGGAATGCCTGCAGGAATATCCGAAGAGTTTTTAAGATTGATGGAACAATACTCTACAAATAAAATAATCGTGATGACAACTCAAGTTCCACAAGAAGGATCAGATATTGGAGTATATCAAGTAGGAATGAGAATCAGAGAAAATTTAGACGTATTGGAATCAAAAGATATGACATTAGAATCAGTAGTATGTAAAATGATGTATGTAATGGGAAAATACAACAGAGATATTCAAAAAATACAAGACGAATTTTACTCAATTATAAATCATGATATTTCAATAATAGAATAAGAATATTAGCGGTAAAATAATTTAAAAAAATATTTTACCGTTTTTTATTTGCAAATTTTGAAAAGTATGAAATATGAATTATAATTTAGTTAGAGGAAAATTATGAAAAGAAATGTAGATTTTTATGTAAAAAAAAGAAATGAATTGATTGATTTGTTAGATGAGAAGAAATTAACAAAACAGGAATTTATTTCAAGAAACAACGTATTGATTAATAGTTTTAATCTAAGACCTTTCACTGATATTAAAACAGTAAATGAGGGAGTTTTTAACTATCAATATTATAATTTAAAGGCTAAGGAATACAATACAATAGCTAACAGATACAAAAACAAAAAACCTAAGAAGTATATTGCATCTTTAAACAAATGCAGAAACTATTACCTAGAAAAAGATAATACAATTTTAAAGATTTTGGAATTAATAGAATACAAGAATGTTGAAGCATATTACATAGACATTTTGTCTTACAGAATGAGGGATAATCTTTTTGAAATTGTACTCAAAGATTATGAAAAGATGATTTTTCACACAATAAATGAAAATATCAAACAACATTTGATATCAAATAATGTTTTTGAACCAATAAAGAAAAAATCCCTTATCGATTCTTATGTCAATAAGGGATATTAATTATTTCTTTATTTGATTTACTATTTCTTCTGTAGTCATATTTTTATTTAATTTGTAATTGCCATCCTTAAAAGCAGTAACATTGTTTTGCTTTAAGTAATCTAAGAATTCTTGTTCATCGGTAATTATGTTTCCACTGATTAAAATCTTTGAAACATCCAATTCTTTTGCCTCAGGTGGAATTGTGATTTCAATGTCTTTAACTTCTTCAGTAACTTGTTGGATTTTTAAATCCTTTGAGTAAGTTTGTGAACTTGTATAGTTTTTGGAAAACATTGAATTAATTGTTTTGTAAACATAAAATGTTGTAGCTACTAGAATGAGCAATAATAATAAAAGCTTTGCAAATTTATAAATAAAGTCTACTATTGTATCAATAAAATTTTTCATTTTTCACCTTCCTTATTAAATTATAATGATTTATTAACAATTTTTCAAATAGGAGCAATAATGAGACATATAAATATAGATAATTCAAATAGCAACCAAAGAGTAGATAGGTTTATTATGAAATTGATGCCAAAAATGAGCAAAAATCATATCCAAAAACTTATCAGAACTAAAAAAGTAAAAGTTAATAAAAAAAGGACAGAACCTGATTATAATCTGAAAATTGACGATGTGGTAAATATTTATTTGTACGATGAAGTTATTGAAAAATATCAAGATAATAAGGTATACTCCGCTGAGGATTTTAACTTGGATATAATCTATGAAGATGATGATTTAATATTGATTAATAAAAAAACAGGAGTATTATCACACGCAGCTAATTCTCGAGATTATGGGAAAAATATAGTGGATATGATGGTAAGTTATTTGATAAAAACAAATCAGTTTACTCCAACACAAAACTCCACATTTACACCAGCTTTAGTAAATAGATTGGATAGAAATACTTCTGGCATTGTTGTTGGGGCGAAAACTTATGATAGCTTGAAATATTTTAATGATTTATTCAAAAAACACGAAATTACTAAGATTTACGAAACTATTGTGGTTGGTAATCTCAAAGACCAAACAATTGATTTGGCGCTAGAAAAAGATAATGATAAGAACAAATCTGTGGTCAATTCTAGTGGAAAGAAAAGCATGACAAAAGTATGGAATGTAAAAAATTTTGGAAAATATTCGCTAGTCAACGTAGATTTATTGACTGGAAGGACACATCAAATCAGAGCTCATTTGTCACACATTAATCATCCGATAATTGGCGATATTAAATATGGAAACAGAGATGTTAATAAATATTTCAAAAATAAGTACGATTTGAATTTTCAATTATTACATTCGTATAAGCTAATATTTCCAGAAAAAATGGAAAAATACCAAAAATATGAATCTATGGTTTTTGAAAGCAAAAGAGATGATTTATTTGAGAAAATATTGAACGATTTGGAGAGTAAATATGATTAAGATAATTAACAACAACAAGATATACGACTATGAAGATAAGACGATTTATGATTATGGCATTCAATGTGGTTTTGAAGATAGTATTGTTGCGTTAAAGAACAATAAGCTTGTCGATATTATGAGTAGTATAGATGATGGAGATACGATTGAGTTTGTAAATGAAAACAGCGTTTATTCACAAGACACATTGATGAAAACAGGAATTTTGCTGCTGTTATTGGCATTTAAAATAAAATTTCCCGAAGATCAATTGGTAGTTGAATATACAATTGGAAACTATATGTATCTTGAATTCGAAAATAACAACGAAATTCATTTTAGAGATTTGGAAGAAATTAGAGAATTGATGGATGATTTGATTAATCAAAATCTTAGAATTGAAAGAGTAAAAGTTTCCAGGAAAGAAGCTTTTGATATTTTTGAAAAGGAAGGATACATTCAAAAATCAAGACTACTAAAAAGTTTAGACAAGGATGAAGTGTATTTGTACAAATGTCACAATCATTACTTCGGTATAGAAGGATTTGTAGCTCCATTTACGAGATTTTTAAAACATTACAAACTTATTAATTATTTTCCAGGAGTAGCATTAAGTGTCAGCAGAACTGGCGAATTTACCGACTTTAAAGAACAAAAAGCTCTCTCAAAAATATTTTCCAAATCAAAAAAATGGACTGAAATGTTGGATATTGGTTATGTGGGAAGTTTGAATGAAAAAATTCAGGACGGAAATATGGATTTTTTGGTTAGCGTAAATGAAGCTTATTTTGAAAATCAAATTTCATATATTGCCGACAAGATTATCTACAACAATGCGAGATTAGTTCAAATATCTGGACCTTCTTCATCAGGGAAAACAACAATGGCAGAAAGACTATCTGTGCAATTAGCTGTAAGAGGCAAAAATCCTATTCCTATTTCTATGGATAATTATTTTGTAAATAGAGTGGACACTCCTTTGGATGAAGACGGCAACAGGGATTACGAATCGATTAATGCACTTGATTTAAAAACGTTTAACAGAGATTTAATGGGATTATTAGAAGGCGATTATGTTAATTTGCCAATTTATAATTTTATCACTGGCGAAAGAGAATATGGTGATACTTACACCAAACTTGACAAAAATGGAATTATAATTGTGGAAGGAATTCATGGACTTAATCCAAAACTTACAAGTCTAGTTCCCGACAAGGACAAATACAAAATTTATGTATCAGCATTGACGCAACTAAGTATTGATTGTCACAACAGAATCTCAACTACAGATATGAGACTTATGAGAAGAATGGTGAGAGATTTCGTTCAAAGAGATAAAAGCGTAGATGATACGTTGTCTGAATGGCCAAGAGTTCACGCTGCTGAATATATTAATGTTTTTCCATATCAAAATGAAGCAGACAGTATAATAGACTCATCATTAATTTATGAAATTAATATTTTGAAAAAATACGTCTTGAAATTAGTGGAAAATTACGACAAAAACGGTCATAACTTTACAGAGATTGAAAGGTTAAAATCCATTTTGAATTATTTTATAGAAATAAAAGACGATTCAATAGTCCCTAAAAACTCAATTTTACAAGAATTCATAGGAGATTACAATGAATAAGAGAATTGTGTACACTAATTCAAATTCTTCAAAGCTTTTTGATGAAAATATATCTTACTTAAAAAATCAAATTAGAAATGGCAACACTGATTTTATTTTAATTTTGCCAAATAGAAAGCTAATTAAAAATATTAGAAATAAGTTTTTAAAAGAACAATCGGTGCTATGCGACGTGAAAATTTGGACTATAGATGATCTAGTAAATGCTTCAGATATTTCAACTTATCTGACAGATTTGATTTTGAGACTAGCAATTCAAGAACTTATCGATGAAGGGGTGTTTGAGGATAATAAATTTTTCAATTCTAATGGAATGATAAATTCATCCAAAAGATTTATATCTACATGTAAGTATTCAAATAAAAAAATAGATGAACTTGAAGAAATCTCTAATCACAATGTTAGTTTAAATATTTTAAGTAAAGTGTATGAAAAATATCAGAGCATTATGAAACAGTATAATTTTCTGGATAAATTTGATGCCTATGACACAAAAAATCTTAATCTTCAAAAAAACAAGGATATTTACATTCATGGATTCAGTGAGTTTCGACCAATTGAATTGGAAGTAATAAATCAGTTGAAAAATTATGATGTTAAAGTCTATATTTACGTGGATTATTATAATGAATACAAAAGTGAATTAGTGAATCAATTGCAAGATATTGGATTTGATGTTATTCAAAATGGGGATAAATCAAAACCAAATAAATTCATTGAAAAAAAGGTAGTTAAATTAACCAATGAAATTTTGGAAAAAGACAGACTAATTAATGAAATATCAAAAGATTCATACACTTATGATTATAATAAAATGGCAATTCTTTTAGAAAAAGATTCCTCAAAAAGGGAAATATTGAATTCCTTAAAATTACACGATATTCCAGTTTTTGGAGATGATTATATTTCGTATCGTGACTACAAATTTTTCTTAGATATAATTAATCTACTTGATAATACGAAAACTTTAAAGCAATATATTTTTTCTACACTAGATAGTTGTTTTTTCGAATTTGATTTGAAGGATAAAGTTACGTTCAGAAGTATATTGTCCGATTTTGAATTTGATGATTGGGAAGATTTAGTTAAAATTTTAAAAGTAAATGTTAATTATGAAACTAATTTACAAATTCTAAAAGAGGTTAAATCGTATTATTTCTCTTTTATAGAAACAAACATTAATGTTTTAGCTAATCTTATAGCACTAATTCAAAAAAATGAAAGTAATGATAAAGGATTTAATTTGTTTTCTGAAAAACTTTTGATAATCCTTGAGGATTTGGATAAAAATTATGCTGAACTTGTTAAAAAATCAAAAAATATTAACTCTTATTTGATGGATTTGATAAAAAATTTGAAGGTTGATTCTACAGATTATTTAGTAGATGGAATTAGAATATATTCCCTTACGGATATTAGACTTTCAAACTACGATGTTTTATACGTAGTTAATATGAATGATGATGTGATTCCAGGAAAAACTAATTATGATTTCTTTAACAATGAAGATAATATAGAATTTCTACAAAAAAGAGGAATCGACATTTTGTCAGACGCAGAAAATAGGAAAAGAAATATTGATAGATTTATTGATGCTATAAATAGAGCGAATAAAAAAATTTATCTGTCTTACAATACTGAGAGCAACATAAAATCAAGGTTGATTTTGGATAAGAACATAAAATCAAGTCAAAAGATAAAGAAAATTAACATGAAAAATATCAAAAAAATTGACACAAAAAAACTTCACAGTGTGTCAGCTTATGAGAAATATTCTTTGAAACAACATTTAAATAGAATAGAAAACAGAATATCCTCAAAGGATATTTCAGATTTTGAAGTGGATGACAAAACAACACAATATATATTGAAGAAAGAATTATCTTCAACTCAGCTTGAAACATATTTTGAATGTCCAATGAAGTTTTATTTTAGATATTATTTGAAGCTTAAACCACAAATAAAGTCTAGACAATTGGATATTGGAACTATTTTGCACAACACATTGGAAGAATTTTACGGAATAAATATTTCGAAAATAAGAGATGCTATAGATGGCAAATGTGAGTTAGATGTTTCAAGTTTGGATGGATTGCTTAAAAATTCGTTTGAAAAGTTCGGATTAAACACTTGTATTAAGGAAAATGAATTTGATTACGAAAAATATTTGAACAAACTCAAGGATTTTGTCATCGCTGACATTTACAACATGAAAAACGAAGCTGAAAAGTTTTACCCTTATAAATTAGAAGAAGATTTTATTGTTAGTTTAGATGAAAACACCAAATTTATTGGAAGAATTGACAGGGTTGATAGAACAGATTCAGGTAAGATTAGATTAATAGACTATAAATTATCGAAAAATAGTTTCAGGAAAGCAAAAGATTTGGACAAAAACAAAGGATTTCAATTTGTAATATATTCTTCGTACGGTGATGTTGTAAGTTGTAAATACAAAAGCATTAGAGATAATGAAGAATATGAATATCTTCAAAATGTTTCAAAGGATCAGTTGGATGAAATTATGATTCAGAAAGTAAAAGAATTCAGAGAAAATATTAGTAATAAGAACTTATTCGTAAAAGCAAGTGATGACAATGCTTGTAAATATTGTGATTTTAATAAAATTTGCAAATTAAAAAACACGGAAGGGAAAGCTAGCAATGATTAAATTCAGCGACAATCAAAAATTAGCTTATTCTACTATAAATCAAAACGTTTGTGTAAATGCAGGTGCAGGAACTGGTAAAACAGAAGTAGTTTCTGAAAGATTTAGATATATGTACGAAAAAGGTATCGACATTAAAAGTATCGTGTGCATTACTTTTACGAACAAAGCTGCTGATGAAATGAAAGATAGAATTATTCAAAAGCTAAACAATCCCAGACTAATTGACGACATAAATGTATCCACCATTTCATCTTTTTGCAAAAAAATCGTGTCGGATAATTCGTACTATTTATCAATAGATCCTAGTTTTCAAATTATAGAAGATGATCAATCTAACAAAATGATTAATGAACTTTTTGATACAATCTTAGAAGATAGGATTGATTTTATTAAAAAGCTTGGTAGTGAGTTAGATATTTCATATTCAGACACGCTTAAAATTATCAGAGATTCTTTCAATAAATTAAGAACAAATAACATAGACTTTGAAGTTATTAAAAGAGAAACAATTCTTCAATTAACTAATTTGAGAAATATTGATGATGAGGATATAATCGGAATCAAAAATTATCTATTCGATTTAAGAGAAGAATCAGATAGTATTAAAGGGTTGACGAAAAATAGTAGACTATATAAATTTTTGCATGATGATAATCAAAATTTAGAACTCCAAGAATTTACTAGATTTTTATTAAAAAGCTATGAAAATTTGGGAGAGAGCAAGAAAGAAAATGTTCAGGAAATAATTGATGAAGTTAATAAGAGAGTTGATGCGATACTTTCAAATAAAGAAAAAGATTATATAGATTTGTATGAAGGTTTTTTCGATATTTTGATAGAAGTTAATAGAGAATATTCAATAAAAAAGAATGAAAAAAGTTTCTTAGATTTTAACGATATTGAAATAATGTGTAAAAAAGCTCTGGAAAATGGTGATATTCTAAAATCGTGTAAAGAAAAGTATAAATATTTTATGATAGATGAATATCAAGATACATCAAATCTCCAAAGAGATATTTTTTATACACTGTGCAGCGACAATGAGGCCTTGGATAGAAATAATCTTTTCGTAGTTGGTGATCCGAAACAAGCCATATATAGTTTTAGGGGAGCTAACATAAAAGTATTTGAAAAAACCAGAGAAGGCATTAAAAAAAGTGGCGGTAAAGATATAACTTTCCATGAAAATCACAGAACACATCCGAATATAATGGAGCCTATTAATTACATTTATTCTAATAAAATGAAGGATAGATACGATAGCTTAATCGCAGTTAATGAAGTAGGAGATGTAATCGGCAGAGATGAATTTAAACTTAACAATAAGGATGAAAAAACAAAAGATGATTCCGCAGATATCTTGGTTTCATACATCAATGAAGATAATTTTAAAGACACTGCTATCTTAGCAAGAACTAAGAATGATTTCTCGGAATACGAAAAAAGTTTAACAAATAGAAATATTCCTTATTATATTTTTGACAAACAAGGACTTGAAGAATGCAGAGAAGTATTAAATCTGATTCAGTTCATAAAATATGCACGATACGGTGATGACATAAGTAAAGTAGGAATACTATCTAATGTATATGATGTGGATTACAATGAAATATTGAATCAAACAGATAACTATCAATCTACTATGAAAAAAATTGATGAGCAAGTTCAAAATTTTACGGAAAATCTTACAAAATATACGATTTACGATTCAATGTCTAATTATATTGAACAGATTGAATACTTAGGATTATTTAATGATCTTCAAGCAAAGGCAAATATAATTAAATTTTTGGAAATTGCTAAGCAATTTGATGCCAACAACTATAGTATAGAAGATTTTGTAGATTATTTTGAAAACAATACTAACTTATATCAAATGTCTTTTGAAGATGAACACAGTGATTTGGTAAAACTTATGACTATTCATAAATCAAAGGGGTTAGGTTTTAGCAAGGTCATAGTGGATAATTTGTCAAAGCCATCAGTTAACAAAGATAAATTTTTATTATTTATCGACAACGAAAACATTCAGATGCAATTCGTGCTAGATTTTCCTTTTTCAAAATTCAGAATGACAAAAGTTAAGAAATTAATTGAAGAAGAGGAAGATTACGAAGTTGACAACGTATACTATACGGCATTCACACGTGCAAAAAAAGAATTATCATTTTCGAATTCAAAAAAATCTGGACATTTCAAACAAATAAGTCCATACATTGAGGACTTGCAACAAAGAGGAAGTATAAGATTTTTAGAATTAAATGAGAAACCTTTTTTACTAAAAAAAATACAAACAAAATTCGATATACCAGAACCAAAGAAAGTAAAAGTCGAAAAACTTATTCCAATTGGTATTACAAGTATTTTAAATTCCAATGAAGAAATTTTTGATAGTAATCTTCAAAAATCTTCAATAAATTATATATTACTTGGTAATTTGGTTCATATGTTTGCGAAATTATCTGACGGAAGTAATTATCCATGTATAAAAGAAGCAGATTTCTTAAATTATGATGAGAAGAAAATTTTCAATGTCGCAACTAAAAACTTTAACCAATTCATAACAGATTTTTCAAATTATAAAAATGAAATGGATTTTAATTTGCTGTACGAAAATTTAATGATATCAGGATTTATGGACAGAGTGGAATTTTGTGATGAAGAAATAAAAGTTTATGATTATAAAATTAGTTCACAATCACAAGAATACTTGTACGAAAAATACCACATGCAATTGAAGTTTTATTCTTATGTTTTGAACAAAAAATACAACAAAAACATTAAAATGATTCTTGTAAATTTAAGAAAAGGATACATTATTGAAAAAAATTATGACCAAAATTGCGAACAAGAGGTTGAGGTTTTTCTTAACAATTATGTAAATCAATTGAATTAGCTAAATTATGAGTTATAATAATACATGAGGTGTGATATGAGTATTAAAGTTCTTTTAGTGGAAGATGAAGATAATATAAGACAATTTACAAAAATAAATTTAGCAAGAGAAGGATTTGAAATATTAGAAGCTGAGTCTGGAGAAAAAGGCGTAGAATTAGCAGAATTAAACAAGCCAGATGTAGCTGTTTTAGATATAATGCTTCCTGGGATTGACGGATTTGAAGTTTGTAAAATTTTAAGAAATAAATTTCCGGATATTGTTATTATAATGTTGACTGCAAAAACTCAAGATAACGATAAAATTGAAGGACTTGAAAGAGGAGCAGACGATTATTTGACAAAACCATTTAATCCGCGTGAGTTGATACTTAGAATAAAATCTGTTTTGAGAAGAAGTCCACAAAAACAAAATAATAGTCAAATTATTGAAGATGAAACATTCAAACTTGATATGTATTCAAGAACTTTTTATAAAAATGGAAAAGAAATTACATTAACTCCAACAGAACTTAACATAATAAAGCTTTTAATGCAAAATCCTGGGAAAGCAATAACTAGAGATGAATTAATGGATAAAGCATGGGGTGAAGATTTCATAGGTGATGCTAAAATTGTTGATGTAAATATGAGAAGGTTGAGAAGTAAAATTGAAGAAGATTCAACTCATCCAAAATATATCGTAACAGTTTGGGGAGTTGGTTACAGATGGGAAAATAAAAAATAATGAGTATTAAAAACAAAATAATGTATTCCTTTGTATTTTTAACAAGTATTACCGCGATAATACTTGTTATATTTTCTATTTATGCTACTAAGTTTTATTATTATTCTACAATGGAAGGTGTTTTGAATAACGAAATAAGGTACTCTACTAATTTATATAGTTCTTATATGGCAGACTATGAATTAGATGAAGTAATTGCCGAAGACAAAAACCAATTTTATAGACAAACTGACTGCCAAGTGCAAATTTTGGATAATAATCAAGTTGTCGTGTTTGACTCAATAGCAAGCCCTAATTTGGGTGAAAAAATAGAAACATCTGATGTAGTTAGCGCGATAAATGGTCAAAGTGGAAGATACACTGGAAAAGTTAGTTATTCTGATTCAAATATTATTTCTGTTTCAGTACCACTTGAATCCAGGGGAAAACAAGTCGGAGTTTTAAGATACATTTCAAGTTTAAAAGAAGTAGACAGGGCAATAAGAGTGAAGTCAGTATCGTTCGCTTTGTTCGGATTTTTGGTAATATTATTTAGTATTTTATTGAGTAAAATTTTAACTAAAAGCATTATCAAACCAATAAATAGTCTTGCAAAAACTGCTGAAAGAATGGCTAAAGGTGATATGGAAGTAAGAGCAAAAGAAAACGATGCAGATGAAATCGGAAGACTTGGAATGACTTTGAATTTATTGACGGACAATATTAACAAGAAAGAACAATTGAAAAACGAATTTATTTCAAGTGTGTCACATGAATTGAGAACACCGTTAACTTCTATAAAAGGATGGGCACAAACATTAAAATATGATCCTTCAGATTTAGAAACAACAACTATGGGAATAGACATAATCGATAGCGAATGCGACAGACTTACAAATATGGTTGAGGAGTTACTTGATTTTTCAAGATTTACTTCTGGAAGAATTTCAATAGTTAAGAGAAAACAAAATTTAATTGAATTAGCAGAACATATCAAAAACCAATTGCTTCCTAAAGTTCGCTCAAAAGGAATTGATTTGATATTAAATTATGAAAGTCCAGAACTCATCGCTACATTTGACGAAGATAGAATCAAGCAAGTTTTCATTAATATTTTAGATAATGCCATAAAATTTACTCCAGAAAAAGGGACGATAATTATTAATATTGAAAAAACGGAAGAATTTGCAGAAGTATCTATAATAGATACAGGGATTGGAATTTCATTTGAAGAAATAGAACTTGTAACTGGAAAATTTTACAAAGGCTCTAATTCGAATTCCCATGTAGGTTTGGGGCTTTCTATTTGTGAGGAAATAGTAAAACTTCACAAGGGAGAATTGATGATTAAATCTAAATTAGATGAAGGAACTACAGTTTCGTTTACATTGCCATTAGGAGATGATGAAAATGAAGAAGACAACTAGTATTTTGGTAGGTACGATAGTTTTAATTTTGTTGATTGTTTTCATAATGTTCAGAAATAAAGAACAATCTGCAGTTGAAAATATTAAAGTTCCAGAAAATAATTTATTGGTCGCAGCAGGTGTGTGGCAAATTGATAAGAAAGAAAGTTTTTCTGATTCCAAATCCAAAGCTTCAGATGAAATAGGTAAACTTTACGTCGATGAATCTATAGTTGTTTTCGGAAAAAGATTCACCATAAATCCCAAATTTTCGTCCAAATTTGTCAGTTTGCAAAATTATCTAAGCAAAAAAACAAGCGACGAAAATATAAGTAAGAAATTTTCTAAAGATAAGAAAATGGTCATTACAATTTCTGATGGCAGCAAGTTTTATCAAGATGTTGTTGTAATGGATAAAAACAATATAATACTTCCATACAACGGTGTGCTATATTACATGAAAAAAACTGAAAATCAAGTTAGCAGAACTTTTATTGAAAATTACCAGTCTACGTATGAAAGTAAATATTATGAAAATAAGGGAAATAATTTAAAAGACAAAGAAAATATTGCTCTTTTAATAGGAATCAAAAATAAAGTTGTAAGAAATGAAAAAGCAGATATTTCTTATAGGACTATTTTGTTAGACATCGATAAGAAAAACCGTGCACAAATTTATCAAACATCAGCATTGTTTTTCCCTAGGAAAAATGGATTTTGGCTTATGGAATACAAGAAGAATGAGTTTGATAATAACTATGTAGAGCAATTCTTAGCAAAGCCAGTTTATTCGGGCGATAATTCTAAGGAAAATAAAAAATTGGAATTTGACTCATCTGCAGAAATAACATACCTTGGTCCAGAATATATTTCAATCATGAGAAATAAGAATCAATTTGAAGATTATTCTATATATGATATCGATAAAATGAGCAATAATAATGAACTTAATATTGATCAAATCGGAGGAAAAGAAGCTGTAAATGTATTGAAGAATTCCATCGCAGAAGAATCAACAGATTCTAATTCCGAAATTACCGCGAACGATAAAAATGAAGATTATAAAAATATTGGAATTGTAAGAAATTCTGGTAAATGGAATTATCAAACACAATATACATTCAAAGAAAATAACGAAGTTAAGTTGAAAAATGTAATCCTTAATATCGTTTCACATTTGAATTTATCACCTGATGAATTATCTATGAATTGGCAATCTATAAAAAATTTAAAGAGCAGTGCGATAGATGCTTATTCTTCTCCTGATAAAAGAATACTAATAGTTCAAACGACGGATGAAATATTAATTTATGATTATTCTAACGATAATAAATTAATAGGTAGTATACCAATTACGAAAGATGATTCTATTATAATGAGTGAATGGGCAATAGGAAATTATGCAGAAATGTGGAAAAAAGAATTTCAAAACAACGATAAAATTCCATCATCATTTATTACTAACCTAAGACAATAAAAATTTAATAGAAAAAAAGAAGTAGATAATCTATAAATTTATCTGCTTCTTTTTACGTTATTACAATAATTTGAATTTGAAAAATATTTAAAACTCTTTACAAATTCTTAAAATAGTGTATAATAATATTGTTGTGGTAAAGATATGCGCCTTTAGCTCAGTTGGTAGAGCAACTGACTCTTAATCAGTGGGCCCAGGGTTCGAGTCCCTGAAGGCGCACCACTTTTTTAAATTTAATATGCGCTTTTAGCTCAGTTGGTAGAGCAACTGACTCTTAATCAGTGGGCCCAGGGTTCGAGTCCCTGAAGGCGCACCATCTAATCCGGGATTGACTCGGATTTTTTTATTTTAGAAAATTAAATTAACTTAAAAGTTCAATATATATGATATAATAAAAAAAGGAGGACGAACATGAAATCAATATTATCTGTAGTATGGAAGTACAAAGGTTTTACTTTTTTATTTTTCGTATTTGTAGTTTTATTAATGATTATAGTGCATATTTTACATAATAAATTACACAATAAACAAAAAAAATATATATTCACAACTGCTATTTTTATTTTATCAGCTATTCTTTTTGTAATGTCGATGTTGTCGATTTTAAGTAAGTTTGGACTCGCTTTGTTAATGATGTTTACTTTTACATTTGCATCGGCTGTAATTTGCTTAGCATATTCTTTGATTTTGGATATCATAAAACCTATACCTGAAAAGAAAAAAAACTTAGAATTTCGTAATATAATCGAAAAATTTGACAGATTGGTTGAAGAATCTAGGAGTACAAAATAATGAAAATAGGCGCGTTTTTTGATATTGATGGAACAATAGCCAGAGATTCACTAATGATTGAACATTTCAAAAAATTGGTTAATTTTGAAATAATAGATCAAAAATTATACTACGAAAAAGTTTATCCAGCATACCAAAAATACGAAAAAAGAAAAATTGACTATGATGAGTATCTCAATCAATTGGTTGATGTCTATAAATATAAGCTCAAAGGATTTAGTAGTGAGTTCAATGAATATATATCAAATCAAGTAATCAGTCAAGTTAAAGAGAAAGTTTACAGATATACTCGTGAGATGATTAAATTTCACAAAGAAAATAATCATCTGATATTCTTTATTTCAGGAAGCCCCGACTTTTTAGTAAAAGAAATGGCTGAGAGCTATGGAGTAACTGAATACAGAGCATCCTTGTATTTGAAAAATTCAGGAATGTACACTGGAGAAGTGGTTCCAATGTGGGATAAAAATAGTAAAAAGACTGTGATCGATGAAATTGTTGAACGTTATGAAATTGATGTCGATAATTCATACTGTTACGGGGATACTTCGGGTGATTTTTCTATGATTAATATGATGGGAAAACCAACAGCGATTAATCCTACCAAAGAGTTATTTGAACTAATAAGAGCTAACGAAAAAATAAATGAAAAAACCAAAATAATCATTGAAAGAAAAGATGTAATATACGAATTTCCTAAAAATGGTAAAATTTTGGATATTTAAAAAGCATAACAGACTCTCTTTACAGTTGTGAGGAGAGTTTTTTATATGAAGAGACCACAGAAAATTTTGAATTTCATCTGTGGTCAAAATTTACTCTAATTTTGTTTGAAATAATTTTTGTCGTATTTAAATGATCTAACAAGTTTTCCTATTTGGAATACTCTGTTATTAGGATCATTTGGCATATCACATGTCATCAAAGAAAGAATAGGTTTATTATCATATTTTTCAATTCTGTCGTCTTCTAACATATAAAATGCATATGAGTCAGTAACTTTTCTATCTACGATTTCATATTCGTAGATGTTCTTCTTATCGGTAATGTAAACTTTGGTACCTTTAGTTAAATCATACACTTTACTAAATAAAGAGCCATTTCTTTTCATGTAATGACCTGTTAGTGTGTAATTTTTTTCTCCCATTTTTTGGTCTTCTTTCATTGTAGCTGCACCACTTAACAAGTGTTCATCAGTTACTCCACGATGAATAGGTAAACTCAAATTATAATCAGGGATAATAATTTGTCCAATAACATTTTCTCCGCTTATAGCTGTAAAATTAAACAACGATGTAGTTGTGCTAATGGAGTTTACAGCGTCAAAGTCGTTTTTGAATTCCTTTTTATTGTTTTGTTCCATTTCTGTGGATGATATATCTTTACTTATATCATTTTCACTATAATAGTTAGGTATTAATCTTGCTGCAAAATACAAAGCAAATAGTAGAATACCTATCGTCATTAAAAAAATTCCAAATTTCTTTCTCATATTCATCCTCTTTAATTTTTATTACGTAGAGTATTTTAACATATATTGAAATATAAGTAAATATCGATAAGAACGTATATTCAGAACGTATAAAAACATTGAAAGCATCATATATTAAAGATATTATTAATGTAGTGGAATGAAAGTGGAACAAAGTGGAGGGAAAAATGTTTATTAACGAATATTTTCATAATATTGACTCAAAAGGTCGCGTTATTATGCCCTCAAAGTTTAGGGATGAAATAGGAGAAGAATTCTACATTACAAAAGGTATGGATGAATGTCTTTTCGTATATCCTGTATCTGCTTTTATCCAAATGACAGAAAAGCTTAATAAATTGTCATTAACTAGAAGACAAGCAAGAGCGTTTTCAAGAGTGTTTTTTGCTGGTGCTAGTAATCAAGAAATTGATAAACAAGGAAGATTTTTGATTCCACAATCCTTGAGAAACTATGCAGATATCAAAAAAGAAGTTGCTATTATTGGAGTATCCAATCGTATTGAAATATGGGATAAAGAAAAATGGGAACAATATTCTAATGACTCTTCACTAAACTATGACGACTTAGCTGATGATTTAAATGATCTTGATTTGTAGGTGAATTATGGAATTCAAACATGTGCCAATTTTATTAAATGAATGCATCGAAAATTTGAATATTAGAGACGGAAAAGTTTATGTGGATTGCACTGTTGGAGGCGCTGGACATTCCAGAGAAATTGCAAAAAGAATTGGGAATGGTAAGCTAATTTGCTTTGATCAAGATGAAGACGCATTAACAGTAGCAAAAGAACGCTTAAAGGAATATGGAGATAAGGTTATCTTTATAAAGGATAATTTTAAAAATATTAAAAGCGATTTACAAAATATAGGAATTGAAAAAGTTGATGGAATTTTAATGGATATAGGTGTTAGCTCTTATCAAATCGATGAAGATAGTAGAGGTTTTTCTTATATGCATGATGCGGTTTTGGATATGAGAATGGATCAAAATAATCCAGTTACGGCCAAGGATATTGTCAACACTTATTCACAAGAGGATTTGGAAAATATTATTTTCAAATATTCAGAAGAAAAATGGGCGAAAAGAATTGCTCAGTTTATATGCAATGAAAGGGAAATTAAACCTATTAATACTACTTTCGAATTAGTGGAAGTCATCGAAAAAGCGATTCCTAAAAAAGTAAGAATGAATCAAAAAGGCCACAGTGCAAAGAAAACTTTTCAAGCAATTAGGATTGAAGTTAATAAAGAATTAGAAGTTTTAGAACAAGCAGTTGGTGATTGTATAGATTTATTGAATCCTGAAGGTAGAATTTGCATAATAACGTTTCATTCTTTGGAGGATAAAATTTGTAAAGATATTTTCAAGCAAAGACAAAAAGGTTGTATCTGTCCTCCAGAAATTCCGGTATGTGTTTGCAATCATAAGCCTGAAATTAAGATTATTACTAGAAAGCCTATTGAGCCTTCACCAGAAGAATTAAAACAAAATTCTAGGGCTAGAAGTGCAAAATTGAGAGTTGCTGAAAAGATTATTTGATAATTATATGATTTGATTAATAAATGGAGACAAAAATGGGTAATGCACAAAGAAAAATCGAAGTTTTTCCACAGTATGTAGAAAAAAAAGAATTTGAAGTCAAAAAAATTGAACAAACAAAAAAATTAAATAGACCTAGTAGAAAAACAAATCTTTTTTCTACTTTTAATAAAGTAATGATATGCGTGGTTATTTGTTTATCCATTTTGGTGATGAATCGTTATTCTAAGATTCAAAGCATGTCCAGTGAATTAAAAGAAGTAAAAGATCAGGTAATGCTTACAGAAGGCAACCGAGATGTGATAAAATCTCATATAGAAAGTAAATTAACTAGTAAAAATATTGAAGAAATAGCAAAAAATAATTTGGGTATGCAATTTCCTGAAAATGCTCAAATTATGTACTTAAAATTAGAGGAAAAATAATGAGAAGGCGCAATTTAAGCAAAGGAAAAATCAATAAAAATTTCAATAAAAACTACAATTTTCGTATTGTAGTTTTATTTTGTATACTGACAATTATTGTATTATTAATAGTTGGTAAATTGATTTATTTACAATTGACTCCTGCCGGAGATAAATACCGAAAACTATCGGCAAAACAAAGCACCAATACTATTAATATTGATGCTGAAAGAGGGAAAATATTAGATACAAATGGAGAGACATTGGCAGATAACGTCGTATCCAATAATTTGTATGTAAATGCTACTTATTTAAATGATCAATCGAAATCAAACTTAATTGATTCGTTAGGAAAAACTTTAAGTATGAAACCCGAAGAATTAAGAAAAGTTTTAGATAAAAAGAAAACAGTTCTAGTTAAACCATCATTATCAAAAACAGAAATAGAAAACATAAAAAAACTACCTATTAGTAATCAGAAATTTATTAGCATCGTTTCTGAGAAAAAGAGGTATTATCCAAACAAGGAAATGTTAGCTCAAGTTTTAGGATTTACAAATGTAAATAATGATGGAGTTGTTGGGTTGGAGAGCTTTTATAATGCTAAATTAAAAGGAAAACCCGGAAAAAGAATTCTGAACAGTTCAGTTAATAGATCGATTGATTTATCTGATGATAGTTCTGTGATTATTAATCCAGAAAATGGATATGATTTAAAAACAACTATAGATAGTACTATTCAGGGTTTTGTAGAAGATAGTTTAAAAGATATAGAGAATAATTTTAAGCCAAAATCAGCGACGATAATCGTTATGAATCCAAATAATGGGGATGTATTGGGTATGGGATCTTATCCGAATTTTAACCCTAATGATCCTAAAACTCCGCTTTTAAGAGATCAAATAAATGAATTAAATGATTTGAAAAAAGAAAATGATGAAGATAAAATCAGTGAATTTTATTTTAATATGTGGGAAAATAAAGCAACTTCATGGACTTACGAGCCGGGAAGTGTATTTAAAACTATAACTAGTGCGGCTGCAACTGAAGAGCATACAGCAACACAAGAATCACATTATTTTTGTAATGGATTTATCAGGGATATTCCAGGCGTTGTTATAAGATGCGAAAGATATTGGAATCCTCATGGTGACGAAACTTTCCAAGAAGCTTTTAACAATTCTTGCAACATTGCATATGTAAATATTGGTAGAGATTTGGGAAAAGCAAATATTCAAAAATACGTAAATGGATTTGGTTTTAATCAAAAAACAGATATTGATTTACCGGCTGAAGAATTGGGAATAGCTCCGAAAAGTGTGAAAGATATAGATGCAGCAAGACTTGCTACACTTTCTTATGGTCACGGTATTTCGGCAACGCCAATTCGAATGATAACAGCTTTAAACTCAATAGTGAATGGTGGAATGTTGATAGAACCACATGTTGCTAAGGAATTTATTTCAAAGGAGACAAAAAAGATAGAAAAAGTTCAGCCAAAAGTCAAAAGACAAATAATTTCTGCACAATCTTCAAAGCAAATCAATAAAATGTTGCAGGGAGTTGTAGATGATGGAAGTGGTAAAAAAGCTTCAATTCAAGGATTTGGTATAGGTGGTAAAACGGGAACAAGTATAAAAATCGAAGACGGTAAATACACCGACGACAAAACTACTGCTTCATTTTTTGGATCTTTTCCAACAGATCATCCAGAATACACTGTTTTAATCGTAGTAGATGAGCCTCAAAGAAAAAACGGAGGAAGTGCTGTATGTGCACCTTCTGCAGGTAAGATTTTTTCAAGAATTATTGAATATAAGAGAATAAATAAAACTAGACTAGATTCTGACGATTCAGATAAGGTTACTGTTCCAGAATTAGAAGGGCTAACATTGAAGTTAGCTGTTGATAAGTTGAATTCATTGGGCTTAAAGTCTAAGGTTACAAATTCAAATTCGAATTTAAATTCAATTGTAAAATCTCAAGAAACAGCTGCATATTCTAAGGTAAATAAAGGGGATATAATTGAACTTACAACGGGAAGTGTAGAGGACTCAATGATTAGAATTCCTGAAATAGTAGGATTCACAGTTGAAGATGCAGTGGATACTTTAGAAAAATACGGAATTAGAAATATCGAAATAAAAAATGGTAAAAAAGGTAAAGTAGTAAAAACTGATCCTGAAGAAAACAAGTTGATGGATCCAAAATCTTATATTAAAATTTATACTGAACAAGAGAAAAATACTGAAGAATAATTTTTCCGTGTGGTATAATAAATACTTATGAGGTATAAAATTGGACATAATTTGTGTTCATAATTTAAGGAGATAAATATGAATTTTAAAAGTGAAATTTTAATGTCGATGTTATTATCTATCGTAATTTCGTTGATATTAGGAAAGTTTATAATCAGGATTTTAAGACAAAAACATATTGGTCAAGAAATCAGAGATGACGGCCCCAAATCACACTATTCAAAAGCGGGAACACCAACTATGGGAGGTATTATATTTATAATATCTACATTGATTACTGTTATTGTATTTAGATTATTTAATAGTGAAGTTTTGTTGGCGATTTATGGAATGCTTGCATTTGGAGCGATAGGTTTTATAGATGACTTCATGAAATTAGTAATGAAACGTTCATTGGGATTAAACGAAAAACAAAAACTTGTGTTACAACTTTTGTTTTCCATCATAGCTTGTTTTTTGATTAAACAAGTAAATCCAAATTTTACAAAACAAGTTATTCCTTTCTTCCATAAAACAGTAGATTTTGGAATAATAACTTATCCATTCTTGATTTTCGTAATGATGGGAACATCTAATGCTACTAATCTTACTGATGGATTAGATGGACTTGCAACTTCTGTATCAATTCCTGTGTTCATTGCTACAAGTATTATTTTATATAACTTAAATTCAACAGCTAGTATATTCAGTATTATATTTGCAGGTAGCCTTTTGGGATTTTTGGTGTACAATTCAAATCCGGCCAAAGTTTTTATGGGTGATACAGGTTCGATGGCTATAGGTGGCGCTTTAGTTATGATTATGGCTATGTATGGCTTGAGTTTGTACTTGATCATTTTAGGATTTGTGTACATGATTGAAGTATTATCTGTAATAATTCAAATGACTAGCTACAAATTGAGAAACAAAAAAAGAGTATTTTTGATGAGCCCTATTCATCATCATTATGAATTAAAAGGCTACAAAGAACAAAAAATAGTATCAACTTTTATGGTTGTATCAGTAATTACAAGTTTAATTACACTAATAGATATATTGTAGGTGAATTATG
Source organism: Finegoldia sp. BIOML-A4 (assembly GCF_009679635.1). Taxonomy (NCBI): domain Bacteria; kingdom Bacillati; phylum Bacillota; class Tissierellia; order Tissierellales; family Peptoniphilaceae; genus Finegoldia; species Finegoldia sp. BIOML-A4. Next base: position 370,664 of record NZ_WKZC01000001.1, on the reverse strand, counting down.
GAAAAAATATTAGTATTTGGATTAGCCAGAACAGGAATATCAGCTCTAAAAACATTAAAATTAAAAGGATATGATTTGGGAGCTATCGATGATAATATTGACGAAGAAAAAACAAAAATATTAAAGGAATTAGACGTTCAAATAGAATCTATAGATACCATTGATAAATACGATACTATTTTAAAAAGTCCGGGCATTAGAATGGATAATCCAGTGATATTAAAGGCTAATAAATTAAATATCGAAGTTGTTAGTGATTTGGAATTGGCACAAAGAATTTTTGAAGATATTAAAATTGTAGCAATTACTGGAACGAATGGAAAAACAACTACAACTTCTTTGATGACTAAAATGTTGAATGATTCAGGAAGAAAAGCTATCTCAATAGGAAATATTGGTGTTGGAATGTTATGGGAAATTTATAACAGCGACAAAGACACATATTTTGTTATTGAATGTTCAAGCTTCCAACTAGAAAGTACGAAAAACTTTAAACCACAATATTCTTGCATAATCAATATTACTCCAGATCATATTGATTGGCACGGAAGTATGCAAAATTATGTAAACGCTAAAAAAAATGTATTAAAGAATCAAGACCATAATTGTTACACGGTACTTAATGTTGATGATGAATACTACGAAGAATGCAAAAATTTTACAAAATCAAATGTATATGATGTGTCTACTTCAAACGATGTGAAAAAAGGTTCATTCATCAAAGACGATTCAATATATTTTTCTGATTCAGATTGCAACAAAATAATTGACTTAAAAGATGTTAAATTAATAGGCTATCATAATTATCAAAATGTTCTATTCTGCGTTACTTTAGCAAAGTTGATAGGTATTAATGATGATAGTATCAGAAAAACTTTAATGAGTTTTTCTGGTGTAGAACATAGGCTAGAATTTGTAAGAGAATTATCGGGAGTAAAATACTACAACGATTCTAAGGGAACCAATGTTGATGCAAGTGTTAAAGCAATAGAATCTTTTGATAAGAATGTTATTATATTAGCTGGTGGATACGACAAAAAAGTAAGCTTGGATAATTTTTTCATAGCTGGTAAGAACAAGTTTAAAGCATTAATTTTAATGGGGCAAACTAGAGAGTTGTTCGAAAAAAAAGCAAAAGAATATGGATTTGAAAATATATTTTTAGTAGATGATATGAAACAAGCGGTTATTCAAGCTAATAAAATATCTGAAAGTGGAGACGTGGTGCTACTTTCTCCAGCTAGTGCAAGTTGGGGAATGTACAATAACTATGAAGAAAGAGGAAATGAATTTAAAGAATTAGTAAAAAATTTGCGAGGATAGAAGCATGAAACTTTCAAAAGATGGGAAAGGTATCTTGTATATAACAATTTTCCTGACAATTTTTGGAATAATTATGGTACTAAGTTCAAGTTGGCCAACGGCAGTTAGTGAACATAGAGCTTGGTATTATTATGGACTAAGACAAGGAATTTTTGCATTGCTTGGTTTTATTTTCATGAAATTTACAAGTGTATTTAATAATGAGAATTACAAAAAAAATGCATTGTGGATATTTGCTTTTGCAATTTTATTGTGTATGCTTGTTTTTACACCGTTGGGAAAAGAAATAAATTACGCAAAACGTTGGATCAAGATTAAATCATTTAGCTTTATGCCATCGGATATTCTTAAATTTGCATCGATTAACTTAGCAGCAGCTATTGTATCACAAAATATCAATAAAATTAAAACCTTCAAAGAAGGGTTTTTGAGAATGATTATATTAGTTGCGATATCAGGAGGTGTTGTATTTATCCAGCCTGATTTATCAACAGCAATAGTAATTATAGGAAGTGTTTTTTGCGTATTTATGGTAAGTGGTTTAAATATTAGATACATTATATCTACATTTATAACTGCACTTGTATTTGGATACATAGCTATATTTAAAGTAAAAATAGGTTACAGTAGAATTGACAGGATTATAGCTTTTATTGATCCACTGGGGAATTTAGAAGATGAGGGATGGCAATTATCCCAATCGTTGGCAGCAGTGTCTAATGGTAGTTTTCTTGGCAGTGGATTAGGTATGAGTAAACAGAAATTTTTGTATTTATCCCAAGCTCATAATGACTTTATTTTTGCGATTATTTGTGAAGAATTTGGGTTTTTAGGAGCTTTGGTTTTAATTATTGCTTATTTTGCCTTCTTAGTTTTTGGAATCAGAATTGCGATGAAAACAAAATATATTTATTCAAGATTATTGGTTTCTGGAATACTTTTCGTAATCGGGATACAAGCGTATGTTAATATGACGGTGGTTACGGGATTAATTCCTCCAACAGGATTGACATTACCATTTATATCGTATGGTGGAACGTCTTTGATGATTATGTTGGCATTAGTAGGGATAATTTTAAATGTAGACAGAAACAATGAAGAGGAGAGACAATGAATATAATAGTATCTGGCGGCGGAACAGGTGGACATATATATCCAGCCATTTCATTAATTGAAGAATTAAAAAAAAGAGATAAAAATAATAAAATACTTTATGTAGGAACCGAAAAAGGATTGGAAAGTAGTATTGTTCCGAAATTGGGAATAGATTTTAAAACTATACATGTTAGAGGAATCCCTAGAAAAATAAATGCGAATTCTTTTAAAGCTTTGAAAGAATTATTCAAAGGATTAAAAGAAGCAAACAAAATTCTTAAAGATTTTAAACCAGATCTTGTTATTGGAACTGGTGGATATGTGAGTGGACCTATATTATACAAAGCCACTAAAACTAAAGCAAAGGTAGCTTTTCACGAACAAAATAGTTTTCCGGGAGTTACTAATAGGATATTATCAAGATATGTTGATAGATATTTTGTCACATTTGAAGAATCTATTAAATACTTCAAAAATCAAGAAAAAGCCGTAGTAACTGGTAATCCAATTAGGAACAGATTTACTGATATTGGAAAAAACAAAGATGTAGCAATTGAACAATACAAAATATCAGAAAACAAAAAAGTTGTATTCATATTTGGCGGATCAAATGGTTCTGAAATATTAAACAAAGCAACACTTGATATGGTTGATAAAATATCTAATCAAGATGTATTTGAGGTAATTTTAGCTACAGGTAAATTAAATTACGATGAGTTTATACAAAAATCAGGAAATGACATTAGAAATTTACACATCTATCCATATATAGATGACATAGATAAAGCTTATTCTGTGTCTGATTTGATCGTTACAAGTAGTGGGGCTATAACACTAGCTGAACTATCCTTCTTGGGGAAAGCGTCAATACTTGTTCCAAAAGCATATACAACAGAAAATCATCAAGAACACAACGCAAGAGCATTTGAAAAAATAGGAGCAAGTAAGGTTATATTGGAAAAAGACGTGAATGCTAATACCCTATTTGACCAAATAAATGAAATACTAAGTGATGATAAATTGTTACAAGAACTTTCAGAAAACTCGAAGAAAATGTCTTATCCAACTGCTTGTAAAGATATTGTAGATGAACTTTACAGATTGGTAGAACAAGATGAGAAAGCATAGAGTAGTAATTATTGTAGCAATATCGCTATTGATTGGACTCATAGCGTATTTATGTGCTACACTTGACTATTTTTCAATAAAAAAAATCACAGTTAAAAACAATAAAATAGTAAAAATATCTGAAATAAAAGATTATGCTAATTACTCATTAGGCGAAAATATTTTTAGATTTAATAAGAAAAAATTACAGGAAAAGATTAATAAAGATATTTATATTAGAAATGCAAATATCAAGAAGATTTATCCAAATACTATTGAAATAACAGTGGAAGAGGCAAATGATATTTGTTATTTTGAAGTTGGAAAAGATAAAATTTTCGTAGATTCAGATTTTAAAATTGCAAAGAACAAGGATAGAATAGACTATTCAAAAATTGTTAAAATTGTTGGAGCAAATGAAAATCTGTTAAAAATTAGTAATTTAAAATCAGACGAAAAATTTTATGAGTTTTTGTATAATCTTTATTCACACAAAATTTTAGAACAATTAACTGAAATTAACGTCGTAAATTCAAACGATGTAACCATGGTTACAAAAAACGAAATAAAAGTGTTTTTTGGAGATTTAAATGACTCAGAGAAGAAATCAAATAATATTTTGAAGATTTTAAAAGAAATTAGTACTAAAAGTATAAACACAAAAATACTAGATACTAAAGATCCTCAAAAACCATTTTTGATAAAAGAAAATCCAGAACAAACTGAGTAATTACAGTTTTGGAGTTTGCCTTGAAAAAAGATTTTATAAGATGCATAAAAAATATGGTGTATTTATAATACATTGGTGTATTATTAGTTTTATGATTTTAAAATTATATCAAACTCAAAGAAAGAGCAACAAACTTCAAAAATGTTAGAGATACAAATCAACATAGCTAAATATAGCTGAAAATAATTAAATATAATAAAGATTAAACTACAGGTACAAAACAAATGAGAAGTGAAAAACGCTAAATGTCATTAAAAATATTGTTGAACTTGTAGTATAATTAAGTTAAAGAGATTAAAAGGAATTTTAATTACAAATTAGGAGGATGTTATGACTTTTGATATGGAACTAGAAGATAATGATTTAGCCAAAATCAAAGTAATTGGTGTTGGTGGCGGCGGAAATAATGCCGTAAAGAGAATGAAAGAAGAAGGTTTGCAAGGTGTAGAATTTGTTGCAGTTAATACTGACAAACAAATTTTAAATAATTTAGATATTAATACTAAATTGCAAATCGGAAGCAAGATTACAAAGGGTTTGGGAGCCGGAGCTAATCCTGCAGTTGGTATGAAAGCTGCTGAAGAAAGTAGAAACGAAATCGAAGAAGCACTTGACAAAACAGACATGGTATTTGTAACTGCTGGTATGGGTGGTGGAACTGGTACTGGTGCTGCACCAATAGTTGCTCAAATTGCAAAAGAAAAAGGAATACTTACAGTTGGTGTTGTAACAAAACCATTTACATTCGAAGGAAGAAAAAGACAAATGCAAGCTGAACAAGGTATCGAAGCTTTGAAGGGAAAAGTTGATACTTTGGTAATTATTCCTAACGATAAATTGTTACAAATTTCCGATAAGAGAACTACAATGTCTGAAGCTTTCATGATGGCTGACGAAGTTCTAATGGATGGTATTCAAGGTATCTCTGATTTAATCGCTGTACCTAACTTAATCAACTTAGACTTTGCAGATGTTAGATCAATTATGTTAAACCAAGGTATTGCTCATATGGGTATTGGTAAAGCAAACGGAGATAATAGAGCAATGGAAGCTGCTAAACTTGCAGTTAAATCTCCTTTATTAGAAACATCAATTGGTGGAGCAAAAGCTGTGTTAATTAACGTTACTGGAAAAGAATTAGGATTATTCGAAGTTAATGAAGCTGCAGAATTAATTAGAGAAGAAGTAGATCCAGATGCTAATATTATATTTGGTGCTGGTATCGATGATTCACTAGGAGATGACATCAAGATTACTGTTATTGCAACAGGATTTGATTCTGACAATCCAATGGCTAACAAATTAAAATCAAACAAAAAATCTGATTCAGTTTCTCAAAAATCAGAAGAAACTTCTGAAAAAGATCACGACGATATAGAAATACCTTCATTCTTGAAGAGAAGAGGATTCTAATGAAATGTCCGTTCTGTAATGCATCTGATACAAAAGTTGTAGATACTAGAGCATCGGAAGATGATAAGATAGTTAGACGAAGGAGAGAATGTATTTCTTGTCACAAAAGATTTACCACTTATGAAAGATATGATTTTAATAACCTTACAGTGGTAAAAAAAGATAAAAACAGAGAAGCTTTTGATAGGGATAAAGTGTATCGTGGAATGAAAAAGTCTTGTGAAAAAAGACCCGTTCCAGATTCAGTGTTGCTTGAGGCTACTAAAGAGATAGAAGTTGAATTAACACATAGCAATAAAAGGGAGGTAGATTCATCTGAAATAGGTGAATTAATAATGAAAAAGCTTAAGAAGATTGACAAGGTGGCATATATTCGTTTTGCTTCTGTGTATAGAGAATTTACAGATGTTAAATCTTTTAACGAGGAAATATCAAAATTAGATAATGAATAAGGTCGGGTGATTATCCGACCTTTAATTTTTATTTAACGATATTTAGTTTTTGTGGTAAGATATAAATAAAATAAATGTTAAAGGGGAAATATTTTGGATTTATTTGAATATAATTTACAATTACAAAAAGAAAATAGTTCGCCGTTAGCAAATAGACTCAGACCTAAAAGTTTGGATAAATATTTTGGGCAATCCCATGTGGTTGGAGAAGGAAAGCTTTTGAATAGGTTGATAAAGGCTGATAAAATTCCTTCCATGATTTTTTATGGGCCTCCCGGAACTGGAAAAACAACCTTGGCAGAAATAATTTCGAACCAAACTAATTCGTTGTTCGAAAGATTATCTGCTATTTCTAGTGGAGTTAAAGATATTAGAGAAGTCATTTCAACAGCTAAAAATAATTTGAGTATGTATAATAAAAAAACCGTTTTGTTTATAGACGAAATTCACAGATTTAATAAATCGCAACAAGATGCATTGCTTGGATATGTTGAAGACGGTACAATTACACTGATAGGCGCTACTACAGAAAATCCATTCTTTGAAGTTAACAAGGCTCTTTTATCTAGATGTCAAATTATCGAGTTGAAACCGTTGACTGATACAGATATTAGAAATATCATAGAAAATGCGCTTACAGAAGATAAAAAGCTTAGAGAAATGAACATTCAATTTGATGAAAAAGCAATTGATGTTCTTGTCAATTCTGCAAATGGAGATGCAAGAAGTGCCTTGAATGCTTTGGAAATTGCAGTCGAAAGCTCAGATTTAGTTAATGGATGTTTAATCATAGATGAAGATGCGATAAAAAATTCGGTATTTAAACCTGTGTTGAAATATGACAAAGAAGAAGATCACTATAATGTTATATCGGCATTCATTAAATCTATGAGAGGTTCTGATATTGACGCAGCTTTGTATTACTTAGCAAGAATGATTGAAAGTGGAGAAGATCCTAAATTTATTGCTAGAAGAATGGTGATTTTTGCATCAGAAGATATTGGACTAGCAAATCCAGAAGCTTTGACTGTCGCTATTAATGTGTTCAATGCAGTTAATTTAATAGGGTTACCAGAATGTAGGATAAATTTATCGAATGGTGTAATTTATCTTGCATCTAGTGAGAAATCTAATACGTCTTATGTCGCAATTGACAAGGCTTTGGAAGATATTCGACAAAATAAGATTTACGATGTTCCTAGTCATTTAAAAGATGCGCACTATAGTGGAGCAAAATCATTGGACAGAGGGATTGGATACAAATATCCACATAATGATGATTCGTATCAACAATATTTACCAGACGAATTAAAAAATCAAAAATATTACGATCCAAAAGATATTGGACATGAAAGCAAAATATATAAAAAAACGAGGAGTAAAGAATGATATTAATTAAAGATTTGATTAAAGATTACGAAAAGTATTCTGACAAAGAAGTTGAAGTTGGAGGTTGGACTAAAAACTCAAGATTCAGTAAGAATGTTGGTTTTATTGAACTAAACGATGGAACTTTCTTCAATCCAGTTCAAATAGTAGTAGGAAAAGATAATGAAGATTTTGAAAAGTGTGAAAAGTTAAAATTAAGCTCAGCAATTATTGTTATTGGTAAATTAGTTTTGACTCCAAATTCTAAACAACCTTTTGAAATTCAAGCAGAAAAAATTATAGTTGAAGGGGAATCTACAGATGATTATCCACTTCAAAAGAAGAGACATACTTTTGAATTTTTGAGAACAATATTACATTTAAGACCAAGAACAAATACATTTAATGCTGTATTTAGAGTTAGAAGTAGATTAGCATTTGCTATTCATAAATTCTTTAATGAAAGAGGATTTGTATATGTTCATACTCCAATAATAACCGGTAGTGATGCTGAAGGCGCTGGAGAAATGTTCAGAGTTACAACATTAGATTTGGATAATATCCCAAAAGATGACGATGGAAATGTTGATTTTTCACAAGATTTCTTCTCAAAATCTACTAACTTAACTGTAAGTGGTCAATTACAAGCAGAAGCTTACGCATTAGCATTTAGAAATGTGTATACATTTGGACCAACTTTCAGAAGTGAACACTCTAATACTCCTAGACATGCTGCAGAGTTCTGGATGATGGAACCTGAAATATGTTTTGCTGATTTGGATGATGTATGCAATTTGGCTGAAGATATGGTTAGATATATCATAAAAGATGTTATGGAAAATTGTGAAGAAGAAATAAAATTCTTCAACAGTTTTGTAGACAAGAACTTAATTGAAAGATTAACAAAAGTTGCCAATAAATCATTCAAAAAATTAACTTATACTGAAGCTGTTGAAATTTTACAAAAATCAGGAGAAAAATTTGAATATCCTGTTGAATGGGGAATGGATTTACAAACAGAACACGAAAAATATTTGAGTGAAAAAGTTGTTGACGGGCCGGTATTTGTTACTGATTATCCAAAAGAAATCAAGGCATTCTACATGAGACTTAACGACGACAACAAAACAGTTGCAGCAACAGACCTTTTAGTTCCAGGAATTGGTGAATTAATTGGTGGAAGCCAAAGGGAAGAAAGATACGAATTGTTAGATAAGAAAATGGATGAATTAGGATTCAACAAAGAAGAATACAAATGGTATCTTGATTTAAGAAAATACGGTGGAGTTAAGCACGGTGGATTTGGATTAGGTTTCGAAAGAATGGTAATGTATATGACAGGAATGTCAAACATAAGAGATGTCATTCCATTCCCAAGAACTGTTGGACATTGTGAATACTAATATTGAATTTAATTCTGTGATGTGATATCATAGTAATAAGTTTTTATAATAATATTTGAATAAAAGTAGTAAATAATTAAAAATTTTCAGAGAATTGATGGTTGGTGTGAATCAATATTTGAGATTATTGAACTTGTTTATTAATAGAATATTCGTATATCTGCGTTAAAGATTTGAGTGGGATTAACCAATAAGAGTGGTACCGCGGAATTTTATTTCGTCTCTTCTATGTAAGAGGCGAATTTTTTATTATTTGGAGGTAAAAATGGATAGATATAATCCGAATTCAATTGAGAAAAAGTGGCAAAAATTTTGGGAAGAAAACAAAACTTTCAAGACTTCTGATGACAAGTCAAAAGAAAAATTCTACGCATTGGTAGAGTTTCCTTATCCTTCTGGACAAGGACTACACGTAGGTCATCCAAGACCATACACTGCATTGGACATCGTTTCAAGAAAAAGAAGAATGCAAGGATATAATGTTTTGTATCCAATGGGTTGGGATGCATTTGGACTTCCTACAGAAAACTTTGCTATTAAAAATAAAATAAGACCAGAAATTGTTACTGAAAACAACATCAAAAACTTCAAAAGACAAATGCAATCAATAGGTTTTTCTTTTGATTGGGACAGAGAAATAAATACAACAGACCCAGACTACTATAAATGGACTCAATGGATTTTCATCCAAATGTTTAAAAAAGGACTTGCTTACAAAAAGGAAATGCCAATTAACTGGTGTCCTTCATGTAAAACAGGACTTGCAAATGAAGAAGTAATTAACGGTCACTGCGAAAGATGTGGCGGTGAAGTAATCAGAAAAGTTAAGAATCAATGGATGCTTAAGATTACTGAATACGCTGATAGACTTATAGATGATTTAAAAGATGTCGATTATTTGGATAGAATAAAATCGCAACAAATCAACTGGATTGGAAGATCATACGGTGCAGAAATTAATTTTTCAATAAAAGAAGTTGACGAAAAAATTACTGTTTTTACAACAAGAGCAGATACTATATTTGGTGCAACTTATATGGTTATTTCAGTTGATCATCCTTTGATTGAAAAATATAGTGATAGAATTAAAAACATCGAAGAAATCAGAAGTTACAGACAAGAAGTTGCTAAGAAATCCGAATTGGAAAGAACAGATTTATCTAAAGAAAAAACAGGATACAAAATTGATGGATTAACAGCGATTAATCCTTTGACTAACAAAGAAATTCCTGTTTATGTATCAGATTATGTATTGATGACTTATGGAACAGGTGCTATTATGGCAGTTCCTGCTCACGATGACAGAGACTACGAATTTGCTAAAAAATTCAACATTGAAATGATTCCTGTAATTGAAGGATCCAACATAGAAAATTCTGCATTCACTGAAACTAATGAAGGAAATCTTATTAATTCTGAGTTTTTAAATGGTTTGAGTGTAGACGAAGCAAAACAAAAAATGTATGAATACATTGAAGAAAAAGAAATAGGTCACAAGAAAACAAATTATAAATTAAGAGACTGGGTATTTTCTAGACAAAGATATTGGGGAGAACCAATTCCATTGGTTTACTGTGAACATTGTGGATGGGTTCCATTGGAAGAAAAAGATTTACCACTAGTATTGCCTAAGGTTGATAATTATGAACCTACAGATAATGGAGAATCACCACTATCTAATATAGATGAATTTGTTCATACAAAATGTCCAAAATGCGGTAGAGATGCTGTCAGAGAAACTGATACTATGCCACAATGGGCAGGATCTTCTTGGTATTATTTGAGATATACTGATCCACACAACGACGAAGCGATAGCAAGTAAAGAAAACTTGGACTATTATGTTCCAGTTGACTGGTATAACGGTGGAATGGAACACACTACACTTCACTTATTGTATTCAAGATTTTGGCACAAATTCTTGTATGATATTGGAGTAGTTCCTACAAAAGAACCATATATGAAGAGAACTAGCCATGGAATGATTTTAGGCGACAACAATGAAAAAATGAGTAAGTCTCGTGGTAATGTTGTAAATCCGGATGATATCGTCAGAGATTTTGGTGCAGATACTTTGAGATGCTATGAAATGTTCATTGGAGATTTTGAAAAATCAGCTCCTTGGTCTGAAAATGGTGTTAAAGGTTGCAGAAAATTCTTGGATAAAGTTTGGAGAACGCAAGAATTAGTTGATGGAGATTCTAATTTTGAAAAAATGGAAACTTTGGTTCATCAAACTATTAAAAAAGTTTCAGAAGATTATGAAAACTTGAAATTTAATACAGCAATCGCTCAACTTATGACATTATTGAATGAATTCAACAACTTAGATAAAATTTCCGAAGAACAATTCAAGATATTCTTGATATTATTAAATCCAGTTTGTCCTCATATCACAGAAGAAATTTGGCAAAGAATGGGATATGAAGGATATGTTCACGAAGCTAGTTGGCCAGAATATGACGAATCGAAAACTATTTTGGATGTAATAGAGCTTCCTATCCAAGTAAATGGTAAGCTAAGAGCAACTGTAGAGATATCTAGAGATGCTTCTGAAGATGAAGTTTTTGAAAAAGCTATTGCAGATGATGTTGTAGCAAAATATCTTGAAGGCAAAAACGTAGTTAAGAAAATTTATGTAAAAGGTAGAATTTTTAATATAATTGTAAAATAATTTTGGTAATAGTAGATTGAGTTTTCTTAATCTACTATTATTATTGCAATAGGATATTTACACAACTATTTTACTATGATAAAATTTATCATAAATAGGAGGGCTTATGAGATTATCTACGAGAGGAAGATATGGACTTGCGGCTATGATATATTTAGGCAAAAAATATGGAGATAATCCAGTTAGTTTGAATGAAATATCTAAAGCCACAGGACTGAGTAATAATTATTTAGAACAACTTATACGAGAATTGAAAAAACAAGATTTAGTGATTTCAGTTAGAGGTGTACAAGGCGGTTATTTATTGAAAAAATCTCCAAAAGAAATTTCAGTAGCTGAAATTTTGGAGTGTTTAGAAGAATTTTTTGGAGTGACAGAATGTTCTGCAGTTTCCGGACTTTGTTCAAGAGAAGACACTTGTCCATCTAGGCTTATTTGGACTCAAATGCACGATGATATGATTAACAGCATTAAAAACGTGAGTTTGCAAGATTTAATTAGCAAAGAGAAATAGATATGCTTATTAGTTCTGAATTTTTGCGTAACGCTTTAATATTTATAACTATTATTTTCATGGTTTTTGGAACTTATTTTCTAATTACTGTGGGAAATAGTAAAGTAGACGAAAAATACAAAATTGTATTTAATTTTCATAAAATAAAAAAGACTACCATATTAATACTTATATTGCTAGGAATTGCAGCTTTATTTTCAAAATATCCAATCATATATCATACAATTAATACTTTATTGATAGGAATAGTGCTTTCATATATTATAAATCCTTTGGTAAAACATATTGAAAACAAAGGAGTTAAAAGGTCAATAGCTATTTTAATCATTTACGTTATAGTAATCCTTTTGATTATTTTATTGGGGATGATTGTTGTTCCACAAACTATACAACAAATTAAAAAAATGATAATAAGCTTACCTGGCTTTATGTCGGATATATCTGTGAAATTAAATGCTCTTAACAATAAAATATTTAAGGAATATCCGAATGTTAGCAAAATTATGTCCAACGCAATGCAAACAATTAATCAAAAGCTTGGAACTATCCAAACTTCAATATTGGACAAATTATCCCAAACAGGAAATGTTACGGGAAATATATTTAGTAATTTACTTAGAATTGTTTTAGTTCCAGTTGTAAGCTTTTATATGCTTTTAGATAAAGAAAAATGCATTGACTTTATAATGGGATTCATACCAAATGAGAATAAAGATAAATTTTTTAATATATGTTCTGATATGGATAAAGCTTACAGTGAATTTATTCGCGGCAGATTGATTATGGCGATTTTTGTGGGAGTATTGACTGCGATTGCCTTAATCATTATGAAAGTCGATTTTGCAATTATAATTGGAATACTTACTATGGTAGGCGATATTATTCCATATATTGGTCCTTTTATAGCGGTTACTCCAGCTTTTATTTTGGCTTTTTTGGACAGTCCATTAAAAGCAGTAGTTGTAGTAATTGTGTTCGTTTCTATTCAATGGGTTGAAAATAATATTCTAGCTCCTAAATTATTAGGTTCAAAAATTGGAATTAATCCATTGTTAGTAATTGTTAGTTTGATTATAGGTGGAGGAATGTTTGGAGTTGTAGGTATGATTCTTTCAGTTCCATTCGTTGCTACAGTTAAAATATTATATTTACATTTTAAAGATAAGATTAAAATGTTTTTTAAAAATTAGTGAGGTTATAATGAAAGATTACGGTTTAAATGAAATTAGAAAAAAATTCTTAGATTATTTTGGGGAAAGAGGACATCTTGTTATCAAATCATTTCCTCTTATACCACAAGATGATAAAAGTCTTTTACTTATAAATGCTGGAATGGCACCTTTGAAAAAGTATTTTACAGGTGAGAAAAAATTAAAAAAAGACAGGGCAACATCTTCACAAAGATGTATCAGAACAGCAGATATTGACGAAGTAGGAAAGACTCAAAGACATGGTACATTTTTTGAAATGCTTGGTAATTTCTCTTTTGGAGATTATTTTAAAAAAGAAGCCATTACATGGGCTTGGGACTTTTTAACAAATGAATTAGAAGTTCCAAAAGATATATTGTGGATAACTGTATATGAAGAAGACGAAGAAGCTTATAATATTTGGGTAAATGAAGTAGGAGTAAGTCCAGAAAGAGTTGTTAAATTAGGAAAAGCTGATAACTTCTGGGAATTAGATCAAGGACCTTGTGGACCATGTTCTGAAATTCACGTAGACAGAGGATTTGAATTTGACCCTAGAGAAGATGCAAAACCTGGTGATGAGGGCGAAAGATTCTTGGAAGTATGGAATTTGGTATTCACACAATTTAACAAAACTGCTGACGGAAAATACGAAAGAATTGCTCATCCAAACATAGATACTGGTATGGGTCTTGAAAGAATTACAATGGTTTTGGAAAATGCTGATAATATTTTTGAAATTGGACTTGTAAAAGATATAATCAAAACTATTGAAGAAATTTCAGGCGTAAAATACAAAGAAAATCATCAAAACGACGTTTCAATCAGAATTATTGCTGACCACGTACGTGCCATGACATTTTTAATATATGATGGTGTTATTCCAAGCAATGAGCAAAGAGGATATGTACTAAGAAGACTTATAAGAAGAGCTTGTAGACACGGAAAATTGTTGGGAATAAACGACAGTTTTATAGAAAAAGTTATAGATTCTTGCATTAAAGTTTATGAATCTGGATATCCTGAATTAAAAGAAGAAAGAGATAGAATTGTAAAAATAGCTAATGCTGAAGAAAAGAAATTCCAAGAAACTTTGGATTTAGGTTTGAGTATTTTGGATTCTATGCTAAAAGAAACTGACTCAGATGTGTTCAGTGGAGAAAATGCATTTAAATTATATGACACTTATGGATTCCCTATAGATTTAACTAAGGAATTGGTTGGTGAAGTCAACAAAACTGTAGATGAAGGTGAATTCAAAAAATTAATGGAAGAACAAAAACAAAGAGCTAGAGGATCAAGAAATGAATCTAACATGGGTTGGTCTTCTGACAAAAAATATGGCGAAGGACTTCCTGAAACAAAATTTGATGGATATTATTCTTTAAAAGATGAAAGTGAAGTTATCGAAATCTACGGTGAAAATGATAATAATTTAAATGCTGAAGATATGGGTATAATAGTATTAGACCGTACAACTTTCTATGGAGAAGGTGGAGGTCAAGTAGGTGATAAGGGAATTATCTATAACGGTAATTTCAAAGCTGAAGTTTATGACACGAAAAAAACTGGAAAGAAAGTATTCTTGCATTACGTAAAAGTTATCGAAGGAAGCTTAAATGTAGGCGATAAAGTTACAATCGAAGTGGATGAACTTAATAGAAGAGATATTATGAAAAATCACTCCGCTACACACTTATTGCATCAAGCATTAAAGGATGTTGTAGGAGATCACGTTAATCAAGCAGGTTCTTATGTTGATGGAGAAAGATTAAGATTTGATATTACACATTTTGAAGCAGTTACTAAAGAACAATTAGAAAAAGTTGAACAAATTGTCAATGAAAAAATAGCTTTAGGTATTCCTGTAAAAATTGATGAAATGTCATTAGAACAATCTCAATCAATTGGAGCTAGAGGTCTTTTTGAAGATAAGTATCAAGATGTTGTAAGGGTTGTTCAAATGGGAGATTATTCTAAAGAATTATGTGGAGGAACTCACGTTAAGACAACAAGTGACATTCAAATGTTGAAAATACTTTCTGAATCAAGTGTAGCTGCAGGTGTCAGAAGAATTGAAGCAATTACTGGTCGCGCAGTATACAAATATTTAAAAGATAGAGATAGTTTGATTGATATTGTTAAGCATTCGTTAAAGGCAACTAATGAAGATGAAATCACAAGAAGAATTGAAATGAACACTGAAGAAATTAAAGAATTGAAGAAAAAACTTAAAGATATAACAAATAAGGATTTATCTTCAAATATTGATTCAGTTATTGAGGATGCTGTAGACATTGACGGCACAAAAGTTTGTATATTTGAGTTAAGTGGGTTGGACAATAATTCTTTTAGAGATTTTGGAGAAAATATTAAATCAAAATTAGAAGATGGTGTTGTAATACTAGCTAATTCAGATGAATCAAAAGTATCATTTATAACTTTAGTTACGGACTTAGCAGTTAAGAAAGGTGTATTTGCTGGGGACATTGTAAGAGAAGTTGCCAAAGTATGCGGTGGAAATGGCGGCGGACGTAAAGATTTTGCACAAGCTGGTGCAAAAGATAACTCTAAAGTTGATGAAGCACTACAAAAGGGAATTGAAACAGTAAGATCAAAAATTAATGCTTAAAGGAGGCAAAAAATGGAAGGTAAGGATTTAAACCATACGGTTAGATTTGAAGCATCAAAACTTGAACAGAAATCAATAAAGGAAACTTTGAAGAAAGTTTACCAAGCTTTAGAGGAAAAAGGATATGATCCTAAAAATCAAATTATTGGATATATATTATCAGGTGATCCTACTTACATTACAAGCTTTAATAATGCGAGAAATTTGATTAGACAAATAGATCGAGATGATTTATTGGGAGAAATGTTAGAAGTTTATTTGAACGAAATAGATAAATAAAGGATAATGTAGAGCTGTTACTTGTAACAGCTCTCAAAATATGTAAATAATTATGGAAAGATATATTGGACTTGATGTGGGAGATAGAACTATTGGTATCGCCATAAGTGATCCATTCTTATTGACTGCCCAATCTTTGATGACTATTAATAGAAAAAGCAAGATTGAAGACATAGAAATCATAAATGATATAATTAAAGAAAAGGAAGTCAGTAAAATTATAGTAGGTCTACCTAAAAATATGAATAATACTATTGGCCCTCAAGCAAAAAAAGTTAAAACATTTGTAAAAGAACTAAGAAAACACACTGATCTAGATATTGAATATGTTGACGAGAGACTAACAACTGTTAGTGCTACAAGAGTTCTGATAGAACAAAATGTCTCAAGAAAAAAAAGGAAAGATGTAATTGATAGTGTTGCAGCTACTTATATTCTGCAAACTTATTTGGATATGGGAAGATAATTATGGAAACTATAAAATTATACGATGAAAACAACAATGAAAAAGAATTTAAAATAATCAATACATTTGGTATGGACGATGATAATTATTGCGTATTAGAAGATGTATCAAATGGTGAGAATGTTATTTTGAAATATATTGAAAATGATGAACAAGTTGAATTTATTGGATTAGAAAATGAACAAGAATTAAACGATGCTATCGAAATATACGAAGATCTAATGAATTCACAAAAGGAGCAATAATGAACATAGAAACATTGAAAACTAGGCTAATCAATGCCGGATACAAAGTTACTAAGCAAAGAGAAGTAATTTTTGAAGCATTGTTAGAAAATATGGATTCACACCTATCTCCGGAAGAATTGAACGAAATAGTAAGCAAAAAAGATCCGGAAATTGGTATAGCTACGGTTTATAGAACTTTATTAATTTTTGAAGAACTTAACTTGGTTTACAAGTTAGATTTTGATGATAAAAGATATAGATATGAATTGGTTGATGAGGATGAAGACCACCATCATCACCATATAATATGCACAAATTGTGGTAAAGTTGACGAAGTAAAATACGATTTATTGGAAGATATCGAAAAGCAAATCAGCAAAGATTACAACTTCGATATCCAAAATCACGATTTAAAGTTTTATGGAATATGTTCTGATTGCCAAGAAAAAATTAAAAATGAGGAGAAATAAATGGCAAAAAAGAATATTGATAAATTAAAAGTTATTCCACTAGGAGGACTTAACGAAATAGGAAAGAACATGACAGTAATTGAATACAAAGATGATATTATTGTTGTGGATTGTGGAATGACATTTCCAGATGAAGAAATGTTGGGAGTTGATATAGTAATCCCAGATATTTCTTATCTAGAAAAAAACAAGGAAAAAATCAGAGGCATTGTAATTACTCACGGTCACGAAGATCATATCGGGGCAATTCCTTATGTATTAAAAAAATTAGACGTTCCTGTTTATGGTACAAAACTTACAATGGGACTTTTAGAAAACAAAATATTGGAGCACAAGTTAAGTTTGAAGTCACTTCACACAGTTGATTATAAGAAATCAATAAAACTTGGAGCATTTAGCGTAGAATTTGTAAAAGTATGTCACTCAATTCCTGATGCTGCAAGTTTATCTATAACAACTCCTGTGGGAGTTTTGTTCTTTACTGGTGATTTTAAAATTGACTACACTCCAATTGATAACAATAGAATGGATTTTGGTAGAATTGCTGCCATTGGAAACAAGGGTGTCCTTGCACTTTTTGCTGATAGTACAAATGTTGAAAGACAAGGCTATACTTTAAGCGAAAAAAGCGTTGGAAAAACATTTATAAATTTATTTGATGATGCACCTGCTAGAATAATTGTAGCTACTTTTGCGTCTAATGTTCACAGAATTCAACAAGTTATTTCAGCAGCTGAACATTTCAATAAGAGAGTGGCGCTTTCGGGCAGATCAATGATCAACACTGTTAATGTAGCTCGTGAGTTGGGATACATTAAAGTTAATGAAAAAACTATTATTGATATAAATGATATCAATAGGTACCGTCCAAACGAAATAGTTCTTCTAACAACTGGTTCTCAAGGGGAGCCTATGAGTGCAATGACAAGAATGGCTAATGGAACTCATAGAAAAGTCCATCTGGATCCAACAGATACTGTTATTTTATCTGCAACACCAATTCCAGGAAATGATAATCAAGTTAGCTCAGTTATCAATAAATTAATGGAAATGGGAGTAAAAGTTATTTATTCTTCATTGGCTGATGTGCACGTAAGTGGACACGCTTGTCAAGAAGAATTAAAGTTGATGCATTCGTTAGTTAGACCTAAATTTTTCGTTCCACTTCATGGTGAAATGAGACATTTGAAATGTCATGCGAATTTAGCACTTGATCTTGGAATGAAAGAAAAAGATATAGTTATCGCTGATAATGGTAATACTATAGAATTTACAAGAAAAAGTATTAACCTTGTTGACACTAAATTTGCAAGTAATATTTTAGTAGATGGACTTGGAGTAGGCGATGTAGGAAATGTTGTATTACGAGATAGAAGACATTTATCAGAAGATGGACTAATAGTTGTAGTAATTACTTTAGATGCTAGAAATAAAGAAGTTATAGCTGGTCCTGACATCATTTCAAGAGGATTTGTATATGTTAAAGAAAATAATGATTTAATGGAAGATTGCAAATCTGTTGTCCAAAAAGTCCTAGATGAATGTTATACAAAAAATATATATGACTGGTCTACTCTTAAACACAATATAAGAGAAACACTAAAGAAATTCTTGTATCAAGAAATTAAGAGAAATCCAATGATATTGCCAGTAATAATGGAGGTATAATATGGAATATAAGAAAAAAGCTGAAGAATTAGCACAAATGTTGAACAATTCTCAAGAGTTTCAAGAGCTTAAAAAACTTCATAAAGAAGTTTATAAGAAGAATGAAACTAACAAAAATATGATAGATGATTTTAAAAAGCATCTTTTTGAGTATCAATTAAAAATTCAACAAACAGGAAAAGAAAATCCTGAAGATGTACAAAAACTTCAAAACTTACAAAATATTATCATGACAAATCACGATATAGCAGCTTATTTACAAGCAGATGCAAGATTTTCTATGATTTTGAAAGATGTCTACGATGCATTAGAAGGTGGCATAAAATTAGAAGATGAATAGCATTGTAAATGAACAACTACAAGATTATTTAAGACAACTATCAAAAAGTAACGATGAAACTATTTTAGAACTAGAAGAATTTGCTAAGAACAATCATATACCGATAGTTGAACCAGAAGTTAGACAGCTATTAAAGATGATTTTGCTGATGGAACAACCCAAATCTATTTTAGAAATAGGGACAGCTATTGGTTACAGCTCGATTATTATGAAAAAAACATGTCCTGATGCAAAAATTACTACAGTCGAAAATTATGAAAAAAATGCAAATTTTGCCAGAAAAAACTTCAAAAAGTACGGTTATGATGATATCGAATTGATATTTGGTGACGGATATGAAGTTATGAAAAATATGAATACAAAATTTGATTTGATATTTATCGATGCCGCGAAAGGACAATATATAAAATATTTTGAAGAAGCAGTTCGATTATCTAACAAAAATTCCGTTATTGTATGCGACAATGTTTTGTTCAGAGGGATGGTATGCGAAAAAGAATTCTATGAACACAGACACAGAAAGATAACAATCGTTAAGAGATTAAGAGAATTTTTGGAAATTATTTCTGATAGTTCAAAATATGATACAACTATAATTCCAATTGATGATGGAATGAGCATAACTAAATTAAAATAGCATTAGTCGGGAGTCTATGATTTCCGACTATTTTTGAGGAGATTAAATGAAAAAAGTTGAATTATTAGCACCAGCAGGTGATTTAGATAAATTAAAAACAGCCATTGATTATGGCGCAGATGCAGTGTATATGGCAGGCCCTGACTATGGTTTGAGAACTGCATCTAAAAATTTCACATTAGATGATATGAAAGAAGCAGTGGAATACGCTCATAGCAGGGGCAAGAAAATATATATAACAATGAATATATTAGCCCACAATGATGATTTGGAAGGCATTGAAGAATATATTCAAAGCCTAATCGATATACATGTAGATGCTTTGATTGTTTCTGATCCTGGAATTTATTCTATTATTAGAAGTATTAATCAAGATATTGAAGTTCACATGTCAACACAAGCATCTGTGACAAATTTTAGAACAGTAAAATATTGGATGGATCAAGGAATCAAAAGAATTGTGTTAGCTCGTGAATTATCTTTGAAAGAAATTCAAGACATCAAGAAAAACATTCCTGATTCTGAATTAGAATGTTTTGTACACGGAGCTATGTGTATGTCTTATTCAGGAAGATGTTTATTGAGTAACTACATGACAGGAAGAGATGCTAACAGAGGGGACTGTGCACAAGCTTGTAGATGGAAGTACAGACTTGTTGAAGAAAAAAGACCTGGAGAATATTTTCCAATCGAAGAAGATGAAAAAGGAACTTTTATTTTCAATTCAAAAGATTTGTGTATGATTGAACACTTAGATAAATTAATTTCAGCAGGAATTGATAGTTTGAAAATAGAAGGTAGAGTAAAGAGTCAATATTATGTAGCTACGGTAGTTAGAAGCTATAGAATCGCCATTGACAAGTATTATAATAATGAATTTAATGAACAAACAGCGAAGAGACTTTTAGAAGAGATTAAAAAAGTTTCTTATAGAGATTTTACTACAGGATTTTTTGAAAAAAAACCTGATGAAAATGACCAATTGTACGAATCATCTTCTTATATTAGAAAATATGATTTTGTAGGGTTATTATTAGATTATGATGAAGAAAGTAAAATTGCTACTTTTGAACAAAGAAATAGAGTTTTCGAAGGGGACGAAGTAGAGATTTTTGGTCCAGAAGACGGGTTTATTACAACAAAGCTTGAAAAAATGTATGACGAAAAAATGAATGAAATTGAAGTGGCAAATAAGGCTCAACAAATTTTTAAAATTAAGATTGATCAAAAACTTCAACCGAATTCTATGATGAGAAAAAAGAGCGATAATTAATTTTGGAATGTAAATTATACTATGATATAATCAGATTATGAAAACGAAAAAACTTAACAAAAAAGAAATTTTTATAATAATTATTTCTGTTTTATTATTAGTATTTATTGTTCACAATTTATTAGGTTTTTTATTCAAACGAAACCTATATCTTGTGAACGATATTTCCAAAATAAAAAACGAAATAAATGTAAATGCTCTTGTTCTAAAAGATGAGTACATTTATTTAAATGATGTGGATACGAAAGCAGCTGAAAATGTCAAATATCCTGTGGGATCTAATGTAATAAACGTACCGAAAGACATCAACTTACAAATGAGTACGAAATATATAGATGATAAATTGAACGATTTGGAAATAAATCACAGCGATAAGACTACAAGTAAATTTGAGATAAAAGATACAGATATTGAAACACTATCGAATTCTATAAGAAATAGAAACTTTGATGATAAGTTTTTGTCTGAATATGATAAGAAAAAGAATATCACAGAAGAAGAGTATTTTCATTCTAAAAAAGAATTAGAGATATTGAAACAAGTTTTAAACTCAAAATCATCTACTGTTAAGACCACAGTTAGTGGAGTGTTAAAAAACAATATTGATAACTATGAAAACTTTGTAGGATATAACTCTTCAAGTATTCTAGGTAATGATTTTTATTTAAGAGATATTGATGACAATTATACTACTCAAGGTTTATCAGTTGTTGATAGTATGAATTTATCGTTGGTATTTGATGTGGAAAGTTCTAAGTTGAATAGAAATTTGAAAAATAACGACGAAATTGAAATCAATGTTGACAAAAACGATTATTCAGCTCATATAAAAGACATAAAAGTAAATGGGAATATCATTACAATAGTATGCGATATGAGTGATGGTATTAATGATTTAATGAATAAAAGATTTATGCCTATAACTGTGATTGATAAAAAAACAAAAGTATTCAAAATACCTAAAAAATCAATTATTACGAAAGATTCTACACAAGGCGTTTACATCAAAAAAGAAACAGGAATTATCAAATTTGTAGCTGTAAAAGTTTTAAAAACTGACGATAAATTTGCCTACGTTTCAACGGGCACTGATGGACAGATTGATGTTAATAACAGAAAAGTAAAAACTTTGGAGCTATACGATTATATTGTCAAAAATCCAAAGTTTGTTAAAGAGGGGGAACTTTTAAAATAATGAGTATAAAAGACAATCTAAATGAAGTTAATGAAAATTTGAAAAAATTTGCATCTCATGGAGAAACACCACATCTTATTGCGGTTACAAAAACTGTGGACATTGACAGAATTAAAGAAGCTATTGAATGTGGAGTAACTGATATTGGCGAAAACAAGCCCCAAGAAATGAGCTGGAAATATGATGAATTAAAAGATTGTGTTAATTATCATATGATTGGTCACTTGCAATCTAATAAAGTAAAAGATGTTGTAGGAAAAGCTTGTTTGATTCATTCATTAGATAGAATGAGTGTTTTAAAAGAAATAGAAAAAAGAGCTCGTGCAATTAATAAACCACAAGATTGCTTGATTCAATTAAATGTTGCTGAAGAAGAGCAAAAATCTGGTTTATATCTTGATGATTTGGATTCTTTTATTGAAGAAATAGAAAAAACAGAGTTTGTAAAAGTAAAAGGATTGATGAGCATTGCTCCATTTGCAGAAGATCCAGAAGAAATTAGATGGGTTTTCAAGAAAATGAGAGAAATTTATGATAAAATAAAAAATACAGAATACAAAAATATAGAAATGAAATACTTATCAATGGGAATGAGCCACGACTACAAAGTGGCGCTTGAAGAAGGATCCAATATGGTAAGAGTTGGAAGCTTTATTTTTGGTAAAAGAAATTACAATTAGGAGGACATTATGTCATTTATGAATTCATTTAAAAAATTAGTAGGGGTAGAAGACGATTACGACGAATATTACGATGATGAATACTACTATGATGACTCAGATCATGTTGAAGCTGAATCAAACGATTATGAACCAAAACAAAATTACGAAACAAAAAACAATATAGTAAGCATGAATAATTCTACAACTAAACCTGTGGAATCAAAACCTTTAAATAGAGTTAAAATCAATATTCACGAACCTATCAGTTTTGATGATGCACCAAAAGTTATTGATGTTATATTAAAAAACGAAGTTGCTGTATTAAATATTGAAATGCTTGAAAAAGACGTAAAACAAAGAATATTTGATTTTGTTAGTGGTGCTATTTATTCACTTGATGGTAAAATGCAAAAAGTAACTAAAGATATTTTTGTTTTAGTTCCAAAAGGAGTAGAAATAGACGGCAAGATTAAGGATCAAATCACAAAAAATAATGGATTTTTCCAATTATGATAAATGGATTTAGTATCGTTAATTTTTTCTTAACCATTTTGAAGCTAATAGAATGGTCGATATTTATTAGAGTTATATTGTCTTTTGTTCACATATCCAGAGACAATGCCTTAGTCGATTCGATTTATTTGATTACTGATTATATAATGTATCCTGCGAAAAGATTTTTAAATATGTTTGGACTTGATAGAGGCATTATAGACTGGTCTCCATTAATCACATTGATATTTCTTCAAATTATTGGATCGTTAATAGTAGGATTGGTTTAAAATGAGTTATGAATTAAATTACATTCAAGATATAGAAATTAAAAAGACTATCGATAGATTTATTGATAGTCTTATTTCAGTTAAAAGGACAAAAACTATTTATGGAACTGATTTTATGAATCCAAAAGAAATAGAGTATGCTACATCAATATTGAACGCAGAGACTGATGTAGGATATATGGTTACAAATTGTCCTGTAAATTGTGAAAATAAGATTATTATAATGTGGGATAGATATTGCTACTCGGAAGAATATATCAATATGTTCGATTACATTGGTCTTTTGGAAATACAGACTGATCAGGAAATAACACATAGAGATATTTTAGGGGCTGTATTGAATTTAGGAATTAATCGTGAGAAAATTGGAGATATTTTTACACATAATAAAAGATTTTATCTTTGCGCTACAAATACGATGATTAAATTTTTGAATTTGAATTTAACGAAGATAAAAAAGTTCAATATTTCGACATCAATTATTGAAGGAAATATAGAAAAAGATGAAGAAATGTTTAAATCATTTACAGGAATTATTAATTCAGAAAGATTGGATTGCTTGGTTTCTGAGATGGCAAATATTTCCAGGAAAGATGCTCAGATTATGATAAAAAACAAGAAAATCAAGCTTAATTATGAAGTAATATCCAATACAAGCAAATCAGTTGAAGAAAATTCTCTTGTTTCAATAAGAGGATATGGTCGATACAGGCTTATAGAATATTTGGGAAGCACAAAAAAAGACAAATTGAGAATAAAATATATTAAATACATTTAGGAGTAAAAATGGTTACTATTTTAATGATGATTTTGGTAATTGGCTTGGATCATTTAACAAAATATATGGCAATTTCTCTAAAAGAAGGAGATATTATCATTTTTGATAAATTTTTGAAGCTTACTTACCTTGAGAATAGAGGAGCGGCTTTTGGAATTCTAGAAAATAAGAAAATTATTTTAATGATAATTACATTATTAATAATTGGATTTGTAATCGTATATATTTTTAAGAATTACAAAAGCTTGGTTAGTTTTGAAAAAGTAATATACGGGCTATTACTTGGAGGTGCATTGGGAAATCTTATCGACAGAATTTTCAGAGGTTATGTCATCGATTTTATTTCTGTAAGATTACCTTTTAATTACGATTTTCCAGTATTTAATGTTGCAGATATAGCTGTTGTAGTATCTTGTATTTTACTTGTGATATTTAGCTTAAAAGGACAGAAATAATGAGTGTTAGTATAGGAAATAGTTGGGATGATTTATTAAAAGATGAATGGGACAAGGATTATTATAAAAAAATAAGAGAAGTTTTGATACACGATTATCAAAATTACAGAGTATATCCTGATATGAATTATATTTTTGAAGCGTTGAAATTAGTTCCATTTGAAGATTGTAAGGTTGTGATTTTAGGTCAAGATCCATATCACAATCCTAATCAAGCACATGGACTTAGTTTTTCGGTAAAGCCAAATGTAAAAACACCTCCTTCATTGATCAATATTTACAAGGAATTGCAAAATGAATTTGGATATCCTATTCCAAACAATGGATATTTGATGAAATGGGCAAAGCAAGGAGTTTTGTTATTAAATACTTCACTTACAGTAATCGAAAACAAACCAAATTCTCATTCCAAAATTGGTTGGCAAATTTTAACTGATAAAATTATCGAATTATTAGGAAATTCTGATAGACCGATAGTATTTATATTGTGGGGAAACAACGCTAGAATGAAAAAAGATTTAATTAAAAGCAAGAATGCTCTTATATTAGAATCACCACATCCTTCTCCTTTTTCTGCAAATAGGGGATTTTTCGGTTGCAATCATTTTATAAAAACTAACGATTATTTGAAGGATAACGGGCTTGAACCTATTGATTGGAAGATAGAAAATATATGATGCACGAATTTTTAATAGATGATTCTAATCAAAACTCAAGATTGGATGTTTTTTTGGCTAATGAAGTTGAATTATCCAGAAGTGAAATTCAAAAACTTATCGATGAAAAAAAAGTACTGGTAAATGAAAAATTTCAGAAAAAAAACTACAAGTTAAATCTTTACGATAAGATTAAATTGGAGTATGAAAAGCCAGACAAAACTATAAAACCGCAAAAATACGATTTGGATGTTGTATATGAAGACGATTATCTTGCGATTATAAATAAAGACAAAAATATAATAGTTCACCCGACAGAGACTATATATTCTGATACATTGGTAAATTATTTGATGTATAATTTTGAAAATTTGAGTGATGTTGACGGAGACTACAGAAGAGGAATTGTTCACAGATTAGACAAAGATACTACCGGACTAATAATTATTGCAAAAGACAACGATACACATCTAAAATTAAAGAAGATTATTAAAAATCACGAAATTACAAAAACTTATTTGTGTATTGTTCATGGAAAAATCGATGAATGTGGAACAGTTGAAGAATATATGACTAGAAATCCAAAAGATAGAAAGAAGATGATGATTTCTGACGAAGGAAAATTGTCTATTTCTAATTATGAAAGACTTGATTATAATGACGATTATTCCCTTGTAAAAGTCCAAATCAAAACGGGCAGAACTCACCAAATTAGGGTTCATATGAATTATATTCATCATCCGATTTTAGGTGACAAATTATATGGATTGAAAAAAGAAAAAATACTTTTCGACAGTCAAGTTCTACACGCATACAATCTCCAATTTGTTCATCCTCATACTCATGAAAATATCAATGTAATTGGAAATTTGAAACAGGATTTTATCACAGCTATAAAAAAAACAAACCTAGATTACACAAAAATACCTTCTAAGTTATAACTTAGAAGGTTTATTTTTATACTTCTGATAGCTCTTCTCCCAAATCCTTGTTACTGAAATATATACTTAACATATTTGGTCCAGTGTGAGCGCCTATTACACACCCTAAAGGACATTTAACAATTTTCTTGAAATCAAAATCTTCTTTAATTTTTTCAATAAGGAGATCTGCTTCATCTTCATCTTCTCCGTAACAAACATAAAGAGTTTGATTTAAATTCACATTGTTGTTACATTTTTCAATCATTAAATTTTTCATTTTAATAAAAGTTTGCTTTTCGCCACGCGCTTTTTCTACAACATATAAGCTACCGTCATTTTTATCTACGCTCATTACAGGTCTTATGTTCAATAATGATCCCATTACCTTTTGAGTCTTAGATAATCTTCCACCTCTGTACAAATACTCTAAGTTAGTAACAGTAAAAATATGCTCTTGTGCGGAGATAATTTCATCCAATTTTTCGTTTAATTCTTCGAACGAATAATTTAATTCTACAAGCTTTAGTACTTTGTTAATGACAGAAGTTTCTCCGGAGCAGGCACAAAGAGAATCCTTAACTATTATTTTATAATCTTTGTTTTCTTCTAATAATGCATTCATTGCCATTGTAGCAGTTTGGAAGGTGCTAGTTAATCCACTTGATAGTGTAATGCATATAACATCATTTCCACTTTCTAATTCATTTTTAAATGATTCATAGTAGGTTTTATATGGAACTTGACTAGTTTTGAAAACTTCTCCATTTTTCATTCTAGAAAACATATCTGAAGAATTAATTGTTTGACCTTCTATGTATTCTTTATCAGAACTAATAACTGGCATATTCAGTATTATTAAATTTTCATTTTTATTAGAATCTGTTATTTGACAAGCAGAATCTGTGATTATTTTTATAGACATTCTTACCTCCAGATAAGTATTGTTTTTTTATTGGTGCTGTTGAGAGGGATCGAACCTCCGACCTATTGATTACGAATCAATTGCTCTACCAACTGAGCCACAACAGCATATACATTTATTATAAGCTTTAGAGTGCAATAATTCAAGATTATTATAATAATGAAAATCAATAGGAAATTTGTAAAAATTATGATAAAATACTAGTCATATTCTAGGAGGCAGAATGAAAAACAAGAAACTAATAAAAAAAAGAGTTGGAATATTCTTGCTTATGTTGGTATTTTGTGCCTGTCTAATAATTAATTATTCTGAAAATTATTTTTCTTTTTCTAACAAAATCACTTATCAAAGAAGTGAATTGGAAGATAGTGAGTTGAAAACACTAAACAAAATAGAAAAAGATTTGGCTGAATTTAAAAGAGTAGGCGCTTTAAAAATTACAGAAGATAATATGTTTTATCCAACTCACAAATCTCAAATATCTGAACGAATGTTAGAGGTTGCATTAGAAGGCACTGATTTAAAGGGCAATGCGCATTCATTTATTAAAGTAGAAAAGAAATACGGTGTGAACGCCTTGTATTTATTAGCTATAGCAAATCATGAATCTGATTTTGGACAAAGCAGAATAGCAAAGGACAAGAATAATTTGTTTGGATTCAATGCTGTTGACTCTGATCCTTACAACGGAGCAAGTCAATATGATTCACTTGATGAAGGAATTCAAGATATAGGCAAAAAAATCAAAATATTGTATCTTAGCGACAATGGGAAGTATTTTAAAGGGTACAATTCTTACGCTATGAACAAAAATTATGCTAGTGATAAGAATTGGGGAGAAAAAGTCAATAATCACATGATACTAATAGCCGAAAAGATTTTATCAAGCTATAAATAATAAAAAGTGAGAGGAAAACATGAAGAAATTTTTAGTAGGATTATTAATACTAATATCCTTAACAAGCTGTGACACAATTATTCAAACAGAAAATCAAAATAATTTATACGAAGTAGTCAGAGTTGTTGATGGAGACACTGTTATATTAAATATAGACGGACAGAGGACAAGAGTAAGGCTTATAGGAATTGATACACCAGAAAGTGTAGCGGAAGATAAAAGTCGCAATGTTAAAGAAGGTAAAATTGCAAGTGAATATACAAAAAACTTGCTTGAAAACAAAAAAGTCAGAGTAGAATTCGACGAAGAAAAACAGGATGTCTATGAAAGAAAACTTGGCTATTTGTTCTTAAATGATGAATTTATTAATGAAAAATTACTAAAAGAAGGAATGGCCAAATTATACACTAAGACAACCAATCAAAAATACTCTGAACGATTAAAAAAAGCCGAACAATATGCAAGGGAGAATAAAAAAGGCTTCTGGAAAGATTTTTATGTAAATGATCCAAATTTATATATAAAATACACCGATTCTAAAGGTAGGGGAATGATAAAAGGAAATATCAACAATAAAGGATTGAAAATATATCACATGCCTAATCAGAAGAGTTACAAAGATGTAAAAATCAATTTCAAAAAAGGTGAGAAATATTTCGTAACAGAAAAAGAAGCGCAAGACGAAGGTTTTTCAAAATCTTCAAAATAATACTTGCAAAATTAAAAACACGATGCTATAATAATAAAGTCAAGTTCACTTGAAATAAATTTTACAAATGCTTGACAATCATATCTTATTATGGTACACTTATAAAGTAGTCAATTGAGGCTATGGTGGATGTAGCCTAGTTGGTTAGGGCGTCAGTTTGTGGCACTGAAGATCGAGAGTTCGAATCTCTTCATCCACCCCATAAGCAGGAATGGCGGAATTGGCAGACGCGCTAGACTTAGGATCTAGTGTCTTTGACGTGGGGGTTCAAGTCCTCTTTCCTGCACCAAATTATATCGACTCAATTCAAATGATTAAATCATTGGAATTGAGTCTTTTTTGTTTGTGTATTTAATTTAATTGATTTCACATTTAATGATAAAACGTAACAAGAAACGTAACAATTTTTATTGGTATGATTTTAGTTTTTGTGTTTTGATTTCTCTAAGAAATTTTAGCTTTTATTTAATAACAAAACGAAAATAACCCAGGTAAAAATTTTTACCTGGGTTTTAAAATTTGCAAAAAAAAAGATAGCTTTAAAAGCTATCTTGTATATGGTGCCGGAGGCGGGACTTGAACCCGCACGGTGTTGCCACCGCTGGATTTTGAGTCCAGTACGTCTGCCAATTCCATCACTCCGGCTGACTTTATAAGTATAGCATAAAGTAAAAACAATGTAAAGGAATTTTTGTAAAAATTTGAAATTAATTTATTAGTCTTTGAGATTTGGCTTATTTTGTTTAGTTTTTCTTAATAATTTTGTAGACTTTGAACGCTTGATTTTGTGCTATAATCAATGTGAACGGAGGATAACAATCTATGAAAAAAATTACAGTTTTTTTATTAGCTATTTTGATTTCATTATCATCAACTATAAGTTTTGCCGGAGAGATAGACACGAAGGTTGTTGATGAGAGATGGGGAAAACCAACTTTTGTGTATGGTGAAAGCTTAGATAAATCTCAAATTAGAAAAACAAAAGGACTTTTGAATATTGAAGATGATGACAATATAAAGTCGGTTATGGTTACTTATAATGATTTATTGAAATACATTGGAGGAGATGATTCAAATCCTGGTAGTATGATTTCAAGCGTTTTGGTCAAAAAAGAAAACAAGAATAAAGGTATAAAAGTCAATATTACAACACCAAAAAACATTACATTAATTACTGAAAAACAATATGAAAATGCTGCAATTACAGCAGGTGTAAAAGACTGTACAATAATGGTAGCAGCAGTTCGACCGGTAACCGGAGAATCTGCTCTCACTGGTGTATTCAAAGCTTTTGAGTCAAATGGTGAAAAGCTTGACAGTGACAGAATAAAAGTTGCCCAAGAAGAACTAGAAGTTGTCAGTGATATTAATAAAGAAAACAAAGATAAGAGCGACTTCAATAGAGACAAATTAAATGATGTCATTGTTGTAATAAAAGATAATATTGCTAACATCAATATCAACAATAATGGTCAAGCTCCAACTCTTGAAGAAATTAAAAAGATTGTCAACGACGCAATCAAAGAGAATAATCTCGAAAATGTAATCACAGAAGATCAAAAACAAGAATTGGTTAATTTTTTCGAAAAATATTCTAATGTGAAATCTATTGATTCAAAAGATATTAAAGATGAATTGTCTAATATTTCTGATAAAGTAATAGAAGGAGCTAAGGATATTTATAAAAAGGCAGAGGATGCAGGTATTATTGACAAAATAATCAACTTTTTCTCTTCAATCATAAAATCAATTGCAGATTCTTTTGATTCAAATAAATAACAAAATTAGAGGCTTTAGAGCCTCTTTTTTTAAAATTATAAAATATAAGAAATAATATCAATGCAACTTGTAATCATTACAAAATGTGGTATAATTAAATTGTAAATTAAATAGGAAAGGATGATTATTTATGTCATTAATTAAAAAACATGTTGAAGAATTTAAAGTTCCTGCTTATCACAATGAAGAACTTACAGAAGTTTCTAGTGAAGATTTAAAAGGTCACTGGTCATTATTGTTCTTCTATCCAGGAGATTTTACATTTGTATGTCCTACTGAATTAGAAGACTTACAAAACCTATACTCAGAATTTAAAGAATTAAACTGTGAAATATATTCTATCTCTACAGATTCAGAATTTGTTCACAAAGCATGGCATGATAAATCTGAAAAGATTAAAAAAATCGAATATCCAATGTTATCAGATAGAGCATTTGTTTTATCAAAACAATTTGGCGTTTTAAAAGAAGCTGACGGTCAAAGTCAAAGAGGAGCTTTCTTGATTAATCCTGATTTAGACGTTGTATTATACGAAGTATCTGCTGATGGAATTGGTAGAAACGCACACGAATTATTAAGAAAATTACAAGCTGCACAATATGTAGACAAATATGGTGATCAAGTTTGTCCAGCAAACTGGGCACCTGGTCAAGACACTTTAAAACCAGGAATTGACCTAGTAGGTAACTTATAAATAGTAAAACTAGCTGTAAAATTACAGCTAGTTTTTTAAATTATTTTCAATTTCTATGATATCTTTTAAAAATTGGGATGAATCAACTTCAACGGAATTTCTAGTTTTGGGAGATAACAGTGTTAATTTATCCTTAGCCCTAGTCATAGCTACATAAAACATTCGTCTTTCTTCTTCAAATATATTTTCGTAATTCTTGTTGTTGGAGTCGATATTTGTAGGAAACTCGCCATCTATCAAATCTATAATGAATACTTCATCAAATTCCAAACCTTTTGCAGAGTGGACAGTTAATAAATTAAGATTACTAGTATGTTTTATCGAATCTTTTTGGATTGTTTTCAAATTTTCAATTTCATTAATAAAATCTTCGTAGCACTCACAATCTTTAAACAAATATTTATAAATTTCTATCAAAAGATCCAATGATATCTTTTGATTTTGGAGTAGAACACTGTCTTCAATATATGTTTTGTAATCAATATCATTCATAATGATATCAATTTTTTTGGAACCTTTTGCTCTTTTTATTCCTGAAAAAAATGATTTTAAGTCCATAAACCTGTCTACATAATATCTACTTAGAGTTGAATCATCCAAAAGACGATCTAAAATAGGCATTGATTCATCATAGGTTTCCAGTTGATTTATGGAAGTTTTTTTGATATAGCTGTTTAATTTGTAATAAATATCCCTAAAAAGTCCAACAGACGTTTTGTTTTCAGAAAATGCAATCATTTTTAAAATATCATTGAGCACAAAATGATTGTAAAAATCATCTTTTTGATATCTAGAGTGGAAATCAATATCTTGATCGTGTAAATACTTACTCAAGGCAATAGAGGAAATATTTTTTCTGTACAAAATTGCCGTCTTTTTTTCAGGATTTATATTGTTTTTTAGATAAGAAAACATCGACAAAAAGTTTTGTGGAAATTTTATAATTATTTTCCTGTCTGATGATTTTGTGGAAGTAACATCCTTATTGTATCGATTTTTATTTTGCTTGATAAACAAGTTACTAGCATTAACTATTTTGTCGCTGCATCTGAAATTCTGATCAATATAATAAATACTAGCATCTGGGAAAATTTTACTAAAATCTAATAAATAGCTAGGATCTGCTCCCCTAAAAGAATAAATCGACTGGTCGTCGTCAGCGACAATGAACAAATTATTTTCAGGGTAGGCGATTTTTTTGATTAATTCAAATTGGATTTTGGAAGTATCCTGTCCTTCATCTACTTGAAAAAATTTGTACTTACGTTTAATTCTTTTTAATATATAATCATCTTCGTTGAGGATTTCAAATGATTTAGTAAGCATATCATCAAAATCAATATAAAAATTCTTTTTCTTGAAGTTTTCATATTCAAGGTATATTTGTTCAAAATTTTGGATATCGAATTTGGGAAAATCCTTGAATATCATCATATTTTTACAGTATCCATAATATTGCAAAAATTTTTCAACGTCTTCATCTTTAGAGTTTGTTTTATTGACTTTTCTTATTATATTTCTAATAACAAGATATTTATTGATATCATTATTGGATTCAAGAATTTTAAATATTCTATTATTCATTTTATAATGTAGTTTTATAATATAATAGCAAAAAGAATGAATCGTTGAAAAATACGCAGAATCTGTTTCTGGAAATTTTTCAGAAAATCTTTCTTTCATATCTACTGCTTGAGATTTGCTAAATGTTATGGATAAAATACTTTTTGGATCAATATTGTGAACATTTTCCAAGTGTTTAATTCTATTAAGAAGTACGGTTGTTTTACCGGCTCCTGGAACTGCTAATACTAATGCAGGAGATTTAAAATGAGATATTGCTTTTTGCTGATTTTCAGTAAATTTCATATTATCACCATTAATTATTATATCAAAATGTTTGTGATTATTTGCAATTTGTAGTATTATTTAATTATAAGATTTATTATAAGGGGTAATTAAAATGTCAATGAATGAATTTTTAGAAAATAGAAAATCAGTAAGAGATTTTAAATCAAAAAATCTTAGTGATTCAGATTTAAAAAAAGTTGAATCTATTATTTTTGATATAAACAATTTAGCAAAGAAATACGAAGTTAATTTTAAATTATACAAAGATGGTTCTGTGGTTTACAATGCTCTTGATGGAGAGGGTGGATACGATGGAACTATGATAAAAGCTAACCATTATATTGCAATGGAAGCTGACAAGAATAATGAATTATCAATGATATTTGGTGCATTTTATTTTGAAAATTTAATCACAAAATTAGATGCACTAAATGTAGGAAGCTGCTGGGTGACTATATCCAACGCTTCAGAAGAATCAAAAAAATCAGCTTTTGGAGATAATTCTAATGTAGATTTCTTACTTGCTATGGGATATGCTCCAAACGAATTTGGATTTGGTAAAAAGAAATTTAGCTCAAGAATTGGTGTTGAAGAATTTGTTTGCGACAAATCATTGTCTACTCCAATCGATATAGATAAATTACAAAATTATGGCTTGGATGAGTTATTTAGTTATTTGAGATTTGCTCCTTCAACTAAAAACGAACAACCATGGAGATTTGTATTAAATGATGACGATTTTGATTTGTATATTAAAGATTACAAAGGAATAGAAAATTTAATAGATGCAGGAATTGTAATGTACTATTATACAGAATTAGCTAATTATAATAATATAGACGCAAATTGGATTGTAAAAGAAGAATTAAACGATAAAGACAATTGCAAATATATCGCATCAGTTAATTTTTAATTGAGAAAAAGCCTTTTGATAGGCTTTTTTAATACATAGCGTTATATGCCAAGGAGAATAATGGAATGAGAAAAAAGTACTTATTGTTGATTTTAGTTGGTTGTTTAATTTTGTCTAGTTGCGCAAAAAATGAAAAACAAAATACTGGACAAAAAGAGGAAAAGAAAACGGAAGAAAAAACGAATAATGAAAACATAAGCCTATTTGCAGCAGCTTCGTTAGAAGAATCATTAGAAAAAATTATTCCGGAATTTGAAAAAGAAAACAATGTTAAAGTTGATGTAAACTTAGCAAGTTCAGGAAAATTACAAAAACAGATTGAACAAAAAGCTCCCTGTGATGTATTTGTTTCAGCAGGACAAAAACAAGTAAAAGCTCTTGAAAAAGAAAAACTTGTAAAAGAATCAAGAAGTTTATTAAAAAACAAGTTAGTTATTGTTAAACACAAAGAAACAGATGTTAAAATTTCTAAAATTGAAGATTTGGAAAACATTAAAGGTAAAATTGCTGTAGCAGAATTAGAAACAGTTCCAGTCGGACAATATACAAAACAAAGTTTAAATCATTACAATTTATTAGATAAACTTCAAGAAAAATTTGTATATGGTAAAAATGTGAAAGATACTTTGAGATTTGTTGATAGTAAAGAAGTTGAAGTAGGATTTGTATATTCTTCTGATGCGGTAACTGATGATAAGGTTGAAGTAGCTTTTAATGTTGATGGGAACTCTCACAAACCTATTATTTATCCGATAACTAAAACAACTTACTCTAAGAATACCGAAATGCAAAATAAATTGTATGAATTTTTACAAAACGAATTATCAGCAAAATATTTCAAGGAAGCAGGTTTTGAATCTAGCCATGAATAATGATATTATGATGCCTATTATTATTTCATTAAAGGTATCCATAATTTCAACTATTATTACGTCTATTCTATCAATATTTATTGCATGGATGATGGTAAAATTTAACAAGAAAAATGGTAGTATATTAGAGGCAATTATCACATTGCCTCTTGTTTTACCACCATCAATATTAGGGTATATACTTTTAATTGTAATAGGGAACAATGGATTAATTGGGAAATTTTTTTATGATAATTTTGGATGGAGTGTTATTTTTACTTGGAAAGCGTGTGTTATTGCGTCTGTAATAGTTTCGTTTCCACTTATGTATCAAAACTGTAAAGCATCTTTTCAAAGTATAGACAAGAAAATTTTGAATGCAGCAAGAACTATGGGGGCTAGTGAATGGAAAATATTTTTCAGAATAGCAATTCCTTTAGCTTATACAGGAATAATTAGTGGTTTGGTACTTGCTTTTGCTAGAAGTTTAGGAGAATTTGGAGCGACTATGATGGTTGCTGGAAATATTCCGAGCAAAACTCAAACAATTCCATTGGCGATGTACTACGCGGTTGAACGTGGTGATAAAACAACGGCAAATACTTTAATGGTTGTTGTTGTAGTATTTTCATTTTCATTGATATATTTCTTGAATAGATGGATAGAAAAGAGAAGGAATAGAAATGCTGGAGTGTAATATTGAAAAAAAATTAAATCATTTTATACTGAACGTGGATTTTACAGTAGAAAATGAAATTTTGTGCATAATGGGTGAGTCTGGAAGCGGAAAAACATCTATTTTAAACTCGATCGCAGGTTTATTAACTCCGGATAAAGGAGAGATTATTCTTGATGATAATATTTTGTTTTCAGATAAAATAAATTTAAAACCACAGGAAAGAAAAATTGGATATGTTTTTCAAGATTACGCACTATTTCCAAATATGAGTGTTAAAGACAATATTTTCTTTATGAATCCTGACATAAATTATACAAAGTTACTTATAGAAAAACTAGGAATTGAATATCTTTTGGGAAATTTTCCAAATACTTTATCAGGTGGAGAAAAACAAAAAGTTTCAATAGTTAGAGCGTTAGCAAATAAGCCGCGTTTGCTATTAATGGATGAACCTTTCAGTTCAATTGATGAAAAATTTAAGAATAAATTTTATGAAGAATTAATCGAAATCAAAAAATCATTGGATATTCCAATTATCATGGTTACCCATAATAGAGTTGAGGCAGAAATTTTATCTGATAGATTAATTTTTATTGATAAAGGGAAAATTGTAAAATAAACGTTAAATACAATAATTAGGTAGTTTTTTATCATTTAGGGTATAATATAGATAGGAAACAACCAGGAGGTATTTAATGAAAATAAAGCAAAAGGTACTTAATATCGTAAATTCTAATGATTATATTCCTTTAACTTTTGATGAATTATCTTCAAGATTAAATATTGAAAAAAAAGATAAGAAAATTTTTCATAAGATTATTAATGAACTACAAAAAGATAAGAAAATTTTACTTGATAAAAATTCTAATATAATTCCAATTACAGAGCAAAAAGCATATCCAGGTACAATTCAAGGATCTGGAAGTGATTTTTGCTATTTTATTCCCGATGATGAAAGCATTGATGATATATTTATTGCCAAAAAAGATTTAAATGGTGCAATACACAAAGATAAAGTCTTAGTTACAATAACTGTAGATAAAAAACCAAACAGAAGTCCTGAAGGGAAAGTTTTACAAATTCTGTCCAGAGAAACAAAAAAACTTGTGGGAACTTTTGATGAAGCAAAGGGTTATGGATTCGTAATATTAGATGATAAAAAATACGGATTCGACGTTTTTGTCCAATCTGGTAATAAGAATGGGGCGAAAAACAACGATAAAGTCGTAGTTAAATTAATCAAAACTCCATCTAAAAAACACAAAAATCCAGAAGGTGTTATAGTTGAAGTCTTAGGAGGCAAGGACGATCCTGGAATTGACATTTATTCTATAGCAAAGACTTTTAAATTACCATATGAATTTCCAAAGAAAGTAAAAGAACAAGCTAGGGAAATAGAACAACAGGTCGATGAATCAGAAAAGAAATCTAGAATGGATTTGAGAGATTTATTTACAGTTACAATTGACGGGTCTGATGCAAAAGATTTTGATGATGCTATTAGTATTTCAAAAAAAGGTGACAATTTTATATTATATGTTCACATAGCTGATGTCAGCCACTATGTTAGAAAGAATACTGCACTTGATAAGGAAGCTTTCAGAAGAGGAACAAGTGTGTATATGTTGGATAGAGTAATTCCTATGTTACCTATAGAATTATCTAATGGAATTTGCT
This sequence comes from Finegoldia sp. BIOML-A4, assembly GCF_009679635.1. NCBI lineage: Bacteria > Bacillati > Bacillota > Tissierellia > Tissierellales > Peptoniphilaceae > Finegoldia > Finegoldia sp. BIOML-A4. The sequence goes on along the minus strand of NZ_WKZC01000001.1, from coordinate 332,979 downwards.
CACTAAACCCTAATGAAGACAGGCTTTGTTTAACGGTTAAAATGGAAATTTCACCAACGGGTAAAACTCTTGACTACAAATTCTATGAGTCTGTTATAAACTCTGATTATAGATTAGTCTACAAAAATGTGTCAGACTTTTTGGAAGACATAGAAAATCCTTATGATGATGAAAAACTCACGGATAATTTATTACTAATGAAAGAATTGTATGAAATTCTAAGTGTTAGAAGAAAAAACAGAGGAAGTATTGACTTTGATTTTCCAGAAACTAAAATTATTTTAGATGAAAATTCTAAAGTAGTTGATGTTACAAAAGATGAGAGAAGAATTGGAAATAAATTGATTGAAGAGTTCATGCTGATTACAAACGAAACAGTGGCAAGTCATTTTGGATATTTGGATAGACCATTTTTATACAGAGTTCACGAAGAACCTGACGAAGAAAAGGTGAATACTTTTAAAAGAATTTTGTCTAATTTTGGATACCATTTGAAAGGTAAGAATTTGTATTCAAAGGATTACCAAAGAATTTTAAATGAACTAGATGGCAAGCCTGAAAAACCTCTATTATCTTCGCTATTATTAAGGTCGATGCAAAAAGCTGAGTACAGCCAAAATCCTAGTATTCATTTTGGACTTGCATCGATGTTCTATACGCACTTCACATCTCCAATCAGAAGATATCCGGATTTATTTATACACAGAATTGTGAAGAATTTTATAAATCATAAGCCAGATACTAATAACGAAAAAGAATTCATGAAATATATCAAAGACATTGCAAAACAATGCTCAGCAACTGAGAGAAGAGCTGAGGAAGCTGAGAGAGAAGCTATTGATATGAAATCTGCAGAATATATGCAACAACACATAGATGAAGAATTTGAGGGAATTATTAGTTCGCTAACAAAATTTGGAATTTTTGTACAACTTGACAACACGATTGAAGGTTTAGTACAATTTCAATCTATGATAGATGATTATTACGTATTTGACGATAAAAACTACACAGTTTATGGAGAAAGAACTAAAAAATCATACCATATTGGGCAAAAAGTTAGAGTTAAAGTTATAAATAGTGACAAAGATAAACGTCAAATAGATTTTGAATTTGTAAATTAGAAAAGGGAAATAATGAGTGATATAAAATTATTAGCAAACAATAAGAAAGCACGTCACGAATATTTTATCGAAGATGTGTACGAATGTGGAATTGAACTAAAAGGAACTGAAGTAAAGTCTATCAAAAAAGGAAAAGTTTCCATTAAGGAAAGTTATTGCATGATAGAAAATTCAGAAGTTTTTGTTTATTCGATGAATGTAAGTCCGTATACTCAAGGAAATATTTTTAATGTGGATAGTTTAAGAAAAAGAAAACTTTTAATGCATAAATCTGAAATTAGAAAATTAATAGGAAAAACAAAAGAACAAGGTTATACTTTGATACCTTTAAGAGTTTATGAAAAAAATGGACTTGTAAAAGTAGAGATAGCTCTTGCAAAGGGTAAGAATCTGTATGATAAAAGAGAAACTTTGAAAAAACGCGATGATTTGAGAAATATGCAAAGAGCAATGAGAAGATAAGGAGTAATAATGAGCTTTGACGGAATTGTAACAAAAGCGATAGTAGATGATATAAAAGAAAAATTAACGAACGGTAAAATCAGTAAGGTTAATCAACCAGATAAAAACGAATTGGATTTAATTATCTATAATAACAAACAAAATTATAAACTTCTTATTTCTGCATCCTCATCATTACCGAGGATGCATTTTACAAATGAAAATAAGAAAAATCCAATTGAGGCGTATAATTTCTGTATGCTGATGCGAAAATACTTACAAGGAGCAGTTATAACTGATATTTATCAAGAATCGATGGACAGAGTTGTTAATATTGACATCAATAGCAGAGATGAGATGGGTTATGACATGAACTACACATTAGTTGTAGAACTTATGGGCAAGCATTCTAATATAATTTTAATTGAAAAAGAAAGTAAGATGATTGTAGATGCAATCAAAAGAATTAGCTTCGACACTAAAAGCATCAGACAAATACTTCCAAAAACCAAGTATTCATGCTTGGAAGATGACAAGAGAAACATTCTGCAATCAGATGATCTTCCAACAGAAATAGCTGAGGGGACTACTAAACTACAAAAAGTTTTTTATATGAATTATACTGGATTTTCTCCAACTATTTCTAGAGAAATATGCCTGAGAGCAGATTTGGATTTTAATATAAGGCTCGAAGATTTGACCGAAGATGAAAAATCTCGATTTAATCAAGCTTTTATTGAAGTTAGAGAAGCTATCAGAAATTGTGATTATGATTATTCTATAGTCATCGATGAAGATGAAAAATTAAAGGATTTTCATGTAATTAAATTAGAAAAATACGGATATCAAAAGAAAAACTTTGATGATATTCACGAAATGTTGGATTATTATTATAAAAAACACAGTTCAAACGATTCAATTACACAAAAATCTTCGCACTTGAAGAAAATCGTTTCAAATAAAATTCAAAGAAATTCAAATAAATTGAGCAATTTAACTGTAGATTTGCAAGAAGCTAAGAAAAGGGATATTTACAAAGTTTATGCTGATTTGATAAGTTCAAATATGCATTTGATTCATAAAGGCGTGGATAAAATAAATGTACAAAATTTCTATGATGAAATGAACCCAATTGAGATTCCATTGAATCCAATAAAATCTGGAAATGAAAACGCACAAAATTACTACAAAAAATTTAGTAAATTAAAAACTAGAGAAAAAATGATTACACAAGAGCTTCCTCTTATAAAACAAGAGAATGAATATCTTCTACAACTTCTAGAAACTTTGGAGAGAGTAACAGAGTATCAAGAACTATCAGAAATTAAGGATGAGATAGTAAAAATAGGTTTGATAAAAAAATCTAAGAAAAAAACTGCAAAAGTAAAACCATCAAAGCCAAGACATTTTGTAACAGAAAATAACGTTGATATTTTTGTAGGTAAAAATAATTACCAAAATGATAATCTAACTTTGAAACAAGCTAATAAAGAAGATATTTTCGTTCACGTAAAAGATATGCCAGGTTCACACGTCATAATGCGAAACGAAAACTTGACTGAAGAAGACTACGGCATTGCTTGTTTCTTAGCGGCGTATTTCTCCTCAATGAGTAAAGAAAAATACGTTGAAGTTGATTATACCGAAAAGAAAAATGTTAAAAAAGCTAAGGGAGCAAAACCTGGAATGGTGTTTTACAATAATTTCAACACTGTTAATGTCGATATGAGTTCTTATGATATTGACAAAATCAAAGAAATTGTTTAAAAATTGTAATAAATCATTGTAAATTCTTAAATATTAATATACACTAACAATATCAGAGGAGGCGATAGAATGAAGTCTATGACAGGATTTGGATCTTCTAGTTTGGAATTGGAAGATTGCAGCATAGATATTGAAATCAAATCTGTTAATAATAGGTATTTGGATTTCAATTTTTCAATGCCGAGTTATTTGAATCTTATGTTGGAAGACATGAAATCATTAATCAAAAACAAGTTAAAACGTGGAAGAGTTGATGTTTATATCAAAATTAAAAAATATCAACTATCAGTTGACAGTGTGGATATCAACTATGAATTAGCTCAAAAAATCAAGGAAAAGCTTGATTCATTAAATCAAAAGTTAGATATGGCATCAGATATCAATGTCAGGGATTTAGTAAAATATGATGATGTAATGTCATTTACTTACAAAGATTTAGATAATGAATTTTTACACGATAATATTTTAAAAGTTTTAGATGAAGCTGTGAATAAAATATATTCGATGAGATCTATTGAAGGCGATAATTTGATGGAAGATTTATCGACCAATCTATCAAAAATAGAAGAACAAATATCTAAAATATCAAGCTTGACTGAAAATAGTGTAAAAGAATACAGAGAAAATTTATTTAATAAAATATCTGAATTGTTAGATGAAGAAACAATTGATAAGGACAGAATGTACTTGGAAGTTGCTTTAATGGCTGACAAAGTGGACATTAACGAAGAATTAAAGAGATTTGATTCTCATATAGTTCAATTTAAATCAGCAATGGATATGAAAGATTGCATAGGGCGTAAATTGGATTTTATAATTCAAGAAATGAATCGCGAAATTAATACAATTTCTTCGAAATCGAATGATGAATCTATTTCTATTTGCGTTATTGAAGTTAAAAGTTTGATTGAAAAATTGAGAGAACAAGTACAAAACATTGAATAGAGGGAAAATGGAAAGTTTAGGTATAGGATTTTCAAATTTAGTAAATAGCAACAGGATTATTGCGATTGTTAGTCCCGAAACAAATCCAATTAAAAGAATTGTTCAAAAAGCAAAGGAAGACAATAATCTTATCGATGTTACTTTTGGTAGAAAAACTAGAAGCGTAATAATTATGGATTCAAGTCATGTTGTGTTGAGTTGCCTTCAACCAGAGACTTTACAAATGAGATTAGATAAATCAAATAATAAGGAAGATTAAAATGAGAGACGGATTTTTATTAGTTGTTTCTGGTCCATCGGGAGTTGGAAAAGGAACTGTTTGTGAAAAATTAATATCACAAAAAAATGATATTGTATATTCTGTATCTGCTACAACAAGGAAGAAGAGACCTTATGAAGTAGACGGAGAAAATTATTATTTTTTGAGTTTAGATGAGTTTAAGAAGAAAATAGAGCAAGGAGATTTCATTGAATATGCTAATGTGCATAATAATTATTATGGAACTCCAAAATCATTTGTTTTTGATCAAATAAATAAAGGAGAAATAGTTATTCTAGAAATTGATGTTCAAGGAGCATTAAAAGTAAAAGAAAACTATCCAGAAGCTGTTTTTGTATTCATTCTTCCACCAGATTTGATTGAACTTAGGAGGAGAATTGAAGGAAGAAATACAGAAGACGAAGAAACAATTAATATTAGAATGCAAAACGCCAAGAAAGAATTGAGTTTTATTGATGAATATGATTATGCAGTTATCAATGAAGATGTCGATGAAACTGTAAAAAATATTGAAACTATAATTGATGCAGAAAAATTTAGAGTTGTAAAAGGAGAAAAATATGATTAATCCATCATTTAAAAAATTATCAGAAATAAACAATAGTAGATATGCACTTTGTGTAATGGTAAGCAAAAGAGCAAGAATGTTAATAGATGGCAAAGACACAAAACTAAAGAAAGCAAAAGCTCAACCAGTTACTACAGCTTTAGAAGAAGTTATGGAAAAAAAGGTTTGGGAAAACAAATCAAATGAATAAAAATATTCTTTTAGGTGTTACTGGAGGAATTGCTATTTACAAGGTTGTAGATGTTGTAAGTAGACTAAAAAAACTTGACTATAATATCAAAATAATTATGACTGATTCAGCTTGTGAATTTGTAAGTCCAATGACTTTTGAAACAATTGGCAAATGCGATGTAAAAAACAAAATGTTTCATAATAATTCACACAAGGTTGTTGAACATATAGAGCTTGCAAAATGGGCAGATTTGTTTTTGATTGCACCTGCTAGTGCAAATACGATGGCTAAAATAAATTATGGTATCGCGGACGATTTGTTATCATCTACCGCGCTAGCATATACCAAGCCAATAATGTTTTGTGTAAGTATGAATACCAATATGTTGAATAATCCTGCGACACAAAAAAACATAGAAGATTTGAAACAAAAAAAACACTTAATTGTAGATTCAAATAGTGGAATGCTTGCTTGTAATACAGAAGGAAACGGAAGATTAAAAGAACCTTGGGAAATTGTTGAAGAAGTTGAAAAATACTTTTGCGAAAAAGATTTACAAGGTAAGAAAATTTTGATTACTGCAGGAGCAACAGTTGAAAGAATTGATCCTGTACGATATATAACGAATGATTCCAGTGGTAAAATGGGATATTCGATTGCTAAGAAAGCTTGTATGAGAGGAGCCGATGTAACAATTATTTCTGGAAAAACAACAGCAGAAAATCCATATGGTATTGAAAACATAAAAGTGGAGTCTGCAATTGAAATGAAAGAAAAAATTGAAAGTTATATTGACGACTTTGACTGTTTAATTATGGCGGCAGCTGTAAGTGATTTTAAAGTAAAGAACAGAAAAGATTTAAAAATAAAAAAACAAGATGGCATTAATTCTTTAGAATTAGAAGAAAACCCAGATATTTTAAAATCATTAAATAAAAAAGATAATCAAATCTTTATTGGATTTGCCGCAGAAACAAATAATTTATTAGAAAATGCTAAGAAAAAGTTAGATAAAAAAAATCTAGATTTTATAGTATTAAACGATGTATCAAAAAAAGACATTGGATTTAATTCAGAATATAATAAGGTAACTATAATCAGCAAAGATAATATATTAGAAATTGATAAGGACACAAAGTTAAATATCGCAGATAAGATATTGGATTTGATAAAGTAGGTAAACATGTATATTGATGTTATTTTTAGAAACAAATCGAAGATGACTAACAGGCTATACTCATATTATTCAAGTGAAGATGTCGAAGTTGGAATGAGAGTTATAGTCCCTTTTGGCAAATCAAATATTAATAAATTAGCGTTAGTGGTTAGAATTAATGATAACCCTAGAAAAGATATTGATTACAAAGAAATAATATCAGTAGTAGACTTGAATCCTATTGTAACACAAGAATCCATCGATATTGCTTTTTTCATGGTTGATAAATATTTAAGCGATTTTAGCTCTGCTTTTCAAACTATTTTGCCGCCTGGAAACTTTGAAGAATTAAAAGAATATTTCACTGCAAATGATAAACTACTGAATGTAGATGAAGATTTGTACAATATTCTTAAAACCAAGAAAGAATATTCAGAAATTAAAGAAATTTCAGACATTAGCCATAAAAAGCTAATGGAATATGTAAAATCTGATTTTTTGAAAATGGATTTAGTATATGATCAACAAATCACACCAAAGCTATTGAAATACGTCAAACTTATAGATGATAATCCAGTTATTTCAAAAAGAGCAAATGCTCAACAAAAAATAGTTGATATGCTAAAAACTAAAAAGAACATACTTTATAGTGAGCTTTTAGCGAAAACTAATACGACTTCAAGTGTAGTAAAAGCACTTGAAGATAAGAAAATTGTTGAAATTTACTTCAAAGAAGTTGACAGAGTTGTCGTCGACGATACTAGAACTTATCAAAAAATAAAACTAAATTCACAGCAAGAAAAAGCCTATAATTCGATTTTAGAAAATCAATTTAATTTGTTACATGGTGTAACGGGTAGTGGTAAAACTGAAGTGTATTTGCATTTGGTTGAAAAAATGTTAAATGAAGGTAAAGATAGCATAGTTCTGGTTCCAGAAATATCATTGACTCCGCAGACTATTGAAAGGTTTGAGGGTAGGTTTCCAGGAAAAGTTGCGATAATTCACTCTAAGCTAAATGTTAACGAAAAATTCGAACAATTTCGAAAAATGTATAATGGAGAATATAAAATAGTAGTTGGAGCTAGAAGTGCTGTATTTTCTCCGTTTAAAAATTTAGGATTGATAATAATAGATGAAGAGCACGAAACAAGTTATGTAAGTGAAAAAAATCCTAAATACAACGCTATTGATATTTCCAGATTTAGAGCAGAATATAATGGTGCAAAGCTTTTATTGGGTTCAGCAACTCCTGGAGTTGAAGAATACAGCAAAGCTTTAAAAGGTGAGTACAATCTTATTCAAATGAATAAAAGAGCTAATGATACAAACCCTGTTGAATGCACGATTGTAGATATGAGAAAAGAACTTGAAACTGGAAACATGAGAATGTTCAGTAAAGTTCTACTCAATAAAATTCAAAATAATTTAAACAACAAAAAACAAACTATTTTGTTTTTAAACAAGAGAGGGCACACTTCTTTTATTTCGTGCAGAAGATGTGGATATGTACTAAAATGTGATAGCTGCGATGTTTCCATGACATATCATAAAACAAAAAATAGGTTGATTTGTCACATGTGTGGAAGAACAGCTCTAAAGCCGAAAGTATGCCCAAACTGTGGCTCGAAATTTATAAAAGAGTTTGGAGCGGGTACTCAAAAATTAGAAGAAGAAACTAGAGAGCTTTTTCCAAATGCACGAATTGCACGAATGGATAGAGACACTACGAACACAAAAAAAGATTACAAAAAAATCTATGATATGATGAATAATCAAGAAATAGATATATTAATCGGGACGCAAATGTTGTCGAAAGGATTTGATTTTCCAAATGTTACATTAGTCGGAGTAATGGCTGCAGATATTAGTTTAAACTTAGGAGATTACAAATCTAATGAAAAAACTTTTCAATTGATAACTCAAGTAGCTGGAAGAGCAGGAAGAGCAGAATATGAAGGAGATGTGATTATTCAAACATATAAGCCTGATAATTTTGCTATAACATCGGCGGCACTTCATGATTATAAGATGTTTTATGAAAAGGAGATAAAGCTAAGAAAATCATTTAATTATCCTCCTTTTTTCAGAATATTAAATATCAATATTTCCAGTAAAAACAGAAATGTTGCTATGAAAAAAATCAATGAAGTTTCAAATTACGTTGCTGCCCTTATCAGAAGATACAAACTATCTACAACATTAATAAATGGGCCTCATCCTTCTCCAATAGAGAGAATTAATAATATGTACAGGTTTGATTTGTACTATAAATTCCCTAATGGAGAGGATAAAATAATAGAAATAATAAAAAAAGTTTTAATAAACAATGAATACAATATTAACTTAGAGGGAATAACGCTTAAAATAACATTAGATCCTCAAAGTTATTTTTAGGAGATAAAATGGCATTAAGACAAATAAGATTAGAAAATGATCCAATCTTGAGAAAAAAATCAAGAGAGGTTGAAAAAATAGATGATAGAATCAAACAAATCGTAGATGATATGTTTGAAACAATGTATGAAAATAAAGGAATAGGATTGGCTTGTGTACAAGTAGGAATGCTTAAGCGAATAGTAGTAATAGACATGCAAGATGAAGACGGTAAAATGGTTCTAATAAATCCTAGAATCGTAGAAAGATCAGATGAAAAGCAAATTAATGTTGAAGGTTGTTTGTCAGTTCCTGGTAAAAATGGATATGTTGAAAGACCTAAGATTGTTACTGTAGAATACACAGACTTGGACGGAAACGTTCAAAGGAAAACAGGCACTGATTACAAAGCACATTGTTTTTGTCATGAATTAGATCATTTAGATGGCGTATTGTACACTGATAAAGTATTGAATCTTTCTGATGAAGAGATTGAGAGATTAAATAATGAAAAATAAAATTGTATTTGCGGGATCTCCAGATTTTGCAGTTGAGAGTTTGCAAAGATTATATGATAACCCAAATAACGAAATTCAATTAGTGATATCACAACAAGATAAAAAACGAAATAGAAATAAGTTTTCACCTACGGCAGTTAAAAAAAGAGCTATGGATTTGGGAATAGAGGTTATTACTCCACAAAATATAAATGACGATGAAGTTTTTAATCTATTAGATAGACTTAATCCTGATTTTATTGTGGTGGTAGCTTATGGTCAATTAATCAAAAAAAGAATACTGGATAGGTTTAAAAACAAGATTTTAAATGTTCACGCATCAATTTTGCCCAAATACAGAGGAGCTTCTCCGATAAATTACTCTCTAATAAATGGCGATAAAGAATCCGGTGTAAGTATAATGTTAGTTGAACAAGGACTTGATACTGGGGATGTTTTAGCTGTAGATAAAATTAAGCTTAACAAAGAAATTATGCTTGAAGAATTGCACGATAAATTAATGATAATGGGTGCTGACTTAATAGATAAAGTTATCAATGATTATAAAAAATATTTCGATTCAAGAGAAAAACAAAATGAAAATGAAGCATCTACAGTAGGCAAAATTCAAAAATCTATGGGTGAAATTAATTTTAATGAAAAAGCAGATGTAATTTACAATAAATTTAGAGGATTGACTCCTTGGCCAGGTTTGTTTTTTAAATTAAACGATAAAACTGTAAAAGTTCACAATATCAACATAATAGAACAATATAATGATAATAAGAATGGAGAAGTTGTAAAAGTAGATAAGAATGGGATTAAAGTTGCTTGTGAAGATGGATTTATAGTTATCACAAGATTACAACTTCCAAATAAAAAACCTCTTAACGTTAGCGAATATTTGAATGGAAATTCATTTGAAGAGGGAATAATTTTGTAGGAGGAATCATTGTTTAATTTTTATTATGATAGAACTATGCTACTTTTGATTCCGGCTTTGATATTAGCATTTTACTCACAAATCAAAGTCACTCATACTTTTGATAAGTATAAGAAAATTACAAATTCAAAAGGATTGACTGGAAAAGAAATGGCAAGAGTTTTGCTTGATTACGAAGGTTTGTCTGATATAGAAATAGTAAATGTTCAAGGAAGCTTGACTGATTACTATGATTCATCAAAAAAAGTTTTGGCTTTATCAGATGCAGTGTATAATAGTCAGTCGATTTCTGCAGTTTCTGTAGCAAGTCACGAAGTAGGTCATGCGATTCAAGACAAGGAAAATTATGGTTTCTTGAGATTTAGAGAATCTTTGTTTCCTGTTGTGAATTTCGCATCGAAATCAGTATGGATTTTAATTTTACTTGGATTTATGTTTAGTATGAGACCATTAGTAGAATTTGGAATTATTTTATTCTCAGCGACTGTTTTGTTCCAATTAGTTACATTACCTGTTGAGTTTGATGCTAGTAGTAGAGCTATACGAGCTTTATCAAATGGACTATTGACTGATGATGAAATAGAACCTGCGAAACAAGTTTTAAAAGCAGCTGCATTAACTTATATTGCAAGTGCTTTGGTTTCACTTTTACAATTGGTAAGATTAGTACTGATATCAAGAGATAGAGATTAAAAATTAATGTAGATTGAACCTAAGGTTAATCCTTTTAGGTTCAATTTTTTTATTTTTGCTGTTTTAGTGTAAAATATATTATGTAATTAAAATAATTAAAAGAAATGAGAGATTATGAATATTAGAAACGAAATAATTAATATTACCAATTCAATTAATAATAAATCAGGATACTCTTCTGAATTATTAAAGACTTATGATTATGGTGATTTGGACAAGAGAGATATCGCGTACATTAAAAGGTGTGTATTTACAGAAATAGAAAATAGATTTTTCATAGATTATGTAATATCTAAGTGCAGCGATTTGGAATTAAATAAGCTTGATAAAATTGTTCTGGAAATCTTGCGAATGGCAACTACAGAAATACTATTTATGAAAACAGCTGATTATGCTGTAGTTGACGAAGCAGTAGAATTGGCTAACAACTTAACACATTATAAAGATTATGTTAATGCTGTTCTAAGGGAGGTTTGCAGGATTAATTTGGATGAGGAAGATTTAGGAGATGAAATTAAATTCTCCATAAACAAAGAATTACTTAAGATGTTGAACAAATCTTATTCTAAAAAAACTGTAAAAAAACTTCTCAAATCTTTCTTTTACAAATCTGATTTTGTAATTAAACAAAATAAAATAAAGGAGAATAATTTAAAAATAAATTTAGAAAATCAGGGATTCGTATTAGAAGAACATCCTTTTTTAAAAGATAGTTTTATCGTAAGAAATCCTGAATCGATAATAGATACGAACGAATTTAAAGAAGGTAAATTTATTATCCAAGATGGTTCTTGTAGTTTGTGCGCAGAGGTTTTAGAGCCAGTGGAGAACTCCATAGTTCTTGATATTTGTGCAGCTCCTGGGTCAAAATCATGCAACATTCAAGAAATAACAAATAATCAATCGATTATTTATTGTAATGATATTAACGAGAATAAAATATATAGAATAAAAGAGAATGTGAATAAATGTGGAGTTGAAAATGTTCAATATATGAATTTTGATGCAACTATTTTACAAGAAGATTTGATAAATAAATTTGATAGAATTCTTGTGGATGCACCGTGCTCTGCAACTGGTGTTATCAATAAAAATCCAGAGATAAAGTTATTCAGAACGAAAAAAGATGTAGAAGATTTAGTTGGAATCCAAAGAAGAATTCTTGAAAATTGTGAAAAATATTTAAAAAAAGGCGGCATCTTAGTATATTCTACATGCTCTCTTTTAAAAGAAGAGAACGAAGAAAATGTGGATTATATTGAAAACAAATTAAACTTAAAAAGAGAAGATATTGATTTTTATGGAGATAAAAATGAATTTATAAAACTTATGCCATTCCAAAAAGGAACGCAGGGCTTTTTCATTTCAAAGTTTGTAAAAGACTAATAGATTACAAAACTTGAGATTTTTGATATAATTTAGATTGGTGAATAATATGCAAAATAAAATTGTCTTGGAAAATATGACTGTCGATGAACTGAAAGAATTTTTTGTGAATAATGGAGAAAAATCTTTCAGAGCATTGCAGTATTTTCAAGCTATTCATAAAAATAGAATATTCAATCCTGATAAAATGACTAATTTTTCAAATGATTTAAGAGAAAAACTAGACGATTACAATGATATCAAAAATTGTTCTATTATCAAAAGGATTGATTCAAAATTAGACAACACGAAAAAATATCTTATAGAGTTGAGTGATGGTAATATCGTAGAAACGGTGTTTATAGAATATAAAACTCACACTTCAATATGCTTATCAACACAAATTGGTTGTAAAATGGGATGCAAATTTTGTGCATCGACAAAGAAAAGTTTCATAAGAAATTTACAACCTTATGAGATGTGTGCTCAGATATATTTGGTAGAAAATGATTTGGGTATACGAATCAATAATATGGTTTTAATGGGCATAGGGGAACCATTAGATAATTACGATAATGTTATAAGGTTTATCGATTTGATTACAGACAAAGAAGGACAAGATATGTCTATTCGAAATATAACATTATCTACATGTGGATTAGTAGATAAAATAATTAAACTTGCAGATGAAAATATAGGTATAAACATAACTATTTCACTTCATAATCCATTTGATAATGAGAGAAATCAGCTAATGCCTATTGGAAACAAATACTCAATTGAAGAAATTCTAGATGCTTGCGACTATTATTTTGATAAAACCAAAAGGCGAATTGGATTCGAATATACTGTAATTGAAAATGTAAATGATTCAAAAAAATATATGGACAAGCTTGTCGATTTATTAAAAAATAGAAATTGTCTTTTGAACTTGATAACATTAAATCCTATTGAAGAATTTAATCAAAAATCTCCAGATAGAAACAAGATGATGGAATTTATGAATTACATGAATAAAAACAATGTTAATACTACAATAAGAAGAAAACAAGGCATTGATATTGAAGGAGCCTGTGGACAATTAAGAATTAACAATATGACTAAAAGAGGTGTGAAATGAAATATGCTTCAAGCACAGATATCGGATTGGTAAGAAAGCTTAATGAAGATTATCATATGAATTATATTACAGATGATTTTAGCTTACTTGTTGTGTGCGACGGAATGGGTGGACATAAAGCTGGTGAAGTTGCAAGCAAGAAAGCTGTCGAAACTGTTGTAAACTACGTAAAAGAAAATGAAAATAAAAAAGATTACGAGAATACACTGATAAAAGCGATTACTTTAGCAAATGAGGAAGTTTACAAAGATAGTGAAAATAATTCTGAACATCGAAATATGGGCACAACGATAGTTGCTTGTTTAGTTTATGATGATAATGCTATTGTCGCAAATGTTGGAGACAGTAGAATGTACTTATACAGGGATGGAGAATTAAAGCAAATTACCGTAGATCATTCTCTTGTGAATGATTTATTATCATCTGGAACTATAACTGAAGAAGAAGCCTTAGATTTTGCACAAAAAAATGTTATTACAAGATCTTTAGGAATTCAAGATACTGTAGATATAGACATTTTTAATATTAAACTTATTAAAGATGATTTGATATTAATGTGCACAGATGGTTTGACTTCACAATTAGAAAATGAGGATATTGTTGATATTATTAAAAAAGAAACAGATTTGGATAAAATAACTCAAAATCTGATTGATGAAGCAAATGATATCGAAGGTATTGATAATATAACTATTACGCTTTATTTATATGAAGGGGAAAATTATGATAGGTAAAGTTTTAGGCGATAGATACGAGATAATAGAAGAAGTAGGCGTTGGTGGTATGGCTAAAGTGTACAAAGCTTTGGACACTGTTTTAAACCGATATGTCGCTGTGAAAGTATTAAAAAATGAATATATGGAAGACCAAGATTTTCTGAGAAAATTTGCAATGGAAGCACAATCTGCTGCATCTTTGACGCACGCTAATATAGTAAGTGTGTTCGATGTTGGAAGTTCGTATGTTGATGGTCGTAAATATAATTACATTGTAATGGAATATGTAGATGGTAAGACTTTAAAAGATATAATAGATGAAAAACAAATTCTGCCGATCGAAGATATTGTGAATTATGGTGTTCAAATAGCAAGTGCTTTAGAATGTGCTCATAAAAATGGAATTATTCACAGAGACATTAAACCACATAATATGTTAATTGATAAGTCTAACAATTTAAAAGCGACAGATTTTGGCATTGCAAGAATTTCTTCGTCTGCGACATTGACATATACTTCAACTGTATTGGGAACTGTTCACTATATTTCACCAGAACAAGCAAAGGGTAAATTTATCGATGAGAAAAGTGATATATATTCATTAGGTGTTGTATTGTATCAAATGGCTACAGGAGAAGTACCGTTTGATGCACCAAATGCTGTTGGAATTGCATTGAAACATATTCAAGATCCATTGGTGCCGCCTATAAATCTTCGTCATGATTTACCACAAGGTCTTAATGATATAATAGTTAAAGCGATGGCAAAAGATCCCAATGATAGATTTAAATCAGCTACAGAATTGAAAGAAATGTTGAGAAATTATCAAAACTATTCTTCTGATTTATATCAAAAAACTACTAAAAACCCAATAATTAAGGAAAATGATGAACAACCTGAAATAAAGGAAGCAGTTTATAAAACGCCTAAACAATCTTCTACAAAAGATAATAAAAATAAATCTAAAAAATTTATGTGGATTCTATTGCCTATAGTTTTAGCAGCTTTGGTATTTGTTGCAATTATATTTGGCAAGAAATATATAAACAAGAATAAGCAAGACCTAGTTTTAGTTCCTGCATTAACTGGTTTAACGGAAACCGAAGCTTTAAATAAAGCTAAGGCTAATAATTTAATTGCTGTTGTTTCAGAATATAAGACTGAAAGTAATGTTGAACCAGGAAAAGTATTAGAACAAGATCCTGAATCCAGTACAGAAGTGAAAAAAGGAACTATTATAAAATTAGTTGTAAGCAAAGGAGAGGAACAGGTGTCTGTACCTAATTTATCCAATATGACTATTGAAAATGCTAAAATTCAACTAAATAAATTAGGCTTAGAAATTGGTGAAATAACTAAAGAAAACAGCGATAATTTTGAAGCTGGAAAAATTATGCAACAACATCCAGATGCAGGAACTAGCATAAGTAAAGACTCTAAAGTTGATGTTGTAATTTCTTTAGGTAAAAAAGAAGAACTTGTAGAGATGGTTGATTTATTAGGAGCTGATATAAGTCAAGCTAGTAATAAATTAAAATCAATCGGACTAAATATAGGAAATATTGAAAAGAAATTTAGCAATTCATATGATACAAATCAAGTTATATGGCAACAATATGATGCTGGAAAGAAACTAAAAAAAGATAGTTCAATTGATGTTATAATCAGTAAAGGTAAAAAAGAACCTGAAATGATTGATAAAGTATACAGAATAAGTCAACCTGTAGAAAAAGGAATTTACACAGTAACTATTAAAGATGAAACTGAAAATAATATAATATTCGAAGAAAATCATGATGCTTCTGAAGGAGATATCAGAATTAAAGTAAAAGTAAAACCTAATAATGATATTAAAGTCTATATTAATGGAGAATTAGTTAATGTCGGATAAAACAGGTGTTATTACGAAAATTCAAAGGGAATTATTCTACGTAAGAGTTGGAAACGAAGTGTATCCTTCAAAAGCGAAAGGAAATTTTAGAAATAAGAAAATAACTCCAGTTGTAGGCGATAAAGTAGATATAAACGTAGAAAATGGTCTTGGATTTATTTTAAAAATACATCCAAGATCTGTGCTTTTGCACCGACCTGAAGTGAGTAATATAGATAAATGTTTTGTTCTAAGTAGCATTAAGTCACCTAATATTAATCTAATGTTACTAGACAAATATCTATTAATGATTGAGAAAAACAGCATTGATTGCGTCATTGTATTTAATAAGTCTGATTTGGTATCTGAAGATGAGAAAAAAATTTATGCTGATATATACAGAAATGTCGGCTATAAAGTAATATTCAACTCAAATGAATCTTCAATCACTAATGAAGAATTATTAAATGAATTCAGAAATCATATCAATTGTGTTATTGGTCCCAGCGGGGCGGGGAAATCCAGTACTTTAAAAAAATTATTTCCAAGTGAGGATTTTATTTCTGGTAAAATAAGTGATAAAACTCAGAGAGGAAAGCAAACGACAAGACACATTGAAATTAAAATGGTAGATGACAATACTTACGTTTTAGACACACCGGGTTTTAGTTCTTTTGATTTGTCTTTTTTAAATGACAAATCAGAAATTAAAAATAATTTTGTAGAATTTAGAAAAAATAGTTTAAGATGTAAGTTCAATAATTGCGATCACATTAATGAACCAAAATGTGAAATAAAAAGACTTGTTGAAATTGGAGAAATATCCCAGAGTAGATATGATAATTATTTGAAGATAGTTGAAGAATACAAAAAAATTAGGAGGTATTAATGGCTAATTTAAGTCCGTCTTTGTTGGCATGTAACTTTTTTGAGTTAGAAAAAAACTTAGATATACTAAAAAATAAGGGAATAAAATATTTACATTTGGATGTTATGGACGGAATTTTTGTGCCAAATATTTCTTTTGGTCCAGCAGTTATAAAACAAATAAGAGAAAAATATCCGGACTTTATTCTTGATTGTCACTTGATGGTTAACAAACCAGAAAATATTATAGATGACATTTTGAATGCCGGAGCTGATATAATTACTTTTCATCCAGAAGCAACTTTTCATCCACATAGGATCATTCAGACTGTTCATAAAGCTGGAAAAAAATGTGGATTAGCACTTAATCCATCCACAGGATTGGAATGTTGTGATTATATTATTGATGATTTGGATATAATACTTGTAATGAGTGTAAATCCAGGCTTTGGAGGACAATCCTTTATAGAGAGTCAATATTCAAAAATAAAAGATGCAAGAAAAATGATAGAAACATCAAAAAAAGATATTTTACTGGAAGTTGATGGAGGAGTGAAAACTTCTAATGTCAATAAAGTGTTAAAATCTGGAGCTAATCTAATTGTAAGTGGTTCAGATGTTTTTAATCAAGACATAGAATCTCAACTAGATATTTACAATCAAAAATTATAATTAATAGGAGGATATCTTGAACAAAAATTTGAGATTTATGGTTGAAGGAGCAATTACTTTAGCTTTGACAGCTGTACTAAATAGCATTGTTATTTTTAAAATGCCAAGAGGAGGATCTGTTTCCCTAGCGGGATATGTTCCGATTTTATTATTTGGACTAAGATGGGGGCTAAAACCAGGGATTGTAATTGGATTAATGTATGGAGTTTTGGATAGCTTTGTTGATCCTTACGTTATCCACCCAATACAATATATGCTAGATTATCCAATAGCTTATATGGCTTTAGGATTATCAGGGTTAGGATGTAATGAAGAAACTTTGGGTGGCAAAATTAATTATAAAATGATTTTAGCATGTATATTCGCTATTTTAATGAGAGGAGTAGCTGCGATTTTAAGTGGTTATGTATTTTTCAAAGACACATTGCCATCAGATATTCCTGCATTACTAGGATCATTCTTATATAACATCACCTACATTGTTCCTAATGGAATTATAGCTATAGTTGTCATATTAATTTTAATTAAACCTGTATCAAAGGTAAGTAAAAAATGATTGGTTTGATTTGTTGCGCAGGGGAATTATCTGATAAGAATCTTTTTGAAGAATATTATGAAAAATCAGACTTTAAAATAGCTGTAGATGGTGGAACAAAATATTTCACCGATTATCATAAAGATTTTGATTTCGCTATAGGAGATTTTGACTCTATAAATAATGAGGACAAAATTTTTCTAGAAGAAAATAACAAGATTTTTGAAAAATATAATTGCAAAAAAGATTTTACTGATTTTGAAGCCGCAATAAATATATTAATCGAAAAAAATTGCTCAACAATATATGCTTTTGGGGCAACAGGAACCAGATTAGATCACACAATGTCGAATTTAATTTATTCAAAAAGATGCTATGAAAAAGGAATTGAAATTATATTTATTGGTAACAATAATATAATTAAATTCTTAGGAGAAAGCACAGAATGTGTTATGAGATATGACTATATTTCCATTGTAGTTTTATCGAATAGTGGAATGAAAATTAGGTTAAATGGTTTTGAATACGACAGCGAATTTTTAGATGTTGATTTTTGTTCAACATTGACGATTAGTAATAAAATAAAAAATAAAAAAGCATATATAGAATTAATAGATGGATATGGTCTTTTAATTGATTCTAGAGATTAAAAAAGAGTCGAAGTTTTCGACTCTTTGTTTTATTCTTCTTCTGTTGTTTTGATAAATTGAGGTCTTTCAACTAAACCTGATCTTAAGCATCTAGTGCATACATTGATTCTTTTTGGTTTGCCATCGACTAAAGCTCTAACTTTTCTGATGTTAGGTGCCCAGCTTCTATTTGAAGATCTTAAAGAAAATGATCTATTATTTCCGAAAGTTCTTGATTTACCACAAATTTCACATTTTTTGGACATAATTACACCTCCTGGTTCTTTTTCAAATGTCTCTTGATATTATAGCATATTTTAAAACTGAATTTCAAGCTTTTAGAGCTAAAATATGTTATAATAATATAGTATTAATATGTAAATTAGAATCTTAAACATTAAAAGAGTATAATATAATTAATTAGGTATCACAAATAGGAGGTAATATGACTACTAAAATTGATAACGAATATGGTTCAATATTAATATCAGATAATATCGTTAGAACTATTGCTAGTGAAACAGCTATGACTTGTTACGGGATTGTTGGACTAGCTTATAAAAATTTATCAGACGGATTTTTAATGTTACTCAATAAAGACAATATGAGTAAGGGAGTAAAAGTTTATACAAGAAATAATAAAATTGTAATAGATTTAACTGTAGTTTTGGAATATGGTACTAAAATTGCTGTGGTTTGCCAAAATATTATTGATACAGTTAAATATAGTGTAGAAAACAAAACTGGTCTTGAAGTAGAATGTGTTAATGTTCTTGTTCAAGATATGAGAATAAACGAAGAAAAATAGGGGGCACAATGAAGAATGACGCAACACTGTTCAAGAATTGCCTTCTAGCGGGATTTAAGAACTTAGAAAATAAAAGAGAAATAGTAAATAGCTTAAATGTTTTTCCAGTTCCAGATGGAGATACTGGTACTAATATGACATTGACAATTAAATCAGCTATTTCAAAAGTTAATGGCGTAACTGATTTGAGTATTGCAAATTTAGCTAAAGCTATGAGTGATGGTTCTCTTATGGGAGCTAGAGGAAATTCTGGTGTAATTACTTCTCAAATCATGAGAGGTTTTTATAATGGATTTAAAGATTATACTGAATTTAATATATTTGCATTAAGAGATGGATTTGTTGAAAGTTATAAAACTGCTTATAAAGCCGTAATGAAACCAACAGAAGGAACTATTCTTACAGTTTCTAGATGTATGGGTGAGTTTGCTGATCAAAACTACCAAAATTACGAAGATATTAAAGAATTTTTGACAGATATTATATCTGAAGGTAACAAGGCACTTCTTAAAACTAAAGAAATGTTACCTGTTTTGAAAGAAGCCGACGTAGTTGATGCAGGTGGACAAGGTTTAATGTTATTCTTAGAAGGCGTTTTAAATTACGATAATGAAAAATTGATTTCAGAAACAGTAATTGACGAATCTTCTAGAACTATTAATGAAAATACTAATGTTGTATCAGACGAAGAAATAGAATTCGGATATTGTACTGAATTTTTTATAATGACTGATGCAGATGAAAATTCATATAGATCAAAATTAGAAAACTTTGGGGATTGTTTACTAGTTGTAAAAGGTGATGGAGTAATCAAAACTCATATTCATACTAATAATCCTGGTAAAGTTTTAGAAATTGCCATGGAATTAGGTGCTCTAAGAGATATCAAAATAGATAATATGAGATTACAACATCAAAACTTGCATTCTACTGAAGAAGAAATTAGTCAAGCTTCTACAAAACCTTCAGAACCAGAAAAAGATTTTGGATTTGTAGTGGTTAGTAGTGGTAAAGGATTCAGTAAAGTTTTCGATATGTTAAATGTCGATGAAGTGATTACTGGTGGACAAACAATGAATCCTTCAACTGAAGATATAGTTAATTCTATAGAAAAAGTTAATGCAAAGACAGTTTTTGTATTTCCTAACAATAAGAACATCATATTATCAGCTAATCAAGCAAAACAAATAGTTGATAAAAAAGTTTTCGTTGTAGAGACAAAAGCCGTACCACAATCTATTTCGGCTCTTTTAGCATTCAATGAAGAAGCAAGTGCAGAAGAAAACTTTGATAGTTTTAACGATGTAATAGCAACAGTTAAGACTGGTGAAGTTACTTTTGCGGTAAAAGATTTAAATATGTCAGATATTAAAGTAAAGAAAGATGACATTATCGGTCTTGACCAAAAGAATATCAGAGCGGTTGGTAATGATATTAATAAAGTTTCAATGGATTTATTGAGACAACTAATTCAAAAAGACGATTCATTGGTTACAATTTATTACGGTGAAGGCTGTGATGAAATGGTTGCTAATAAATTGAAAGATAGTTTGGAAGAAGAATATAAAAACATTGATATTGAGGTTGTCGAAGGATCTCAACCTTTATATTACTATGTATTTTCAATAGAATAACTCCTTACAAATAATTACAGATAATAGATCGATTTTCATCGGTCTATTATTTGTATGTTTAATGTAGGGATTTTTTTGTGTGGTGAGTTATGCAATTATCAGAAGTAAAAGGAATAGGAAAGAAAAAATTAGAAGTTTTAAACTCAATGGGTATTTTTGATGTTAATGATTTATTGAATTATTTCCCATATAGATATGAAAATAGATCGATCATTAAAAACATTATAGATACAAGGAATGAAGAAAACTGCGTTATAAAAGTCAAATTTATTTCAAAACCTGTAACTAAATATCTTAGAAGAAATTTAAATTTAACATCTGCTATTGCTTTTGACGATACTTCTAAAATAAGTGTGTCATGGTTTAATCAGCCTTTTATCAGAAATCAAATTCTACCAAACACTACCTACTATTTGTATGGGAAAATAAATAGAGTTCAAAATCAATTCAAAATATCGTCACCAATTTTAAGTAAAACTTTTGGTGGAAAATTGGGCATTATTTATCCAATTTACAAAGTAAAAAAAGGCGTTACAAATAATGATATGATTAAATTCATTGATTTTGCTATTAAACATTGTATTGATGAAATTAAAAATGTTATTCCTTATAGTATGATTAAAAACTACGATATTGAGAACAAAAGAAATGCAATAAAAAACATACACAAACCTGTGGATTATGCACAATTTAAACGAGCTAGGACAGCGCTTGTTCTTGAAGAAGTTATTATAATGCAATTGGCAATGAAATCAATGAAGACAACACTAAACGAACAAAATTATATAAAATTTCAAACTGACGAAAGCATGGATCTTTTCATACAGTCTTTAAAATTTGAACTTACAAAAGGACAGTTAGAAGCAATTAGAGATATTGAAAGTGATATGACATCTGAAAAGAGAATGAATAGATTGGTTCAAGGAGATGTAGGAAGTGGAAAGACAATAGTAGCTGAAGCAGCGATATTCAAATCATATTCAAGTGGTTATCAATCAGCTTTTATGGCTCCTACGGATATTTTAGCGACACAACATTATGAAAACTTATCGGATGATTTTTCAAAATTTGGGTTAAAAGTTTGTTTATTAAAATCTGATTTAACAAAATCGGAAAAAGATTCTGTTTTAGAAGGAATAAAGTCGGGTTATTTTGATGTCATAGTTGGTACGCATGCAATAATTCAAGATTTTGTGGATTTTAAAAAGCTTGGACTCGTAATTACCGATGAGCAACATAGATTTGGTGTAGGGCAAAGAAAGAAAATTTCAGACAAGGGGAAAAATCCAGATGTTCTTGTGATGACAGCTACACCAATTCCAAGAACTTTAGCACTTTCTTACTATGGGGATTTGGATATATCAACAATAAATGAAATGCCTAAAGGCAGAAAAGTAATAGAAACATATTCTGTTGGATTTAGTTATGAAAAAAGAATAGCAGCTTTTATCAGAAAACAAGTTGAAAATGGGTTTCAAGCTTATGTTGTGTGTCCATTGATAGAAGAATCTGAAGCATTGGATTTAGAGAATGTAACAGAACTTTACAATAGGTTATCTAGTGAGTATTTTTCTGATATAAATGTTGGAATGTTACATGGTAAAATGAAATCTTCGGAAAAAGAAGAGATTATGAAAGATTTTGTAGACGGAAAAACAAAAATATTGGTATCTACAACAGTTATTGAAGTTGGCGTTGATGTCAAAAAAGCAAATGTAATTGTTATATATAATGCAGAAAGATTTGGACTTTCACAACTTCATCAACTAAGAGGTAGAGTGGGCAGATCTTCAGATCAATCTTATTGTATTCTTATCAACAATGCATATTCTGATGAACAAATGGAAAGAATGAATATTATGGTTAATACGAATAGCGGATTTGAACTATCACAAAAGGATTTGATGATGAGAGGTAGTGGTGATTTGTTAGGAACTAGACAATCAGGAATACCACTTCTAAACATTGCAGATCTAGAAAAAGACTATGATTTGATAGAAAAGGCTGCTGTGATAACTGAGTATATATATACGAATGATTTATGCGAAACTAAAGAATATATGTATTTGGATGAAGAAATTAATAAGTTTAAAGATAAATTACTAGACAATGTTATTTTTAATTGAGGTGAGAAATGAAAGTTATTTCAGGGAAAATGAGAGGTATGAACTTAAATAGCGATTTAGATAGATTTACAAGACCGACAGAAGGTAAAATAAAGGAAGCTATATTCAGCGTGATTTTTCAAGTAAAACCTAATTCCAAAGCATTAGATTTATTTGCAGGAAGTGGAGCAGTTGGTATAGAGTTCATAAGTCGTGGATGTGATTTAGTAGTATTTAGTGAAGCTTCTAATGATAATATAAAATGCATCAATGAGAATATTGAACATACAAAATCACAGGAATTCGCAAAAGTCTTTAAAGGTGATTTTAAGAAAAATTTATTAAATATCAGAAGACAAGGATTAAAATTTGATTATGTTTTTATCGATCCGCCTTATGAAAGATTAAATTATTACAAAGAATCCATTCAGATGCTAATAGATAATGATCTTTTAAATGATGATTGTCTTGTTATATTAGAATCCGAAAAAGAATTGTCTGATGAATATTTCAAAAATTTGAAATTAGAAAAACAAAAACAATATGGTAAAAAGAAGAATATATATTTTTTGAGGAATGATAATGAATAAAACAAAGGTATTATATCCGGGTAGTTTTGATCCAATTACGAATGGACACATGGATATTATTGAAAGAAGTGCAAAAATTTTTGAAGAAGTAAATGTAGCTGTTGTAAAAAACATTCAAAAGAAAAGCACATTTTCTCTTGAACAAAGAGTTTCGATGATTAAAAAATCTTGTAGCCATTTATCTAATGTAAGAGTTCATCAATTTGAAGGATTGACTGTAGATTTTGCAAAACAAATAGGATGTAGTACAATTATAAGGGGACTACGTGCTGTTAGTGATTTTGAATCAGAAATGCAAATGTCTTTGGCTAATAAGAAATTAAATAATGAATTAGAAACATTGTTTTTAGTTGCAGATGGCAAATATGCATTTCTTTCGTCTTCTATAGTAAGAGAGATAGCTTCCTACGGCGCTGATATATCAGAACTTGTTCCTGAAAATATCATTGACGATATAAAGGATAAATTTAACGATAAATAAATGCTTTATCTTGAATTAATTTGATATTTTTATTATAATAATTGTAAGAATAATTAGCTCAATGCAGGAGGGTTACATGGATATTATTAAGTTAATAGAAGAAATGGAAGACATACTTGATGAAGCATCAACAGTTCCATTTTCTAAAAAAGTTATGGTTGAAAGAGAAGAACTTCTATCAGTTTTAAAAGATATGAGAGAAAATTTACCAGAAGAAATCAAACAAGCTCAATGGACTAATGCTGAAAAGAATAGAATTATTGATGAAGCTAACAGAGAATCTGAAAATATTAGAACTCAAGCTTACAAAGAAGCAGAAAAAATAGACCAAGAAGCTCGAAACAGATTTGAAACAATGGTAAATGAACACGATGTTACTATTGCAGCTCAAAAAAATGCAGAAGAAATTACTTCTCAAGCTGAAAACAATGCTAGACTATTAAAGAGTCAATCTATCCAATATATCGATGAAATGTTGGAAACAACTCAAGACAAATTGAACAATCTATTGGAAGAATTACAAGAAAACAGAAATGAATTAAAAGGCTAATAAAAAGCTTGGTAGTTTTAGATGACTACCAAGCTTTTTTAAGTATTATTTTAATAAATTATCTGCGAATTTTTTGATATCAGCAGTAGAATTTTCGTCTGGTGTATCATAGCAAATTACAGTATCAATAACGTTTAAATTATTTTTCGAACATCTTTCTTTCCAAAAGCCCATCCATTCACCGTTGTTCCATTCATAAGAACCAAAGAGAGCAATTTTTTTATCACTTAATGTATTTTCTAAATCAGAAAACATCGGTTCAAATGAAGTATCTTCTAGTTCTTCATCACCCATAGCAGGGCACCCAAAAGCAATGACATCGAAATTGTCTATATCATAGTTTTTATAATCATCACTAAATACCATTTCGACTTTAGATCCTTTTGACTCACATTCTTCTTTAATAATTTGAGCCATTTTTTCAGTATTACCAGTTTGAGACCAGTATAAAATTAATAAATTCATAATTTACTCCTTAAAATAATTTATTATATCAAACAAGTTATTTCCTTGTAATGATAATCTTTTTGTTACGAGCTTAGCATAGTCATATTTTTTAAATATATCTTTTGCTTTTTCTACATCAGAATATACTTTCCACTTTCCGGAAATACATTCATTTTTTCCGTTGTAATTGATAAAACCAAGAACATCCTCGTAAGGATATCCTAAGAAAAATCCGATTTCATGAGGAAATTCATTTTCAAGTAATCTTTTCTTTAAAAAATCTATGCTGCTATTAAAATTATCTGCAGGATAACCATAACTTTTCAAAGCATTTTGCAGCCTTTTATCATTATAGTTTTCTATTAAATTGTAATTTATTAAGTACAGCAACAACTTTTTTCTAGTTTGCTTTAAAATAATTAAGCTAAAATTATATTCTGATAATTTTTCGTTTAATTTAAATATGTCTTCAAATATGCTATCTGTATAATCAACATTTATCATATTTGCAAATTTGAGATTACTTAGTGTGGGATAACAATGTTCTAATAATATGTCTTGTAACATAACCACCTCTATAATAAGTATTGATAATTGATATCATAATAAGTATAGCACATGATTTCTGATAAATCAATACTGATTATCAATTAAATTCAAAGAAATTTGTGGTATAATAACTTTGTGCAATAATGATATATGAAGTATCTTGATAATATCGAATGTCTATGTTATATTTTATATATCAACTTAATTGAAATGAGGTGGATAAATGAAGACTATTTTTTCAGTAATTTTAGTTATTGCCAGCATTGTAATAATAATTGCAGTGATGAGTCAAGAAACTAAATCAGAAGGGATGGCAGCGTTAACAGGCGAAACTAATGTCGGTGGACATGGTAGAAGATTAACTAAGGATAATTATATTAACAGAGTTGTTATTGTATCATCAGTTATATTCTTGGTTTCAGCTTTGGCGTTAGCATATATAAAATAATTTAATAGTTGAAAGGAGTAAATCATGGACAATATGTATTACTATTTAGCTATTGCAGCAGGTATTATCGCTTTATTATTTGCTGCAATAAAATTTAGTAGCATAAGTAAAAAAGGTGCTGGTAATGAAAGAATGAGGGAGATATCTGGATTTATTCACGACGGAGCAATGGCTTATCTTTCTCGCCAGTACAAAGCACTTATTATTTTTGTAGTTATAGTATGTGTAATTCTAGGTGTTGCAATCGATTATAAGACAGCTATTTGTTTTTTAGCTGGTGCAATATTTAGTGTACTTGCAGGTTACATCGGTATGCAAGCTGCAACAAAGGCAAACGTTAGGACAGCTAATGCGGCAAAAGAAGAAGGAATGAATGGAGCATTAAACGTAGCATTTTCTGGTGGAGCAGTAATGGGAATGTGCGTTGTTGGATTAGGAATTTTAGGTATAACTCTTTCTTATATTATTTTCCAAGATGCTGAAGTTGTTACTGGATTTAGTTTTGGTGCTTCTTCTATAGCTTTATTTGCCAGAGTTGGTGGAGGTATCTATACAAAAGCAGCTGATGTTGGAGCAGACTTGGTTGGTAAAGTTGAAGCTGGTATCCCTGAAGATGACCCTAGAAACCCTGCAGTAATTGCAGATAATGTTGGGGACAACGTAGGGGATGTTGCTGGTATGGGAGCCGACTTATTTGAATCCTATGCTGGTAGTATTTTATCAGGTATTACATTAGGTTTATTAGCTTATAAAGAAGCTGGTGTATCATTTGCAATAGCAACAGCAGCTTTAGGTGTTATTGCATCTATTATAGGTGTATTTACAGTTAGAGGAGGAAAAGATCCTCAAAAATCTTTGAATACAGGTACAATTATCAGCTCAATATTAGCAATCGCAGGATCATTCTTCTTATCAAGATCTATTCTTGGTAGTAATAATGCTTTCTTCTCTGTATTAGCTGGTATATTAGTTGGATTGATAATTTCACAATTTACTGAATACTACACATCTGAAGATAAAAAGCCAGTTCAAAAAATTGCTGAAGAATCAGAAACAGGTTCTTCTACAAATATTATCTCAGGTTTGGCTACAGGAATGAAATCAACTACTGGTCCAATTATTGTTATAGCTATTGGTATAATAATTTCATTCTTTGCATCAAATGGTGCTACAAACCCTACAGAAGGTTTGTATGGTATTGCAGTAGCTGCTATAGGTATGTTATCTACTTGTGGAATGACAATTGCAGTAGACGCTTATGGTCCAATAGCAGATAATGCTGGTGGTATTGCTGAAATGTGCGAATTACCAGAAGATGTTAGAAATATTACAGATAAATTAGACTCAGTTGGAAATACTACCGCTGCGATAGGAAAGGGATTTGCAATCGGTAGTGCTGCATTAACAGCATTAGCATTATTTGCATCATATACAGCTGTAGTAGGTTTGAAACAAATAGATGTTACAAGTCCAGAAGTTGTAGCTGGTATGTTCATTGGTGGTATGTTACCATTCCTATTCTCAGCATTGACTATGGATGCTGTAGGAACAGCTGCAAATGATATGATTGTTGAAGTTAGAAGACAATTTAAAGAGTTCCCAGGAATTATGGAAGGTACTCAACAACCTGATTACAAAAAATGTGTAGATATTTCTACAGGTGCTGCATTAAGACAAATGCTTGTTCCAGGTTTGTTAGCTGTAGTTTGTCCAGTTATAATGGGATTCTTATTAGGCGCAGAAGCTTTAGGAGGACTTTTAGCAGGTTCACTTGTAACAGGCGTATTAATGGCAATATTCATGTCAAACAGTGGTGGAGCATGGGATAATGCTAAAAAATATATTGAATCAGGTCAACACGGTGGAAAAGGATCAGATGCTCATAAGGCAGCTGTAGTTGGAGATACTGTTGGGGATCCATTCAAGGATACTTCAGGTCCATCATTAAACATATTAATTAAATTGATGACGGTAGTATCATTAGTATTCGCACCATTGATTGCTCAGCATGGTGGAGTAATACTAAACTTATTCTAAAAATCGAATATTTTAGTATTTGAAGTGTTTTTCTAAAACACGAATTGAATTAAATGATTTTAAGCGGAATGTTATCTTTCTATTGCGGAAAACATTCCGTTTTTAATTTTGTTTTATTTTAATTCAAAATTATTGTATAATATTATTATCTATAATTTTAGGAGGATTAAATGGACGAAGTCGGGCCCAATCTTATTGTAGAATTGGTTATTTTATTAATACTTATAGTAATTAATGCTTTTTTTTCAGCAAGTGAAATAGCAATTGTATCTTGTGATAAAAATAAGCTTAGGGTTATGAGTGATGACGGAAATGAAAAGGCAAAATCTGTTTTAGAACAATTTGAAAAACACACAAAATTTTTGTCTACTATTCAAGTTATATTAACTTATATTGGATTTGTTGCTTCAGCAATATGTGCATCTAGTTTAAGTGTAAGTTTGAGTAAAAAGATGATATTTTTAGGATTAAATAAATCTGTAACTTATTGGATATCAGTGTGTGTTGTACTTATTGTTTTATCGTTTTTGTATATTTTGTTTGGACAATTGATTCCAAAAAGAATTGCTTTGAGTGTGGCGGATTCTTTTGCGTTATTTTCGATTAATGCTGTAAAATTTATTTACTTTATTTTAAAACCATTTGTTTTTTTACTTTCAAAGTCAACAAAATTTATACTGAGTATAATTGGAATTAAAACTTTGAATGTGGAGAGCAAAATTACTGTTGAAGAAATAAAATCAATGGTAGAGGTCGGAAAGGAACAAGGAATTATAAATTCAAACGAAAAAGATATGATTGATGCTGTTATTAACTTTGATGAAAAAACAGCTGAAGAAATAATGACAGCAAGAACAGAAGTATTTGCAATTGACCTTGAAGATTGTATTGAAGATTATTTGGATAAATTAATGGAACTAAAATTTTCAAGAATTCCAGTATATGAAGGTGATATTGACAACATACTGGGCATCATCTACATTAAAGATTACATGAGTGAAGCTTACAAACATGGATTTAATAATGTTGACTTAAGAAAGATTTTAAAGCCAGCGTATTTTATATCAGAAACTAAAAATATCAATGATTTATTCTCAGATATGAAGAAAAAAAGAATTCACATGGCAATCTTAATTGATGAATATGGTGGTTTCTCAGGTATTGTATCGATGGAAGATTTAATTGAAGAAATAGTTGGAAATATTGAAGATGAATACGATCATGAAGCTCCTGATATTATTCAGGTTGACAAGTTTAATTATATAGTAAAAGGTAGTACTTCTATAAAAGAAATTAATTCTAACATTGGACTTGAGATTGATGAGCTATCGGATGATTATGATACATTAGGGGGTATGTTAATAAATCGATTGGGATATATACCTGAAGATGGTTTTAAAAGAAAAATAGAAATAGATGGTGTTTTGTACAATATAATTTTTGTGGAAGATAAAAGAATTAAAAAGGTAAAAATTACATTACCTAAGAACTTTTTTGAATAGGTGATTAAATGATTATTATAAAAAATAAAGAAGAAATAGAAAAAATGGATATTTCTGGAAATGTTATTTCTGGAATGCATGAAGCTTTGAGGGAATTTGTTAAACCAGGTTTGACTACAATGCAAGTTAATGATTTTTGCGAAAAATTTATTAGAAGCAAGGCAGCAATACCAGCTCAAATAGGATTTGAGGGATTCCCATACGCTACATGTTGCTCTGTAAATGATGAAATATGCCATGGATATCCATCTGATTATATTTTAAAATCAGGTGATTTGTTAAAAGTAGATACAGTAGTTGAATTGAATGGTTGGATGAGTGATTCCTGTTGGAGTTATGCAGTTGGTGAAATAGATGAAGATACTCAAAAACTTATGGATGTTACAAGAGAATGTTTGTATGAAGGAATTAAATTAGCTGTTATTGGCAATAGATTAGGAGATATAGGAGCTAAAATTCAATCAATAGCAGAAACTAATGGCTATTCTGTAGTACGCGAATTCACAGGCCACGGGATTGGAAGAGGTATGCATGAAGATCCAATGGTTCTTCACTATGGTAAAGAACACAGAGGTCTTAGATTACAAGAGGGAATGGTTTTAACTATTGAACCAATGATAAATATGGGAACTCATAAGTTGAAAATTGATAAAAATGGATGGACAGCTAGAACTATTGACGGAAAAAAATCATGCCAATATGAACATACATTAGCTATCACAAAAGATGGTCCAAGAATTTTGACTAAACAACAAGGA
Source organism: Finegoldia sp. BIOML-A4 (assembly GCF_009679635.1). Lineage (NCBI taxonomy): Bacteria > Bacillati > Bacillota > Tissierellia > Tissierellales > Peptoniphilaceae > Finegoldia > Finegoldia sp. BIOML-A4. The sequence continues at coordinate 302,334 of NZ_WKZC01000001.1, read as the reverse complement.
CAATAAAATAAAGAGAATATTTTGGGGGGTCCTCAAAATATTCTCTATTTTTTTATTACTGGAAAATTATAAAAATCATTAACCTTTTTTGTAGAATATATTAGTCTACTGACTTTTATATCATATTCAAATAATTTTTTGTAATTATCAGATAAATTTGAAAAATCTCTGTTCAAAGAATAAATTTTACAATTTTTTTTAATTGCGGACAAATCGAAGTTTTTTTTGAATCCCAATAGGCGAACAGCTTCAATATCTGCATTTACGATATCATCAACAAATTTTTTATCTACTCTTAAAATATAATTTAAAATCAATCTTTGAAGTCGATTTTTGGTATATTTTTTATTTTTTATGTTTTCAAAAAAATCATCATAATTTTCATTCAATGCATTGGATAAAAGATTATCTAATCCTTTCTCATAACCCGTTATATTATCTAATTCTGATTTTTCCACGAATAATTTATAAGATAATATGTCTAAAAGTTTTTTGTTAGATCTAATAGAATTGTGTTTTAGATATTCGTAAGTTAAGGATGGTATTTTGTCTTTAAATTCTTCTAATAGTTTCAAATTAGATCTAATAGAAGAGGCACTATAAGAAATACATTCTAAGGAATTTGAATTGTATTCGCTATTGACTCTTCTTATTGGCAGAATTTTACATTTAGAGTGTAGTTTATCTAATGATTTCATATATTCCAAAGCAAGAATGTTATTTGATTTGAATATTTCATCGGAATATTCAGAGTAGTTTTGCTTTGAAAATATCATTATGTTTTTATTATATGAAATATTTTTGTTTTCTAGTATAAACTGTTTAATATTACCTTCATTTTCTAGTAGAAAATCTTTGTATGAAATTAGATCTTTTATTTCTGTTTCAATTCCAAAAGAAACATAATCACATCCAATAGTGTCTATTATTTTAATAGCGTAATAGGCGAAATTTTGCGCTGATTGTAAAGAAAATACAGAAGGAATTTCAATAACACAGTTTATTCCGTGTTCCAAAGCAATTTTAGTTTTATGAAGTTTATCTAAAATAGAAAACTCACCACGTTGCACGACACTTCCACTCATAACTGCAATTATATTTGCTTCTGGGAAATTTTTTTTAATTTGATTTATTTGATGTAAATGCCCAAAATGGAACGGATTGTATTCACACACTATAGCTATATTCATAATTATTGATTCCTTTCATATACTTTTTTCTTATGTTGTATTATAATTGATATTGGTAATATAGTAAATAAAAAGGGGTAGATTTTATGGATATAAGATTTGTTAAAGGCAATATTTTTGAGCTACAAAGCGATGCAATTTTATATTTTATCGAAAATTCACTTCTGGAAGAGAATTCAAAAAAATTAGTTGAAAAAGCTGGAGAAAGAATTTTAGAACCTCTTACAAAAATAAGTGGAATAGAAAAAGGCGAATGTAAAATCATTCCCGCTTTTAACATAACTTCGGATTATGTGATATTGGCAAATTTGCCAGATGATTTAAGAAATAACAACAAAAATATTTTCAAAAATCTAATCTATAATGTTTTTTGTGAAATGAAAAAATTTGAAATACATTCGCTTAACATAGATTATTCTTTTTTAACTGAAAAATATTCTAGTGAATTTGTTAATCTTATAAATGAAGTTATAGACGAAAAATCGTTGAGAATTAGCGATTTTCTTGTATTTATGTGCAAAAGTTAATAATTGACTTTTAACTTAAATTACTCTAAAATAATATTATGTCCAATGACGAAAGGTAGTGATTAATATTTTTCCAGAAACTCATAAGAGAATTGTTAGAGAAATAAATCAAGACATTAAAGATTCCTATGGAATCAATTTAAATATAAAAAAATTAGAATGGGGAGCTGTTAGTCCAGATATTTTACCAAAATACAAGCTAATAGCACATTACAAAGAAGAAAGTATAAATTATATTGTAAAAGAAATTATCACTATAATTTATCTTTTTCAATTTACAGACTTAACAAGATTGAATTCATTGCAAAATAAGATTTTAAGTACAAAACTTGGAGTAATAAGTCATTATCTAAGTGATTATGTGTGTCTTCCACATGCAAAAAGATGGAGGTGTAATCAACACCTTAAAGATCACATGAATTACGAAAGAGTTTTGAATAAGTTAGCACAAAATCATATATTTGACAAAAAAGCAATAACATCAAGTCAAATAAGCATAGATAATGATGAATGTGTGATGTTAAAAACATTGGTTAAGAATTATATTGAAGATATAGTAGATGAATATAGCATTTCAGAAGATAAAACAAGAGATTTGGACTTCGCGTACGGTTTGAATTATTCTATTTTCTGTTTTATCTTTGAAACTATTGAAGTATTCTCTACAGAAAGATACTATCAAAAGTCCTTTGTTTTTTAAATATAATTAGGAGTAGGAGTTATGTATAAAGCTTATAACACGAACAATTTAAAGAAAAAGCTTGAGAAAAAATTTCTTTTCGAAGACGATTTATTAGCTTTATACTTAATGCTTGATATTGTTCAACAAGAAAACAAAATACAACCTTGTTATGTCAAATATAACGCTCTTAATAAAATTTACAATGTTTTAATTAATCATTTGTCGTATAGAAATGATAGAGAAATTATTATTAAAGCTATTTTTGATTTGATATCAGAAGATATTAATAAAATTGAATTCACTTATTATCTTCAAGCTTATACTGAAGGGTTTAATAATAAAAATATAAGTGATGAGTTGGAGTTTTATGCATTAAGACATATTCCAGCATCTACGATTAAAAAATCGGATATTCTTCTTCATAATACTGAAAGCAGAAGTGCTAAGTTTTTAAAAAATAAGATGATTAGTTCAATTAAAAACAAATCAAATGCATTTAGAGTACAAGATTCAATAATAGATAATTATTGTGAAAATATCTTAAAAGACAAGATATTTAGCATTAATAGCAAGATGGACAAACAGTTAGTGATGAAATCTATTAATGATAGAGTAGTGATTTCTGAAGAAAAATTCTTGAATATGTGGCAATTAGAAAATTTGTACAAAAAAATTGTTAAAACTTTGAAAACTGTTTTAAATAATTCTATAGAAGATGCATTGTGGTATGGGTTAAATGACAGAGTATTACAAAGGTATAAGTAAATTGTAAAGTCGGATTTAAATTGTTGTAAAAAAATTTGACAAAACAAATTTAATCGTTTATACTAGTAAAGTAATGTTTGATACATTAAGCCCAGATAGCTCAGTCGGTAGAGCAAAGGACTGAAAATCCTTGTGTCGCTGGTTCGATTCCGGCTCTGGGCACCAAAATGTGTGCGGAAGTGGCTCAGTGGTAGAGCATCGCCTTGCCAAGGCGAGGGTCGCGAGTTCGAGTCTCGTCTTCCGCTCCATACGGCGACATAGCCAAGTGGTAAGGCAGAGGTCTGCAACACCTTCACCCCCAGTTCAAATCTGGGTGTCGCCTCCAAAGGAAAGTTTATTATAGACTTTCCTTTTTTTTATATGTAAAGGAGTTAATATGATTTTTATTGATTTATTAAAAGATGAGTATATTGAGGAATTATCAGATTTTGTATACAAACTGAGAAATAATTTTTTATTTCAAAATAAGTTTGATTCAAATTTGGCGAAAAATAGAACAACAATAATCAAATCTTTGAAAAAACAAATATCTAATAGAAATCATTTCGTGATTTTTGAAGAAACTAAGTTAATAGGATATTTGGTGTTAGATTTAGATGATAAAGAGTTGCTAATCAAAGAGATATATTTAGATAAAATTAATAAATCAATACTTTTTAAAATTTTTAGATTTTTAATGGATTATGCACTATCAAACTTATTTGATATAATTAAATTTAAGTTCAATGGATTTATTTTCGATGAAATTATAAAAGAACATTTGGATGATCAAAATAGATTAGAAATAAAGAATGATATGTTTGAAGAATCTCATAAGAAATTTGCGATAATTAGTTTTAAAGCTAAAAATGGCTTGATAAAATTTTTAAAAGGCAATAATTATGAAGTTATTTACAGTTTCGATAGTAAAAAAATGGATGAAAAAGTTAGTGACCATGTAGATATGCAAATTAGGAAAATAAATGAAAATGCATTCGTTTGTACTCAAGAATCGTATTTTCATTATAGGGTATATCTTCCAAATTATATAGCATTATATGTAACAGAGCTTGAGATAACGAACACATACCCGAAAGATTGCCTGTTAAATAACTTTTCAATTGAAAATCATTTAGTCTGTAATAAAAAATCTGTAGATCCTGTTGTATTAAAATTACTTAAAGATGAGAAAATAATAATGGTCAAACAAGGATATTCCAAATGTTCAACAATAGTTACTGATAAATTTGTAATTACCAGTGATAAATCTATATATAATAGTGTTCAGAAACAAAATATTAAGGCATATTTGATAGATTCTGGTGAAATAAAACTAGAAGGTTATGATACAGGATTTATTGGTGGGACTTGTGGATATTGTGCTGATTTAGGGGTTGTGTTTTATGGCAATCTTGAAAATTATAAATTTAAAAATAAACTTATTGAATTTTTAGAAAAAGAAAATATAAAATACTATTATACAGATGATGATGATTTTATAGATCGCGGATCTATAATTTTTAATTAATAGGAGGTCAATTATGATTCAACCATCTACATTACCGGGAATGATGGAACTTCTTCCTGAAGACCAAATGGTGTTCGATACAATTAAAAGAAGAATAGAAGATGTTTTTATTAAAAATGCATTTTTTTCAATCGATACACCTGCTATAGAAAAATTAGACGTTTTGCTATCTAAAGGTGGAGGAGAAACAAGTAAGCAAGTGTATAGAATTGATAGTAGTAAGAAAAATCAAGGATTGAGATTTGACTTAACTGTGCCACTCGCAAAATACGTTTCAATGTACATGCAAGACTTAGCATTCCCATTTAGAAGATATCAAATAGCTAAGGTGTATAGAGGAGAAAGAAATCAAAAAGGAAGATATAAAGAATTTTATCAATGCGATATAGACATCATAGGAAATCAAAAATTGAGCTTATATAATGATGCAGAAATAGTAAAATGCATGTATGAAGCTTTAAAATCAATAGATGTTCCAGATTTTGAATTTCAATTTAATAACAGAAAAATATTGAATGGATATTTCTCTAATTTAGGTGTTGAAGACTTTGAATCATGTTTGAGAATAATTGACAAATTAGATAAAATAGGAATAGATAATGTAAAAGAAGAATTATCTAAGCTAAACTTGGATAATGAAAAAATTGATTCGATTTTAAATTTCTTACAAATAGATGGAACTAACCAAGAAATAATCGAAAAACTTGAATTATTGAATATTGCTAATGATTTATTTGTATGTGGGCTTGATGAATTGAAATTTGTATATGACGATATTTTATCTTTAGGAGTTAGTCCAGATAATATTAAAATAAATTTATCTATAACTAGAGGGCTTGATTACTACACAGGTTCAGTATTTGAAACATTTTTTAAGGAATATCGTGAAATCGGATCGATTTGTTCTGGAGGAAGATATGATAGTCTAGCGAATAATTTTACTAAAAGCAAGTTGCCTGGAGTAGGAATGAGTATCGGCTTAACTAGATTATTCTATCAACTTCAAGAATTAAATTTGGTTAAAGGACAACAAACTAACTTTGATTGCATCATTATTCCTATGAAAGGTTATGAAAAAAATGCAGTGAAGTTGATGAATGATTTGAGAAGTTCTTATGTAAGATGTATGAGTTATCTTGAAGATGATAAATTAAAAAAGAAATTTAATTATGCTGACAAATTATCCGTAAAATATGTTATAATAATAGGACAAGATGAAGTTGAGCAAAATAAATTTACTTTACGAAATATGGTAAATGGTAATCAAGAATTATTAGAGCTTAACCAAATTATTGAAAAGTTAAAATAAAGGCGATGAAAAATCCCAGTAGGCATATAAGAACTTTCAGAGAGAGTAAAACTTAGGCTGAAATTTTACTTAAGAGATCAGTATGCTGAATACTAATTTGGAGCCTATTGTCAAATGAGAAAAAATTAGGGTGGAACCACGAGACACTTGTCCCTATCGGGATGAGGGTCTCTTTTTTATTAGGAGGTATTTATGTTTGAAGTAAAATTAAAAGATGGATCCGTAAAAGAATTTGATGAAGAAATAAGTTTATTAGATGTTTGCAAATCAATTTCTGAAGGATTAGCAAGAGACTGTGTCGGAGCAGTTGTAGATGGTAAAATAATGGGATTAATGGAAACTATTGATTCTGACTGTGAAGTTCAATTCGTAAAATTTGATGATGAAGAAGGAAAGCAAGTTTTCTGGCATACTTCATCTCACTTAATGGCTTATGCTATTCAAAGATTGTATCCAAATACAAAATTTGCAATTGGGCCATCAATTGATTCTGGATTCTATTATGATTTAGATACAGATCACAAGTTTGTACCTGAGGATTTAGAAAAAATTGAAGCCGAAATGAAAAAAATAGTTAAGGAAAATCCTAAATTAGTAAGAGTTGAGATTTCAAGAGAAGAAGCTTTGGAAAGATTTAAGAAAGAAGGTCAAGATTATAAAGTTGACTTAATAGAAAATCTTGATGAAGATGCTACAATTACATTGTATGAAATGGGAGACTTCGTTGATTTGTGTAGAGGACCTCATTTATTAGAAGTGAAAAATATTAAAGCATTCAAGTTATTATCAATTGCCGGTGCATACTGGAGAGGTGATGAAAATAACAAGATGCTTCAAAGAATTTACGGAATTTCATTCCCTAAGAAAAAATTATTAGACGAATATTTAGAAAGAATGGAAGAAGCTAAGAAAAGAGATCACAGAAAAATTGGTAAAGAAATGGGGCTATTCTCAATTCAAGAAGAAGGACCGGGTTTCCCATTTTTCCATCCAAATGGAATGGTTGTGTTAAATGAACTAGAAAAATTCTTGAAGGAACAACTTTTAGATAGAGGATATGGTCAAATCAAAACTCCATTGATTTTGAACGAAGATTTATGGCACCAATCAGGTCACTGGGATCACTACAAAGAAAATATGTATTTCACTCAAATAGATGGTGATGATTATGCAATAAAGCCAATGAACTGTCCAGGATCAATTTTAGTTTACAAGGATGAATTGCACAGCTACAGAGAGCTTCCAATTAAAGTTGCAGAATTGGGTCAAGTTCACCGCCATGAATTATCTGGGGCATTGCATGGCTTATTCAGAGTTAGAACTTTCGTACAAGATGATGCACATGTATTCTGTTTACCTGAACAAATAGAAGAAGAAGTAACTAAGATTATAGATTTCTGTGATTATATTTATTCTAAGTTTGGTTTTAAATACGAAGTTGAATTGTCAACTCGTCCAGAAGATTCAATGGGATCAGATGAAGATTGGGATTTAGCAATCAATTCACTTAAGAGTGCGTTGGAACACAAAGGTCTTGAATATAAAATTAATGAAGGGGACGGTGCTTTCTACGGCCCTAAAATAGATTTCCATTTGGAAGATGCAATTGGTAGAACTTGGCAATGTGGAACTATTCAATTAGATTTCCAAATGCCAGAAAGATTTGATATGACTTATATCGCAAGTGATGGATCTAAAAAACGTCCAGCAATGATTCATAGAGCAATTTTAGGTAGTGAAGAAAGATTTATGGGAATACTAATAGAACACTATGCTGGAAAATTCCCATTATGGTTATCACCAGTTCAAGTAGAAATTCTTCCTATTAGCGATAAATTCAATGATTATGCGTATGAATTACAACAAAAAATGAAAGCACGTGGATTGAGAGTGAAAGTCGATGATAGAAGTGAAAAAATCGGTCTTAAGATCAGGGAATCTCAATTGAAGAAAGTGAACTATTCATTAATAATTGGACAAAATGAAATTGATAACAATGAGGTATCAGTAAGAAAAAGAGATATCGGAGATGTAGGATCTAAGAATACTGATGAATTTATTGATGAATTAGTAGATGAATATCAAAATAGAAAATAATGCTTTAAAGAAAGCTTATTTTACAATATAAAAAATTTGCTCTGAATTTCTCAGAGCAAATTTTTAATAGAAGGAGGTAAAATGTACAAGAAATTTTATTGGTTTCTCAAATATTACAAAAACAAATTAATTCTTGCTATTACATTTCTTTTATTAAGTGACCTGGTCGGATTAATTCCTCCATATATTACAGGGAAATTAACCGATAGAGTATTAAACAATTCGATAGAATTAAAACCTTTTTTAATTATACTTTTAATTGATATTTTAGTAATAGGAATTAAATATTTTTTTGCAATGGGATGGTGTTATTACACATTCAGAGCTTCGAATGAAATAGACTATGTAACTAGAAATAGACTTATGGATAAATACTTAAACGAATCCATGAAATATTTTCAAACCTTCAAAACGGGAGAACTTATGAACAGAGCTACTGGAGATGTCAATAGTTTAAGCGATTTGATGGGATTTGGAACTCTTACATTTTTCGATTCTACAGTATTTCCTTTGTTTATAATAATTATAATGATGGTCGTCGTTGACGTTCGTTTAACACTTGTTTCTATAATACCTCTTCCTATATTGGCATTTTTGTGTTTAAAAATAGGTAAGAAAATCCATGAAAAATACTCAATAGTGCAATCCACATTTGATAAGCTAAACAATAGTGTGCTAGAAGATGTTGAAGGTATTAGAATTATAAGAGTTTTTGGGATAAAAGATGCTAGATATTTTTCGTTTCAAAATCGATCTAAAATGTTGGTTCAAAAAAACATGGATGTTGTAAAATACAGAGCAATGATGGCTCCTTTTCAAAGAATAATCCCAGCAATAACATTTGTTATAGCAATCGGATATGGAACATTTTTAATAAGTAAGAATCAAATATCTGTTGGTCAATTGGTTTCTTTTACTTATTATTTAAATATGTTAATTTGGCCAATGTATGCATTAGGAAACTTCATAAATGTATATCAACAAGCCGATGCATCAATGGATAGAATCGATAATATACTTGATTATGAAGATGACTTAGATTTAAACGAAGATTACAAGGAAATTGATGATATAGAAAGTATTAAGTTTGAAAATTATAGTTTCAAATATCCTTACTCTAAAGAATTCGCACTTAAAGATATTTCTTTTGAATTCAAGAAGAATATGAGGGTGGCTATTGTTGGAAAGACAGGGTCAGGAAAGTCAACTATTCTTAAACAATTATTATTCTTATATCCAAGGCAAGATGAATTTGAAATCAACGGTAAATACACGAATTTGATTAATTTGAGATCAGCAAGAGATAATATGGCGTATGTGTCTCAAAAAAGTATGATTTTTTCGGATACAATAAAAAATAATATAAAACTTTCCAAGATAGAGGCCACAGATGAAGAAGTGGTTAAAGTATCTAAAAGCGCGGATATTTATAAGGATATAGTCAATTTTCATGATGAATTTGACACTTTGTGTGGTGAAAACGGACTGTCGTTATCTGGAGGTCAAAAACAAAGAATTTCATTAGCAAGAGCTTTATTAAAAGACTCAAACTTGGTTGTATTAGACGACTGCTTAAGCGCATTGGATACTCAAACTGAGAAAAATATTTTAAGAGAGTTAAAAAAACTTAAAAAAACCGTAATATTATCAACTCATAGATTAAATCAGATTGACGATTTTGATTTAATAATAGTTATGAAAGATGGTCAAATAAGTGAGATGGGTACTCATTCGGAATTAATGGAAAACAAACAATGGTATTACAATCAATATAATATCCAATTAGTGAGGGGCAGATATGAAGAGTAAATTAAGAAATAAATTTGTATCAGAAAAACTAAAAATGTATTCCATGAAGCAATCAAAAGAATTGGTGATTGGATTTGTCTTTTCCTTATTAAGAACTTCAATGGAAATTTTGGGGCCAATTGTAATAGGATTTGTATTAAATGAGTTTGTAGCTAAGAATAATATAGTTGGAAATTTTTCATCAATTATTAAATACTTGGCTATTTATTTGGTGATTTACGTTGCGTGTGGAATTTTCAGTAACTTGAGTATGATTTATTTTGAATTGGCAGCAAATAACGTAACATATTTTGTACAAAATGATATTTATAAACATATCAATGAATTACCTATAGAATACTTTGATAATCTGGCAGCAGGAAGTATCGTATCAAGGATTACGAATGACACTATGAGATTAAAGATAATGTTTCAACTTATATTGGCAGATATTACAACTGCTGCAATAATGATAATTGCAATATATATTATGATGGTTGTAACAAATATAAAAGTGTCGCTGATGCTTCTTATATTGTTTCCATTGGTTTTCTTAATATTTTATGATTATAGATACAAGTCAGCAAAGCATAACAAAAGAATCAGACATCTAGTTAGTAAAATAAATGCAAATATTAATGAAAATATTAATAATATGGAAATAATTCAAGCATTAAATGTCAAGAAAACTATAAAGAATAAATTTAATAAAATTAACAAAGAAATTTTTGATAATAATTTGGCCCTTACAAAACTGAGAAGTTATGGTGGATACAGGGCAATTGATATAATTGGTTTATTATCAACAGTTATAATTTTATTTTATTTTGGATATGGTCAGATAACGAAAAGTTATCCAGTTACGGTTGGTGGCCTTTATATCATTATTGATTATACTTCGAAGATATTTTCTAATGTTAGCGTAATTGTTACAAGATTTGGAGATATGGAACAAGCATATGCATCTGCAAGTCACATATTCGATATCATGAAATTAAATACAATAGAAAAGTCAGATGGTGTGATTGATGGCCTAGAAGGAAATATCGAATTTAAAAATGTTTATTTTGCTTATGATAAAAATGATGTATTGAAAGATGTTTCGTTCAAAATACCAAAATCAACTAGTGCTGCTTTTGTAGGAACTACAGGTAGTGGAAAATCAACAATCCTTAATTTAATATTGAAGTTTTACGATGTAAAAAGTGGTGAAATTTTAATTGATGGGATAAATATCAATAATTTAAATGAAGATATTATGAGAGAAAACTTTGCGGTTGTACTACAAGATCCGTTTCTTTTTGAAACTACATTAAAAGAAAATATCACTTTAGATAAGGATTATAGTGACGAGGAAGTGATACATGCGTTAGAAGAATTAGGATGCTATACATTGCTTAAAAAAGGTTTAAATGAACCTATAAAAGAAAAAGGCTCTAATCTTTCACAAGGAGAAAGACAATTAATCTCCTTTGCAAGAGCATACATTAGAAATCCTAGAATATTAATTTTAGATGAAGCTACATCGAACATTGATACTGAAACAGAGCAAATTATCCAACAACCATTAGAAAAATTAAAATATTCAAGAACTACATTAATAGTAGCTCACAGATTATCTACAATTAGAAATGTAGACAAGATTTTTGCATTATCCAATGGTAAAATAATAGAAAGTGGAACTCATGATGTACTATTACTAAAAGATGGTTTCTACAAACAAATGTACGATGAGCAATCATCAATTTAAAGGGGGATTAATGGATAAAAAACTAAAATATATTAGGACAATATACACTATAATATTCACAATTATTGTCTTATATATAGTAAGGAACAATTTTATAGCACCTAATCATATCTTTAAATATAAGATTTTTTTGAGTATTGCTCAAAAATTACAAATTGCTTTATTTGGACTTTTAGTATTTCTTATTTCATCAATTTCCTATTTTTTATATAATAAAAATTTTGATTTCAAGGATATAAAAAAGTTTTGGGTTCTAGAATCATTAAGAAAATTTGTATGGATAAAGGGAATAGAATCAGTATTTATTGGTGAAGATGAGTATAGGAATCAGAACTTAAACAAAAATATTTCTAATTTTATCGCTTTATCTTTAATTAGTATATTCACGATATTTTTAATGAAACCAGAATGGACACTATTTTTGATTTATTTAGTAATATTGGTTATTGGTATTTGCGTTATTTATTTTAAAAACAAAAGTCCATATTATTTAGATTTTGTTGTAAAGGATAACATAAGTGTCAAAAGAAAAGTTTTATCAGTTGCTTATGAAACTGTTGTTACAATATGTAATATATTATTTTTCGTTTTTGCGATAAAACAATTTACTAATGTAAATCTTTCATCTTTGGTGCTTATTTATTGTGTTTCAAATGTATTTGGGCAAGTTAGCTTGATGCAGGATGGATTTGTTGTTTCGGATTTAATAGAAATACACTTTTTATGTAAATTGATAGAACCTAGAGCTGCAATAATTGCTATATTGATATACAGAATTGTAAGTAGTGTTATTCCATGGATAATTTCTTTAATTATGATATTAAAAAGAATTTACGACAATTACAATACTGATCAATACAAGAAACAGTTCGCATTTAATATTTTGTCTATTTTTACTCTAATCGTTGGGCTAATATTATGTTTAAGTGTTGCCACTCCATCAATGTTATTAAGAATAAAATTTTTAAAGAGATTTGTTAAGAAAGATGTAGTGATTTTGGCTAGATTTATAACTCTTACATCGGGTGGATTACTAATACTTCTTTCACAAGGAATAAAAAAATCAGTTAAAAAATCTTTTTATATAGCGGAAGCAGTATTAATAGTTTCAGTTTTTTCAACACTATTAAAAGGATTAGACATTGAAGAATCTATTATTACATTAGTATTGGGAATTGTAATGTATATAATGAAAGATGGATTCACAGAAAAAGCTATCAAAATCAACCCAAAATATTTTATAAATACTATCGGTAAATTATCAGTTGTCACAGTATTATTTATCTTTATTAGCAATACTGTTCGCAAGGTAAATTTTTTGACATCACATCGAAAATATTCTCTAAATTATTTGGTTGAAAACAAGAAATTTATACTTCTATATGTTTTATTTGTTCTGATATTATCTTACCTTGCTCAATATACACGAACTAAGAAGATCACATTTACAAAATTAACAGATGAGGATTTTGAAAATATTGATAAATTCTTGGAAGAATTTGGTGGAAATGAATTTAGTCATTTAGTTTATTTGAATGATAAAAATGTTTATTTTGACAAGACAAATACAGTAATGATTATGTATCGCCCAGTAAAAAACAGCGTTATCGTATTAGGTGATCCAATAGGTAAGAAAGAAAATTTCGTTGAAGCAATTGATGATTTTATAGTTTATTGCAATGAATATCACATGAATGTTTGTTTTTATGAAATAAATGGAGAAAATCTTGAATTATACTGTGATCAAGGTTTTAGATTCGTTAAGGTTGGACAAGACGCAACAGTAGACTTAACTCAATTTTCTTTGGTAGGAAAGAAAAATAGAACTTGGCGACATGTTCTTAATAACTTCGATAAAGGAAATTATGAATTCAAAGTTGAAAATCCAACCGATAACCTTTTATCTCAAATGAAAATTGTTTCGGATAAATGGTTAGAAAGTAAAAATGAAATGGGATTTAGTTTAGGATTTTTTGACGAAGATTATCTAAAAAGAACCAAAATAGCATGTATTTACAAAAACAATGAATTACTTGCTTTTGCAAATCTTCAACCGTTTTATGATGATAAGACACTTTCTATCGATTTAATGAGATATGATAAATCAAATGAAGATGGTTTGATGGATTTTATATTCATAAAGTTAATTTTATGGGGTCAAGAAAATAATTTTGAAAAATTCTACCTAGGAATGGCACCGTTATCTAAAGTTGGAGATAAAATTTATTCAAAGAAGAAGGAAAAAATTCTAAATATTGTTTACAATACTCAAAATAAGATATATAATTTTAAAGGTTTAAGAAACTACAAGGATAAATTTAAGCCCAATTGGTCAAATAAGTATATAGCATATACTTCAGACTTTAATTTACCATATATTTTAATTAATGTTGTAAATTCAAAGAAAAAATAGTTGACAAAATGTACGACATAGTATACAATATTTATTGTTGATAAGTAGAGATATCCGCTCTCACCTTATAATTTCGAATTCATAAGGTTAAAATTTAATTTGATTATTAATTTTTGGCGGGTATTTTTACCCGCCATTATTTTTTTGGAGGTGAATAATATAAAAGATTTAATGATTAATGAGGAGATAAGATCTTCTAAAGTTAGATTAATCGATGATGAAGGTGAACAAATAGGTGTAATTCCTATTAAAGAAGCTTTAAAAATGGCTGAAGATAAGCATCTAGATTTGGTAAATGTAGCACCAAATGCTAAGCCACCTGTATGCAAAATATTAGATTATGGAAAATACAAATACGATGCATTAAAGAAAGAAAAAGAAGCGAAGAAAAATCAAAAAGTAATTAACGTAAAAGAAATAAGACTTTCACCAAATATTGAAAAACATGATTTAGAAGTTAAGGCTAATCAAGCATCTAAATTTTTAAGCAATGAAAATAGAGTAAAAGTTTCTGTTAGATTTAGAGGTAGAGAACTTGGTCATAAAGATTTGGGTAAGGAAGTTCTTGATAAATTTTATGAATTAACAAAAGATGTAGGACAAATAGAAAAGAAACCTTCTATGGAAGGTAGAATGATGATAATGTTTATGGGTCCTTTGACTGATAAAGATAATTAGAGGGGGAAATAATATGCCAAAAATGAAGACACATAGAGGTTCTGCTAAGAGATTTAGAAGAACTGGTACAGGTAAGTTAAGAAGATACAAAGCTTATGCAAGTCACTTAACAGGTAAGAAATCTGCAAAGAGAATCAGAAACTTAAGAAAAGGTACAACAGTTAGCGATGCAGATATGAGAAGAATCGATAAAATGATTCCTTAGTTAGAGGGGGAAATATAAATGGCTAGAATTAAACGTGGTACAAATAATAGAAAAAGACATAAAAAAGTATTAAAACAAGCTAAAGGATATTACGGCTCAAAACATACATTATACAAAACAGCTAACCAAGCTGTAATGAAATCATTGGCTTATTCATACGTTGGAAGAAAAAGAAGAAAAAGAGATTTCAGAAAATTATGGATTGCTAGAATTAACGCAGCTACAAGAATGCATGATTTAAGCTACAGCAAATTTATGCACGGCTTAAAAGTAGCAGGTGTTGACTTGAACAGAAAAGTTCTTGCTGACATGGCTGTTAGAGATGAAAAAGAATTCGCAAAATTAGTTGAATTAGCAAAAAATAATTTATAAAATAAAAAGCTTAAGTTGATTTATATCATACTTAAGCTTTTTTTAATATAGCATTAATTTCGTTTTCATTTGAATTTATTAGCTTTAACTTTTTATCACGAGTTAGACTTTTTGTTTTAATTTCTAATTTTAATGCATCACTTTTATTATCAATTTTTTTCATAAAAACATAGTTTACGGGAAGCCTTGCTCTTGTATATTTACTGGCTTTACCTTTATTGTGCATTTTAATTCTTTTTGAAAAATCATTGGTAATACCTGTATATAAACTTTTATCAGCACATTCTAAGATATATAGATAATACATTAATACATACCACTTACTTGTTTTGCAATATCGTAGCTGAAACCTTTTTGAAGTAAGAAGGTAACTATTTTATTTTTTAAATCATAGCCTTCATGCTTTTCTTTCCAAATATTGATTTTAGTTTCAACTATTTGAGTTGCTTTGTCTAACTCCATATTATATCCAAAAACTTCTTCTAAATAATCTTCATAAATTCTTTTATCAATACCTTTTTGGTATAAATCATTGATTATTCTTCTTTTACTGTAATTTGTTAGATTAATTTTATCGTTTATAAATATTTTCGCGTAGTTATAATCATCTAGTAAATCTAGCTCTTTTAATTTTTCTATAACGTCTTCAATAATTTCAGAACTAAATTTTTTTGATTTTAATTTTGTCGTTATTTCTTTTTCAGTTCGTAATTTATACGATAAAAAATTAAGACTGATTTCAAAAGCCTCTGTAAATTTTGAGATATTCAATAAATGAGTATATAATTCATCATCTATTATCATTTCGTTATGAATTTTATATTTTTCAAAATCATTGTAACTTAGTAAAAAACTTTCTTTTGTATCAGTATCAATTACGAACTTATCTTTTTTATCATTGAACTCAATATTATTTATTATCATTTTATCTCGTGTTCATTATTACATTTAGTATAAATGGAGCAACCATCATTGCTACCAAAATAAACGCTATAACTTGAGCTAATTTTTGTTTTTTCATTAAATTCACCTCTATGATATTCTAACACAAAAACATATATTTGCATATTTTAAAATAATGCTATAATATATTTATAAAAATGGAGGTAATTATGGCTGATTTAAAATTTGAAATAGTAGAAAGAATTGGAGTTTTATCTACAAAAGCTAACAACTGGAACAAGGAATTAAATATCGTAAAATGGTCTGATTACGATGCAAAATACGATATTAGAGAATGGAATCCTGATCATACAAGAATGAGTAAAGGTCTTACATTCACAGAAGAAGAATTAAGAGTATTACATGCATTAATTGAAGATGAATTAAAGCAATTAGATTCAGAAAAGTAGGATATATTTTGAAGTTCATACATTCAGCTGATTTTCACTTAGGCATGAAATTTGAAAAATCTTCAATTCCACAATCTATGTCTAAAATAAGAAGACAAAGAATTTGGACATCAGTTGAAAAATTAATCAAATATAGTATTGATGAAAATGTTGATTATATTTTTCTGTCTGGAGATTTGTATAATTTGGAAAATTTTAGCCTAAGTGATATGAATCGTTTAATTGATCTATTTTCTAGAACAAATTCACAAATTTGCATTATAGGTGGAAATCACGACCCGATTTATAAAGATAATTTATGGGACATGGTAAATATTAGTGATAATCTGAATATTTTCAAAAAGGATACTCTTGAAAAAATAGAATTTGATGACACTGATGTTTATGGGATAAGTTACAATAAAAACAATTACGATTTCATGAACATTTTTGATGATTTAAAACTAGACAAGTTAAAAACTAATGTTTTAATGATTCATTCTGATTTATTAAATGATAACAATTGTTATATGTTTTTTGATCAAGATAAAGTGAATAATTTGGGTTTTGATTATGTGGCTTTAGGTCATATACATAAACCGACTATTTTTAATGATAAATTTGTGTATCCAGGTTCTATTGAACCATTGAGTTTTAAAGAAAAAGGGATGCACGGTGCTGTTATTGGAAGTATAGTTGATAATAGACTTGACATCGATTTTTTAGATTGCTCAGAATCAAACTTCAATGAATTTGACTATAATATATCAGATAAATTTAGTTATTATGATTTAGTGGGTACATTGTCTAAATGTTTAGTTGAAGATAAGAAAAATTACATTAGAATTAATTTAAATGGACAATTAGAAGAAGGGCTTGATCTAGATATAGATTCTTTACAAGAAAGTTTAAAAAAATATTGCGAATATGTAGAAATAATTGACAACACAGAATCTAATATAAATTTGGATAAAATTTATGAATTTAACAGAAATAATGTGTTGGGTTATTTTATTGAGGAAACAAAAAACTTGGATCAAGAAGATCCTGTGGTTAAAAGAGCAATTAATTTAGGAATTAAGTCCTTAATGGAGAATAATTTATGAAAATTATTAGATTAGATTTGATATCATTTGGAAGATTTAATAATTACACAATTGAGTTTGGAGACAAATTTAATCTAATTTACGGGTTAAATGAGTCAGGAAAGACCACTATATCCAAATTTATAGAAGGTGTATTTTATGGATTTGTTAAACCTTACTTAAAGAGAACTGTATTTACTGAAGACTACGAAAAATATCGCCCTTGGAATAGCGAAAACTATGAGGGCAGTGTTTTAGTGGAGAAAGATAATAAGAGATATGTAATTTATCGTAATTTTAAAGAAAAATATTTTAATATTTTCAATGAGACTACTGGTAATAACGAAACTGAACTAGATGGTTTTAATCAAGATAATTTATCATTTCCTGGTGAATACTTTTTTAAAATGCCTTCAGATATCTTCAAATCCACTGTTTTTTCTAATTTGAAAGAATTAGATGCAGAAAATAAGAATGTAAGTTCTATTGTTGATATGCTATTGAATTCATCAGATAGCAATAATGATTCTGTTTCATTTAAAAAAGCTCTAGATAATCTGGAAAAGATGAAATCAAATATTGGGACTAAACAATCTAAGGCAAAACCTTTGGGGAGTTTATATCAAAAAAAGTTTGATTTAGAAGATGAAATCAAAAATATTAATAAAGACAAAAAAGAATATGAAGATAGTTTAAATAAGTTAAATGAGTACAAGCTTAGACACGAGAAACTTCTTTTAAATAAAGAAAAATTAGTTAATTTACACAAGAAGAACGATATAGAAAAAATAGAAGATGCAAAAAACTATAAAATGCAGATTTTAAAAGAAAAAGCAAGTTTATTAGACAAAGTATCAAAGATTAAATACATCAATGACATTGACGAAGATGATGTCAATAATTTGGAATATCAAAATAAATTATTAAACGATAATAGAATTACATTTAATGAGTTATCGAAGGAAAAGAAATTATTAAGTAAGGACTATTACCAATTAAAAGCAAAACTTAGTAATTATGAAACTATAAGAGATTATATTGATGAAGTGAATAATTTAATTAAAAAATTAAATGGAATTTCTAAATTAAAGATTAAATTACTCATTATTGGAGTTATAGTTACATTAATTATTGCCGGAATGATTTATATGACGGGTTATACAAAAGAAATAGTTATTGCTCCTGTATTATTTGTTCTTTATTATATTTTGGTTAGTATATCCAATAAGTTTAAGAAATTATCGTACAATCGTCAATTAAATAAGATTGTGCAAAAGGTTAATCAAATTACTAATATGAGTTATAAAAATTACAATGAAGTAATTAATGACTTTAGATATGACTCAAACATGGATAAAAGCATTGATTATTTGAGCAAACTTGAGGTACAGCTTCAAGATATTGATTCAAAATTGGATTCAATTATAAATGAAGATGAAAGTTCCAAGTCTAAAATCAACAATATTTTATCTTCATCAAGAAATTTGAAGAACATAGATGTTGAAGATTATAGAAGAAAAAAAATAGAGTATAACCAATTGATGGATAGAATTTCTGATAAAGATGCTCAACTTCAAAAGATATCATCTGAATATGATTTTAGTATCTTATTAGAAGATGTTAATTCAGATTCAATAAAACTTGAGGATAATGATATAAAAGACATCAACTTACTTAATAAAGAAATTGACGAATCTATTGAAGAAAATGCGAAATTATTTGAAAGGACTAAAATACTTGAAAAATCTGTAAATCTTCTATTGGAAAAAGAAGAAAGATTAGCAGATATCAATGAGAATATTCAAAAATACGAAAGTGAAATTACATCTATAGAATTGGCTATGGATTTGATCAATAAAAGTATAAATAAACTACACAAAAATTTTATACCTAGAATTAACAAGAAAGTTTCAGAAATGATGGCTTATTCAACTAAATATAAGGACAAATTTAGGGTTGATGAAAATTTAGATGTCAGTATTTATGATGGAGTAAAATTTTATGAACAAAAACATTTAAGTTCTGGAACATTTGACTTGCTTTCTGTTTTTATTAGAATAAGTGTGCTTGAAGAATTAATGGGTCTTGATTATTTGATGATACTAGATGATTGTTTTGTTCAATTAGATGATGTAAGATATAAGAAATGTCTGGATTTGTTATTTAAAATTTCAAATAATAATCAAATAATACTTTTTTCTTGCCAAAACAGAGATGAGCAATTGTTAAATGAACTAGACATAATATATAAGAAAATTGAGTTAAAGTAATTATGATATATGCAATGGGTGATTTACATCTGGATTATACAAAAGAAAAATCAATGGATGTATTCGGTGATAATTGGGATAATTATGAAGAAAAAATATTTCGTAATCTAGAAAAATTAAATGAAGAAGACATTATACTTATTCCAGGAGATATTTCCTGGGCAATGCAACTAGATGATGCTTTTGTGGATTTGAAAAGAATCGATAAGAGTCCAGGCAGAAAGATTTTAACTAGAGGTAACCATGATTATTGGTGGTCTGGTATAAGCAAATTAAGAAAATTAGATTTAGAATCTATTAATTTTATTCAAAATGATTCATTGGACTTAGGAAATATCAATATATGTGGATCACGAGGATGGCTTGATCCAACTAGCAAAGAAGCTACAGAAAAAGATGAAAAGATTTTTCAAAGAGAAATTTTGAGAGTGAATATGAGTTTAGAAAGTGTCCGAAATAACAACGATATTATTATTATGCTTCATTATCCTCCTTTTGATATCAATAAACAACCTAATGCGTTGTTTAATTGTTTGAAAAATTATAATGTTACAGATTTAATATATGGACATTTGCACGGATATGGACATCAAAATGTCGTCGAAGGAACAATAGACGGAATACATGTACATTGTGTGTCCTCGGATTATATTGATTTTAAAGTTAAGAAAATTAGGGAATAAAATGGAAAAAGAATTAGAATGCAAGGTATTTACTGATGATTTTAATGGTTTGATGGATAAAGCTATTGAAATGGGAGCTAAAATGATTGCTCATGAAATTCAAGAAAATATTTTAATTGAATCTAATAATTTTGATTTAATTGATAGTAGTGATTATCTTAGAATTAGAATTTCAAAAGATATTTTTAATAATGAAAACAAGAAATTTCTTACTTACAAGAAGAGAGTTAATGATACAAACGTTAGACATTATGATGAATATACTATAGAGTTTGATAGCGAAGAAAACTTGAAACAAATATTAAAATTTGTTAAATTGGATAAGCAATCTTCATCTAAGAAAGAAAGAAAATCTTTTGAGTTTATGGATGCAAGACTGGATTTTGATTGCTGGGATAAAGATTTTTATCCGTATCCATATTTAGAAATTGAAGTAAAAAATGAAGAACATTTAAATGAGATAATAAATAAATTAGGAATAAATAAAGATCAAATTTCAACTGAATCTATAAGTGAACTAAGATCGAAATTACAAGAAAGTTAACAGAAAGGATAGACTTTTAATGGCAAACAAAAAGCTAGTGGTAGTAGAATCTCCGACTAAAGCAAAGACAATTCAAAAAATGTTAGGGTCAGGATATAAAGTTGTAGCTACAATTGGTCATTTAAGAGATTTACCAAAAAGTAAACTAGGCATAGATATAGAGAATGATTTCGAACCACAATATATTAATGTGCGTGGTAAGGCCAGTGTAATCAATTCTTTAAAAAAAGATTACAAAAATTCTCAAAAAATCTTCTTGGCAACCGACCCTGATAGGGAAGGAGAAGCTATTTCTTGGCATTTGTGCTATTTATTAGATATAAATCCAGAGGAAGAAAATAGAGTAAAATTTCAAGAGATAACTAAAGACTCTGTAAAAGAAGCAATAAAAAAACCTGAAGCTATCGATTTAAAATTGGTAGATGCTCAACAAGCAAGAAGGGTTTTAGATCGTATAGTAGGTTATAGCATTTCTCCATTATTATGGAAGAAAGTTAAATCTGGACTAAGCGCCGGTAGAGTACAGTCTGTAGCCTTAAGATTAATTTGTGAAAGAGAAAAAGAGATCAGAGAGTTTGAACCAGAAGAATACTGGTCTATTCATGCAAATTTATCCAAGGGAAAATTCGAATTTGATTCTGAGCTATATTATTCAAAAAACGATAAATCTAATAAAATCAATATAAAAAACAAGGATGAAGCGGATAAAATTTTAAATGATTTGTCAGATAATTTTGTTGTAGATTCTATAAAACAACAAAAAAAATCTAGGAAACCTTACGCTCCTTTTACTACTTCTACACTTCAACAAGAATCCTATAAAAAGTTGTATTTTCAAACTTCTAAAACTATGAGAATAGCTCAACAGTTGTATGAAGGAATTAGTTTGGGTAGCGAAGGTTCAGTAGGTTTGATTACTTATATGAGAACGGACTCAACAAGAATTTCTCATGTTTGCGTGAGTGATTGCCTAGATATTATTAATAATCTCTACGGAAAACAATATGCCACAAAAGGATACGATTATTCTAAAAAGAAAAAAGGATCACAAGATGCTCATGAAGGTATTAGGCCTTCGTCAGTAAAAAGAAGACCGAATGAAATTAAAAAATATTTGACAGATGATCAATACAAATTATATAAATTGATTTGGGAAAGAACTGTTGCTAGTCAGATGAAAGATGCAAGATATTTATCTACATCGATAGATTTTGATAACAATGGTTATACTTTTAGATCTAATGGTAACGTGGTGATTTTTGACGGTTTTACAAGAGTATATTCTTTGAATACCAAAGATAGCGAATTGCCTGAATTAAAGGAAAAAGATTCTATAATTTCAAAAGAAATAGGATCTAAACAACATTTTACTAAACCAAAACCTAGATACACAGAAGCAAGCCTTGTAAAAACACTTGAAGAAGATGGCATTGGTAGGCCAAGTACTTATGCATCGATTATAAGCAGTATTTTGTCTAGAAATTATGTTGAATTAAAAGAGAAAAAATTTTATACAACAGAAATCGGAGAAAAAGTTTGTGAATTTGTAGTTAAATATTTTGATTCAATTATTAATGAAAAATTCACTGCTGAAATGGAGAATGAATTAGATAATATTGCTGAAAACGACGTTGAATGGAAAAAAGTAATTAGAGATTTTTATGATGGATTTAATGAAGATTTAATCAATGCAAAAAATGCACAAGATAAATTTAAAGTTAAAGACGAACCAATTGGACGCAAATGCCCTGAATGTGGCAGTGATTTGGTAATAAAACATGGGAGAAATGGAAAGTTTATTGGTTGCAGTGCTTTTCCTGATTGCAAATATACTGAAACTATTGTAAAAGATACTAAAGTAAAATGCCCAAAATGTGGTCACAGAATAATAGAAAAAGTTTCTAAAAGAGGTAAAGTTTTTTATGGATGTGAAAATTATCCAAATTGCGACTTCGCTTTATGGGATAAGCCTACAGGTGAGAAATGTCCTGAATGTGGTAGTTTACTAGTTCATAGAAAAAATAGGCATGGAGAATCCATTCTTTGTTCTAATGAAAAATGTGATTATAAAAAGCTTGAAAAATAAAAGCATATATGATATACTTTGAAAGTAAAACACACAGCCGATGATACTGATGCAGTTGCTTAATTGTCGCATTTGTAGATGAGTCGTCTGGAGGAAAAAAACGGAGGTAGAAAAAATGTCAGTAGTATCAATGAAATCATTGTTAGAAGCTGGGGTTCACTTTGGACATCAAACAAGAAGATGGAACCCAAAAATGTCAAAATTTATATTTACAGAAAGAAATGGAATCTATATTATAGATCTTCAAAAAACTGTAAAACAAATTGATGATGCTTACAATTATGTAAGAGACATCGTCGCAGATGGTGGAGAAGTTCTTTTCGTAGGAACAAAAAAACAAGCTCAAGAAGCAATCGAAACAGAAGCTAAAAGATGTGGACAACATTATGTAAGCCAAAGATGGTTAGGTGGTATGTTAACAAACTACAAAACTATCAAAACAAGAATTAATAGACTTCACCAATTATATGAAATGGAAGAAGATGGAACTTTCGATCTTTTACCTAAAAAAGAAGTTAGCCAATTAGAAAGAGAAAGAGAAAAACTAGAAAAAAACCTTGGTGGTATTAGAAAAATGACAAAAATGCCAAGTGTACTTTTTGTAGTTGATCCTAAAAAAGAATACATTGCTGTTCACGAAGCAAAAATATTAGGAATACCAGTTGTAGGTATCGTAGATACTAACTGTGATCCAGACGAATTGGATATTGCTATTCCTGGTAACGATGATGCAATTAGAGCGGTTAAGCTTTTAACTTCTACAATTGCTGATGCTGTTATTGAAGCAAATCAAGGTCGTGAAGATTCAGAAGAAGTTTATTCTGAAACTGAAAATGATACAGAAGAATCTGAAAACGAAGAATCAGTATCAGAAGAAGATTTAAAAGAATTTGTTGAAAATTCTGAAGAACAATCAGACGAAGAATAATAAAAAATAAGCGACGGTTAAACTTAAAATTAAATAATTGTTTGACAGTCGCTTTTTAATTCAATTGGAGGTAATAAAATGGCACAAATTACTGCTAGTATGGTAAAAGAATTAAGAGAAAAAACTGGCGCAGGAATGATGGACTGTAAGAAAGTCCTAACTGAAGCAGATGGAAATATTGAAAAAGCAATTGACCTTTTGAGAGAAAAAGGACTTGCTGGAGCAGAAAAAAAAGCTGGAAGATTAGCATCTGAAGGTATTGTTGAAACTTATATTCACGGTGGAAAAATTGCTGCTATTGTTGAAATCAATAGCGAAACTGATTTCGTTGCAAAAAATGAAGAATTTAAGGATTTCGCAAAAGATATAGCAATGCAAGTTGTAGCATCAAATCCAAAATACGTAAGTCGTGATGAAGTACCATCTGAAGAAGTAGAAAAAGAAAAAGAAGTATTAGTTCATCAAGCTATGAACGAAAACGACGGAAAAAATATTCCTGAAGATAAAGCAAAAATGATTGCTGAAAAGAAAGTTGAAGGAAGAATAAACAAATTCTACTCACAAATTTGTCTATTAGAACAACCATTCATTAAAGATCCTAATAAATCTGTAGAAGAATTATTAACAGATTTAATTGCAAAAATAGGTGAAAACATTAAAATTCGTAGATTTGCTAGATTTGAAGTTGGCGAAGGTTTAGAAAAGAAAAACGAAGATTTTGCTGAAGAAGTAAAAAAACAAATGGGTCAATAAAAATTATTGCTGCAATTTCTATATTGCAGCTTTTTTTATTTTACATAGTATCATATTGATTTTAAAATGTTAATTTGGTATGATTAATTAAAGAAAACCTTATTATTAATTAGGAGGAAATTTTGAGTTTAAAATATAAAAGAGTTCTACTAAAATTAAGCGGTGAAGCTTTAAGTGGAGACCAAGGACACGGATTAGATGATGATATTATAGAAAATATTTGCGATTCTATAAAAGCTGTCCACGAAGAAGGATTAGAAATTGCTATTGTTGTTGGTGGTGGAAATTTCTGGAGAGGAAGATCATCTAAAATTGACAGAGCTACATCGGACTCAATGGGAATGTTAGGAACAACAATAAATGCTTTGAGATTGCAAGCATCTTTGGAAGCAAAAGGTATTCAAACAAGAGTACAAACAGCAATAGATATGAAACAAGTTGCAGAACCTTATATTAGAAGGAGAGCGATAAGACATATTGAAAAGGGTAGAATTGTAATTTTTGCTGCAGGAACAGGATTACCATATTTTTCTACTGATACAACAGCTGCGTTAAGAGCAGTAGAAATTAACGCTGATGTTATTTTAGCAGGTAAAAGAGGAACAGATGGTATATACGATTCTGATCCTAATAAAAATAAAAATGCAATCAAATACGATAAACTTACTTATATTGATATTTTAAACAAAGGCTTAGGAATAATGGATGCAACAGCTACATCACTTTGCATGGAAAATAATATGGGATTAGTAGTTTTTGGTATAGATGATCCTAAAAATATAATTAGAGTTTCTCATGGAGAAAATATTGGAACAATTGTTGAGGGGGATAAAAATGAGTAAACAAATTTTAAAAGATATGGAAACAAAAGCTGAGAAAACATTGCATGCTTTAAGGGAAGAACTAAAAACAGTAAGAGCTGGTCGTGCGAATCCTAGCGTATTAGATAATATTATGGTAGATTATTATGGGACATCAACACCTTTAAAACAAGTTGCTACGATTTCTGCTCCAGAAGCTAGATTACTTACAATTCAGCCATGGGATAAATCAATAATGAAAGAAATTGAAAAGCAAATTCAAGCATCTAATTTGGGAATCACTCCTTCAAATGATGGAAGTATTATAAGATTACCATTTCCACAATTAACTGAAGACAGAAGAAAAGAATTGACAAAAGTCGTTAAAGAATACGGCGAAAAATCTAAAGTAACTATAAGATCTATAAGAAGAGATTTTGTAGACGATGCAAAAAAAATGGAAAAAAATGCTGAAATATCTGAAGATGAATTACACGTATTATTAGATGATATTCAATCATTAACAGATAAGTTAACAAAAGAAATTGACAATATTGTTTCTGATAAAGAAACTGAACTAATGGAAATCTAAAAAGTTAATATTAAATAAAAAATCTATTCATCATGTTATGAATAGATTTTTTATTTAATTAAATCTTTATCCTGAATTAACTTATATAAAAGTGGAGAAATCAGTAATTATGACAAAAATGTTACAATTATTACTTTTTTGAAACTTATTTGTAACTTTTTTGTTGAATTTACTTGACATATTTTTTTAATTCTTTTAATATTATCTTAGGATGTATTAGGAGGAAGTTAATATGAACAAAAAAGGACTTGGCTTATCTATCGGATTAGCTTCAGTCATAGCTGTAGGAACTTTTGTATCGCCTTATTTAAGTTCCACAACTTTAATAGGAGACAATAATGTTGAATCTAATAAATTAAATGATTCTAAATATTCAGTTGCAATAAAAAGCAATGATGTATTGACTCCAAATGCTGAAAAAGAAGAAAAAGAGAAAGCTCTTAAAGAAATAAGAAATTCACAAGTAAGAAACGTATTAAATGATTCCACAAAAACTATATCTAATAAACAAGCTGAGAAAGTTAAAGAAGAAATTAATTCGGATGTAAAACAAGTTAGAAATAATAAACAAGAATTAAAGACTTCTGCCGACAATAACGTTTCTACATACAAAAAAAATAGTGAAAAAGTAGATACAAAAAAAGATGAATCTAAAAAAGTGAAATTATCTACTGCAAATGTTGGGAAAATTTCAGAAGGTAATGAGAATTCAAAATCAAGCCTAAAGAAAGAAAAATCTGAAGTTGCTTCATTAACTCTTTCAAGAAATTCTGAAAATGAAGAAGAAAAGATTTATTCAAATATAACAAAATCTACGACAGGTGATTTATTTGTAAGAGAAAAGGCGGATAAAGAATCTGAAGCAATAGGTGTTTTACCAAAAGATACAAAAGTTGTTGTTAAAGATGATGGCAATAAATCATGGGCAAAAATAAGCTATAAAAACAAAGAAGCATACGTAAGTAAAGACTTCTTGACCAATGAAAAATCAAATAAAAAAGTAGTTTCTGAAGCTAAAAAACAAGTTTCAAAAAATAATCCTGAAGTTAAGAAAGTAAAATCTGAAGTAAAATCTAAATCTACTGAAAAGTCAGTAGATATGTGGGTAAAATCTCCAGTTTATCTAAGAAGTGAAAAATCAATCAGCTCTAATAAACTAGGTGTATTAGAGAAAAACACTAAAGTACAAGGTGTAGTTGAAGATGGATGGTTCAAAACTTCTGTAAATGGAAATAATGGTTTTATTAGTATAAAATACTTGCAAAACACTAAAATTGAAGAAAAGAAAAATGATGAACTTCAAGTTTCAGAAGTTAAAAACAAAGAACAAGTAAAGAAATCAAATTCTACAAAATTTGAAGGAGCTAACTATACTGGATATGTAAAGGAAGCTGTAAATGTTAGAGATAAAGACAGCATGGATTCTAACGTAGTTTCTGTATTAGAAAAAGGTACTAAAGTTAGTGGTATCAAAGGAAAATATTGGTTAAAACTTTCTGAAGGAAAATATATTTCTGTAAATTATATTCAAGACAATAAAGTTGAATCAAACCAAACAAAAAACACAGAAGTTAAAGATTCTTACAAAAAAGATTCTAATTCTAAGATTGTAAGATCTAATGAAGGTGGTTCTGGCAGTGCTGTAGCTCAAGCAGCTTATAATTATTTGGGAGAAAGATATGTTTGGGGTTCTGCACAACCAGGAGTAGGATTTGATTGCTCTGGATTAACTAGTTATTTATATAATAAAGTTTGCGGTATTTCTCTTTATAGAAATTCAGCTGCACAATCAAATAATGGATATCCTGTAAGTAAAAGCAATTTAAAACAAGGAGATTTGTTATTCTTTAGTACAAATGGATCAGGTAGTATTTCTCACGTAGGGATTTATGTTGGTAATGGAAAAATGATTCATGCATCAACACCTTCAACTGGTGTAATTATTTCAGACATTGACTCAAACTATTACTCAAATACATTTGTAACAGCAAGAAGAATCTTAAACTAAAATCATAAGCTATTGGCATTTAATGCTAGTAGCTTTTTTTATTGGACGAATTGCTTGAGCATATGATATTATAGAGTATATAGATATAAGAGGCGCACTATGAATTTCAATTTTTCTAAAGATAAAATTTTAATTGGTATAGCAATAATTGTTTTAGCTGGTTTTGGTTACTATAAATCTAATTCAGATAATTTGAATCACAATCAAATTCAAGCTTTAGTTGATACAAAATCAACAGAAAGTGTAAATAAGCAGTCTGAAAATAGTGCACATAACAGCGAAGATAATTCTACTAAGATGTGTCAAATAGATGGTTGTGTAAACAAACCTGGTGTCTATCATTTTAAAAAAGATGATAGAATTAAAGATATCGTTGAACTAGCAGGTGGATTTAAACAAGATGCTGATACGAAAAGTGTAAATTTGGCGATGAAGCTAAAAGATGAAATGAAGATCTATATTCCTTCTAAATCAGAAACTTCAAAAGAACAAAACAATGATACACAAAGCTCTGATTTAGTTACAATAAGAGATAATAACTCAAGTAATCTTGTAAATATTAACACCGCTGATAGTAATAAATTGCAAACATTACCAGGTATTGGACCTTCCAAAGCTAAAAAAATAATAGAATTTAGAGAGAAAAATCAATTTAAAAAAATTGAAGAAATAAAAAATGTAGATGGAATAGGCGATAAAACTTTTGAATCATTGAAAAGTTTAATAACTATAGATTAAAGGAGATAAAAATGTTAGACAAAAAGTACAAAACAATTAAACCAGAAGATGTCAAATTAACTGAGTTTACTCAAACAGCTGGATGTGCAGCAAAGATAGGACCTGGTAAATTAGCTGAGGTATTAAGTCATCTTGAAAAAGTAAATGACGATAATTTAGTAGTAGGATTAGATACAAGCGATGATTGTGCTGTATACAAAGTAAGAGATGATTTATGTTTAATTCAATCTCTAGACTTCTTTACGCCGGTTGTTAATGACCCATATACATTTGGTCAAGTAGCTGCGGCAAACTCTTTAAGTGATTTATATGCTATGGGTTCAGATCCATTGTTAGCTTTAAATATTGTTTGTTTTTCAGATTGCATGAATCAAGATATTTTGGTTGAAATCTTAAAAGGCGGTGCTGATAAGGCTAAAGAAGCGGGATGTCTGTTAGTTGGTGGTCACACAATTCAAGATGATGAACCTAAATATGGATTGTCTGTGACAGGGATAAACCATCCTGATAAAGTTTGGGCCAACTCTACAGCTAAAGTTGGAGACGTGGTTGTATTAACTAAAAAATTAGGTGTAGGAATTGTAAATACTGCTATAAAAGGTGGAATGGATAATCAAAAATTATTTGATGAAGTTATCAAATCTATGTCTACTTTGAATAAATACGCTAAGGAAGCCTGCGATGGACTAGAAGTTCATGCTGCTACTGATGTAACAGGATTTGGTTTGTGCGGCCATGCACTTGAAATGGCTAAGGGATCTGATTTAACAATAGAAATTGACTCACAAAACTTACCTATTTTTGAAGGAGTAGAAGAGTTTGTTAACTTAGGATTAGTTCCAAAAGGAGCTTATGACAACAGAAACTTTATCAGAAATGATGTAAAAATCAGCAAAAATGTTAGTAGCTTTGTAGATGATTTGGTCTTTGATCCCCAAACATCAGGCGGATTATTAATTGCATTATCTAAGGAAGATGCTGATAAACTTGTAGAAAAATTACATGAATCAGGCCAAGTTGGAAGTATAATAGGAAGAGTAAAGGAAAAAACAGATCACTTTATTGAAGTAATCTAATTAAACTTATGAAACTTAGAATTCTGTTAGTTTTTCCATCTAATGTGTATAAAGATGAGATCATTTTGAATTTCTCTAATGATGAAAATTATGAAGTTTCAGAATGTTCTACAATTGAAGATGCACTTGAAAAACTAAAAAAAGGTTACTATGATTTTTTGCTTAGTGATATGAATTTTTCGGATGGTACAGGCTTAGACTTCAAAAAAGAAATTAGCAAATTATATTCCATTCCGACAATTTTTGTTAGTGACGAATCAGATGATATGAAAAAAATCCTAGCGTTAGAATATGGCGCAGATGATTATGTAGTTTATCCATTTAATATGCTTGAGTTAAAAGCAAGAATTAGAGCAGTTCTTAGAAGAACGAAATCAGATTTAGTAAATGACAATAATAAAACAAGCATAATACAAATCGGTGAATTTGAATTTAATTTAATATCAAGAACTGTAAAAAGATATGGTCAATATATAGAATTAACAGGAAGAGAATTTGAATTGCTATATGCACTTGTTTCTAATAAAGATAAGGTTCTTTCAAGGAAGGAATTGGCTGCGAAATTATGGGAAGATGCACAGTCTCATATCAGGACTGTTGATGTTCACATTAAAAGATTGAGAGAAAAAATCAAAGATAACGAATCATTAATAATTAGAACAAAATGGGGAGAAGGATATTACTTCTCATCAAATACAAAAGTTTAAACTGCTTTTTAAAAAGCAGTTTAATTATTTATGGAGGGAATATGTATCAAACTGATATACCTAAAAAAGATCAATTAATTGCAAATATAATTACAAACATGGGAGAAATAAAAATTTGTTTGTTTGAAAATGATGCTCCAAATTGTGTAGAAAATTTTGTAACTCATGCAAAAGAAGGATATTATGATGGAACTATTTTTCATAGAGTTATTAAAGATTTTATGATTCAAGGAGGAGATCCACAAGGCACAGGCTATGGTGGTGAAAGTATTTGGGAAAAGCCTTTTGAAGATGAATTTTCTGATAATTTGAAAAATATAAGAGGAGCTTTATCAATGGCTAATTCTGGACCGAACACTAATGGATCTCAATTTTTTATAGTTCAAAATACTTCAATTAGAAAAGATTATATTAAATATCTTGACGAATGTGATTTGGATGAAGAACAAAAAGAATACTATAAAAATAATGGGGGATGTTTTTGGTTAGATGGAAAACATTCTGTATTTGGTCAAGTTTATAGTGGAATGGATATTGTAGACAAAATTGCTAACGCAAATACTGACTTTTCAGATAAACCGTTGGATGATATTATTATTCAATCAATAGAGATTTCAAGGAATTAATATGCATCAATATAGAGGCAAATTAATAGTGCATACTGGATCTATGTTTTCTGGAAAAACATCTAGTTTATGGAAAGAAGTGAATAGGTTTAAAATAGCTAAATATAATGTAGTTGTGTTTAAGCCGAAGATGGATTCTAGATATTCTAAGGAAAAAGTAGTAACACATGATAAAAACGAAATTGAAGCAATAAATGTCGATAATATTGACGATATAGTTGAATATACAAAAACTCATGATGTAAATGTCATTGCTATAGATGAAGTACAATTTATTAATTCAAAAGCAGATCATTTTGTAAAACAAATTAACTATCTTTTGGAAAAAGGATTCACAATTATTGCTGCTGGACTTGACATGGACTATAAAGCCAAGCCATTTCAACTTGTTAAGGAATTATTGCCTATATGTGATTACGTCGAAAAACACCACGCTGTGTGTGCTGTGTGTGGAAATGATGCATGGGTAAGTTATCGTATATCAGACGATAAAAACAGAATACAGTTGGGTGCTAGTGAGGCATATATGCCATTATGTAGAAAACACTATATTGAAAAAATGAATGAAAAGAAGCTAACAGAACTACAAACAACATATTTAGATAAAGATTAAAAAAATAAAAACACAATTTAGTATAACTAAATTGTGTTTTTTCTATTCTGGGTAGATTAAATTTTCTGTTTTAATAGAATTTAAAACCTTCAAGTACTTATCAGAATAGAATTTTGCCATATTTAAATTCATATCTGAATAGTTGCCACAGTCCTTTGCTGATTGACCAGGTATATCGCCTTCGTAATTAGATATGAATTCAAAGAGTTCTTTAACTAAATCTACGATATCTTCAGATTTTTTATCTCCGACCAAGATTAGATAAAATCCTGTTCTACAACCCATAGGACCAAAATAAATAACTTCATTTTCAAGTTTATTTCTTAAAAATGTAGCGGCTAAATGTTCTATTGCGTGAACTTCTGCTGTGTTCATAACAGGTTCTCTGTTAGGCGCAGTTATTCTTAAATCAAAAGTAGTTAATACTTCATTATTTAAGTAATCTTTTCTTGATACATAAATTCCTGGTAATAATTTTAAGTGATTAATTTTAAAACTTTCTATTTTATTCATATTTCCTCCTAAATAAAGTTCAATGGGTCTTTTTGAATTGATGAAGATATTATCAATCCAATTGAAATTAAGTTGATAATTTGAAATGTTCCACCATAACTAAAAAATGGTAAAGGGATACCAGTTATTGGCATTACCCCAATAGTCATTCCAATATTTTCGAATATGTGGAATAAAAACATTGCTGCAAATCCAATAGTCAATAATTTTGAGTATAAATTATCTGAGTTTTGAGCAATAACCACACATCTATAAAGCATAAGGGCATATAATAAAATCAATATAAATCCACCTATAAATCCAAATTCTTCAACTAATACTGCAAAAATAAAATCTGTTTGTTTTTCAGGAATAAAATTATATTGACTTTGAACTCCGTTTAAGAAACCTTCACCAGTTAATTTTCCTGATCCTATTGCTATTTTACCTTGGAGAGCTTGCCATCCAGTATTCGATAAATCTCTTTCAGGATGAACAAAATTTAATATTCTATCTCTTTGAAATTGATCAAGCCTCAAGTATAGAAAAGGTAAACTGATTATACCTAAAATAGTTGCTCCTATTAAATATTTCCAATCAATTCCAGCTGTAAACAACATTACTATTATTATGAATGTATACACCATAGCTGTTCCTGCGTCTGGTTGTTTTAAAATTAGAGCGACAGGAATGAAGGCAAAAATTAGTATTTTTATTAAAATTTTAGGATTATTAAGGCTGTTCTTGTTAGATTCTATAATATTTGCTAGCGAAATAATAAGAACTATCTTCATTATTTCAGAAGGTTGAAAATTAATTGGTCCAAACTTAAACCAACTTCTTGCACCCCATTCATCACCAACACCAAAAAATAAAACTAGAACCAGTAAAACATTGCAAATTATGTACATTGGAATGTTAAGTTTTTTTATTATGTGGTTGTCTAGTGAAATTATAAAAAAAACAACAATTATTCCTATAATTGTAGCTATTAATTGTTTTCTGAAATAATGGTTTGAAAGACTTGATCCAGCACTATATAATACTACAAGACCGTAAATAACAAGTATTAAAACGCTTATAATTAGAGTTTTATCTATTTTTGATATATTTTTTTTGCTAATATTAAACATGTCTCACTTCCTCAACTAGTATTATAACATATTAAAATATTAAGGTGTGATATAATAATGATTTAGAGGTGATTAGGAGGTTTTATGAACAGAATAGGATGTCATTTATCTACATCAAAAGGACTTCACAAAACTATAGAACAATGCTTAGAAATAAATGCTGACACTTTTCAATTCTTTCCACGAAATCCAAGAGGATCTAAGTCTAGATTAATTCCTGATAGAGAAATAGAAAAATTTTTGAAGCTTAGAGATACTCATGATATAAACGAAATAGTATGTCATGGAGCATATACCATGAATTTATGTAGTGATAGAGAAGATTTAAGAGAATTGGCAATTCAGCTTATTAATGAAGATATGAAAAAAATTCAAAATCTGAAAATTGATAAATACGTTCTTCATCCAGGAAGTCATAAAAATCAAGGCATTGAGAAAGGACTTGATTTAATTGTAGAAGGCTTGAATCAAATAGATGTTTCAAATGGTCAGAAGATATGTATTGAAACTATGAGCGGAAAAGGTAGTGAAGTTGGATTTGATTTAAATCAAATTGCTTATATTATTAGTAATGCTAGTATTCCATTGTATGTTTGTATCGATACTTGTCATTTGTTTAGCTCAGGAATTAAACTGGTTAATTTTGATGATTATCTTGATGAATTTGACAAGTTAATTGGTATTGAGAAAATAAAAGTAATTCATTGCAATGATTCTATGATGCCATTTGGAGCAAATAAAGATAGACATGAAAAGTTTGGTAAGGGATTGATTGGAGAATCAGACCTTTTTAATGTAATCTTTAATGAAAGGTTAGAAGGCAGACCAATAATACTGGAAACGCCTAACAACTTAGATGGATATAAAATTGAAATTGAAAAAATAAGGAGAAAGTTTTATGAGTTACGAGAAAATTAATAAAATTTTGGATGATTTAGATAGCTTATATCCTAATGCAAAAGCTGGTTTGGATTTTACTACTCCATTCGAATTATTAATTGCCACTATCTTATCGGCACAATGTACAGATGTTAGAGTTAATAAAGTTACAGCTGTTTTATTTAAAGAACACAATACCCCTAAAGCTATATTAGGCTTAGGTGTAGATGGATTAACAAAATACATCAAAAGTTGTGGATTGTACAAAACAAAATCAAAAAATATTATTAATACATGTAATGTTTTATATCATGATTATGATTCAAAAGTTCCTGATACTATAGAGGAATTAATGAAATTACCAGGAGTTGGAAGAAAAACTGCAAATGTAGTTGTGAGCAATGCATTTGGTACACCAGCTATAGCTGTGGATACTCATGTTTTTAGAGTAACTAACAGAATTGGAATTGTAAATGAAAAAGATGTATTAAGTACTGAGATAGCTTTGATGAAAGTAATACCAAAAGATAGATGGTCAAAAAGTCATCACTTATTTATTTGGCACGGAAGAAATTTATGTAAGGCTAGAAATCCAAAATGTGAAGAATGTATATTGAACGACAGATGTAAATTTTACAATTCTTAATTAAAAAAACTATTGACAGATATCTTTTTTGATGTTATTATAATGAAAATAAATCAAAGGAGATAGTTATGTTAAAAAATAGAAGTTTAATTAACGCAGATGATTTTAATGTAGAAGAGATAAATGAAATATTAAATTTAGCAGAAGAAATTATAAAGAGTCCTTCTGATTTTTCTAATTTGTGTAATGGAAAAATCTTAGGGACTCTTTTTTTTGAGCCTTCAACAAGAACAAGATTAAGTTTTGAATCAGCGATACATAGATTAGGTGGAGATTGCATCGGTTTTTCAGAAAGTGCAAGCTCATCAACATCAAAAGGTGAATCTTTAGCTGATACAATAAGAACAGTATCGAATTATACAGATATAATTGCAATGAGAAACCCTAAAGAAGGTTCAGCGGTTTTAGCTAGTTCTTATGCAGAAGTTCCATTGATAAATGCAGGTGATGGGGGTCATCAACACCCAACTCAAACCTTGACAGACTTGTTGACAATTTGGATGACTAAAAAAAGATTAAACAACATGACAATAGGATTGTGTGGGGATTTAAAATTTGGTAGAACAGTACATTCTTTGATAAAAGCAATGTCAAGATATGAAAACAACAAATTCGTCTTAATATCTCCAGAAGAACTTCAAGTACCTGATTATATTAAGATATTTTTAAAATCAAAAAATATAGAATTTAAAGAAGTTGAAAAAATGGAAGATGTAATTGGTGAACTTGATATTTTATACATGACTAGAGTCCAACGTGAAAGATTCTTCAATGAAGCAGATTATGTTAGATTGAAAGATTCGTATATATTAGATAATGATAAGATGAAATTAGCTTCAGATGATTTAGCTGTACTTCATCCATTGCCAAGAGTAAATGAAATAGCTACAGAAGTTGATAGCGATCCAAGAGCAGTTTATTTTAAGCAAGTTAGATACGGTGTAATTGTTAGAATGGCGTTAATATTGAAATTATTAGGGGTGAGATAATGTTAAACATTAATAGTATTGAAAAAGGTATTGTAATCGATCATATTAAATGTGGAATGGGTTATAAAATATTCCAACTTTTAAAGTTAGACAAGGCTGACTATACAGTTGCATTGATTATGAATGCACAATCAGGTAAATTGGGAAGAAAAGATATGATTAAAATCGAAAATGTTATTGATATAGATTTTGATATACTTGGAGTATTCGATGATAATATGACCGTTAATATAATTGAAAATGAAAAAATAAAAGAAAAAATTAGTTTGAATTTGCCAGAACATTTCGAAGGCTTTATTAAATGCAAAAATCCTAGATGTATTACTCAGTCTGAACGAAGTATTGTACAAAAATTTAGTTTAGTTGATAAGGATACTAGAACTTATAAATGTGATTATTGTGATCATTTATATAACGTGGAGGAATAA
Organism: Finegoldia sp. BIOML-A4; assembly: GCF_009679635.1. NCBI lineage: Bacteria > Bacillati > Bacillota > Tissierellia > Tissierellales > Peptoniphilaceae > Finegoldia > Finegoldia sp. BIOML-A4. The sequence goes on along the minus strand of NZ_WKZC01000001.1, from coordinate 265,644 downwards.
TGAAACTGCTGCTTAAAAATTGTCATATCATAGATAGAGATAAAGATATATTTGCTGATATTTTAATAAAAAATGGTAAAATAAAAGCAATAGGAGAAATATTAGAAAAATGTGATGAAATCATTGATATAAACAATAAAATTGTAATGCCAGGATTCATAGATTTGCACACTCATTTCAGATATCCCGGTCAAGAAAATAAAGAGGATTTATATACTGGTAGCCTTTCAGCTCTTGCTGGAGGCTACACAAGTTGTAATTTGATGGGAAACACTAAACCAGTTGTGGATAATAATGAAATCTACAATCAAATTATAGACAAATCAAAAGAAATTGATCTAATAAATATATATCAATGTATGGCCACAACAAAAGATTTAAAATCTATAGAAATGATTAATTTTGAAAAAGCAGATAATAATATCAAATTCTTTAGTGAAGACGGGAAAGGTATAACAGATTCTTTACTAGCTTTTAATATCTTTACAGAAATAGAAAAAATAGATAAGGGTATTATGGTACATGCAGAAGACCATAATCTAACAAAGATTTCTACAAGGTACGCAGAGGATTTAGAAACAATTAGAGATTGTTACCTAAGCTTAAAAACAGGATGTAGAGTTCATTTTTGTCACGTTAGCACTATCGACTCATTGGAAGCGATAAAATTCTACAAAGAAAAAAACGCACCAATTACTTGCGAAGTTACTCCTCATCACATATATATGAAAGATAGTGATTTTAGAGTAAATCCTTCAATAAGAACTCAAAACGATATAGATTGCATAATAAAAATGATAAAAAATAATACAGTAGATGCTATTGCAACAGATCATGCACCTCATACTAAAGATGATAAAGATAAAGGTGCATGTGGAATGATTGGATTAGAGACAGCCTTTAATATTGCATATAAAGTGTTGCATGAAGAAAATGATATATCATTAAACAAAATATCTGAATTAATGAGTTACAATCCAGCTAAGATATTAGGAGAAAACAAAGGTGTTATAAATCCAACATACGATGCTGATTTAGTTATAATTGATATTGATAAAGAAATCAAAGTAGAAAAATTTAATTCAAAATCAAATAATTCTCCGTTTATTGGCGAAAAGTTCAGGGGTAGTATTGAAATGACAATCGTAAATGGAAAAGTTAAATTTGAGAAAGGGGCTAAAAATGATAATAGATAAGCTTTCTGAAAGAATAAACGAAAGATCTATAGTATGTGTAGGACTAGATACTAGTACAAATTATGTACCAGAAAATATGAAAAAAGGAAAGAAAGTTAGCGAATATTTATTTGATTTTAATAAGGAAATCATAGATAATACAAAAGATTTAGTAGCATGTTTTAAGGTGCAAATTGCATACTACGAAGCACATGGTATAGAAGGATTAATAGCTTACAAAAACACTCTCAAATATCTTAAAGATAATAATTTAATATCAATTGCCGATGTAAAAAGAGGAGACATCGCAAATACAGCAAAAGAATATGCAAAAGCACATTTTGAAGGTGATTTTGAAGCTGACTTTATAACCGTAAATCCATTTATGGGATATGATACTTTAGAACATTACTTACCTTACCTTGAATCCGAAGAAAAAGGAATATTTGTATTAATGAGAACATCAAATCCAGGTTCAAAAGATATCCAATATAAGGATTATAAAGGTCAACCACTATATTACGAAATAGGTGATAATTTGAATAACATCGCAAAGGATTATCTCGGAGAATGCACTTTAAGTTCTTTAGGATTTGTAGTAGGTGGAACTCAAAGTGAAAATGCAAACAAGATCAGAGAGAGATATCCAAATATAATGTTTTTAATTCCAGGTTACGGTGCACAAGGAGCTAAACCTGAAGATATCAGAGTTTACCTTGATAATTTTAAAAAAGGAATTGTGAATTCATCAAGAGGCATAATATTAAATTACAGAAATTTTGATGATGGAGAAGAAAATATCGGTAAATATGCTAGAAAAGCTGTAGAAGATATGAGAAAGGATATTTACGGTGAATAAATATATCGATTCTGAAATAATACTTAATGAAGAAATTAGTGATGGAATTTTTAAATTGGTTTTAAAAGGAAAATTCCAAGGTGATCCTGGACAATTTTATATGTTGAGAGCTTGGGATGAATCACCACTTCTTCCTAGGCCTCTAAGTATTTGTGATTTAGATGAGGAAAGTATAACATTTTTATATGCTGTCGTAGGCAAAGGAACATCTATAATCTCGTCGATGAGAGTGGGAGAAAGTATAAAAATTCTTGGGCCTTTAGGAAACGGATTCGAATTACATCCAGAAGCTAAATGTGCTATAGTTGCTGGTGGTATTGGGATTGCTCCAATGAAATATTTGTCCAGAAAATTAAAAAACGTGGATTTGTATGTTGGATACAGAAACACAACATATATGGAAGATGAGATTTTAAACAAAAACAAAACAATCATTTCTACCGAAGATGGATCAATTGGATTTAAAGGATATATAACGGAATACGTAAAAGACGATTATGACTATATTTATGCTTGTGGTCCAAATCCAATGATGAATTCCTTAAAGAAAAGAAACCTGGATGCGACAGAATTTTATTCACTAGAAGCTCACATGGCCTGTGGAATAGGAGCGTGTTTAGGATGTACTGTTCATACAACTAATGGACTTAAAAGAGTTTGCAAAGATGGTCCTATTTTTGAAAAAAATGAGGTGATATTTGATGCTTAAAACAAATTTTTGCGGCGTAGAATTCAAAAATCCTGTTATCGGAGCTTCTGGCACCTTTGGATTTGGAAGGGAATATGAAAATTTTACAGATCTAAATAAGTTAGGAGGTATTTCTACAAAAGGATTAACTATTCAACCTAAAAATGGAAATACTGGTTTGAGAATATATGAAACACCTTCTGGAATTATGAATAGTATAGGGTTACAAAATCCATCTGTTCAAGAGTTCATTAATAGGGATCTGGACTATATGTTATCTTTGGATACTGTTACTATTGCAAATATTGGTGGTTCCGATATAAAAAGTTATATTGAAGCAGTTGAACTTATATCAAGCACTGACATAAAAATAATTGAGTTAAATATTTCATGCCCCAACGTTAAAGAGGGGGGAATGGCTTTTGGAATAAAATGCGATATAGCAGAAAAAGTTGTATCGGAAGTAAGAAAGCATACCGATAAAATTTTAATGGTAAAATTATCTCCAAACGCTAATGATATAGTTGAAATGGCTAAAACGTGTGAAGATTCAGGAGCAGATGCGATTAGTCTTGTTAATACTTTTAATGCGTTAGCGATAGATATTAATAAGAGAAAACCAGTATTTGACAATATAACTGCTGGTCTTTCAGGACCTTGTATAAAACCGATAGCTTTAAGAATGTGTAGAGATGTGTGCAAAAATGTTAAAATTCCTGTTTGTGGTATGGGTGGAATTCAGAATTACAAAGACGCATTAGAATTTATTATGGTAGGTTGTCAGTTGGTTCAAGTTGGTACGGCAAATTTTGTTAATCCAAATGTTATGGTTGAAATAGCAAATGGTATGGGAAAATATTTAAAACAAAATAATTTTAAATCAATAGACGAAATAAGGAATATTATTTAGGGGGAAAAAGATGGATAGAGTTGTTGAATTATTAAAAGAAAGTAATGCATTGTTAGAAGGTCATTTCTTATTGTCATCTGGAAATCACAGTGATAAGTATTGTCAATGTGCAAAGTTATTACAATATCCAGACAAAGCTGAAGAAGTAATAAAAGTTATTGCTGAAAAGCTTAAAGATGTTGAATTTGATACTGTTGTTGGACCTGCAATGGGAGGAATAATAGTAGCTTATGAACTAGGAAGACAACTACATAAACCAGCTATATTTACTGAAAGAAAAGATGGTGAAATGTGTCTTAGAAGAGGTTTTGAAGTAAAAAAAGGCGAGAAAGTTATTATTTCAGAAGATGTTGTAACCACTGCTAAATCTTCATATGAGACTAAAAAAGTTTTGGAAGAATTGGGTGCAGAAGTAGTAGGAATTTGTTGCTTAGTAGATAGAAGTGTAAATCTGGATATTGATTTACCTTTGTACAGTGCAACAAAAATTGATATTGAAATTTTCAAACCGGAAGAATGTCCTTTATGTAAAAAAGGAATAGAATTGGTAAAACCTGGTTCAAGAGAAATTAAAAGCAAATAATATATTATAAAAATAAGCCTAATTTGAAGATTTCTTCATGAGATATTCAAATATAAAGGCTTATTTTTTGTGTAAGAAAAAATCAAAATATGATACAATAATTAAGAATAAACTAAAAGGAATTGAAAATGGATTTATCAAATTTAGATCAAGATAGACTGCCTAAACATATTGCCATAATAATGGATGGAAATGGAAGATGGGCTACAAAAAGAAATAAACCCAGAGTATTTGGACATAATGAAGGGATGAAAAGAGTTGTTGATGTTGTTGAAAACTCTTTAAATATTGGAATAAAATATTTATCCTTGTATGCTTTTTCGACAGAAAATTGGAAAAGACCTCAAAAAGAAATAGATTTTTTGATGCAAATACTCATAAAATATATAGATGACCAATTAAATAAACTAGTAACTCAAGGAGTCAAGATTAATATTTTGGGAGACATTAGTGTATTGCCCGAAAAAGTAATTCAAAAGATTGAATACGCATTGGATTCAACAAAAGATAATGATAAACTTATTCTAAATATAGCTATTAATTATGGTTCAAGACAAGAGATATTAAGAGCTGTGAATACTGCGATAGTAGATGGAGGAATACTGACTGATGACGAGTTCTCAAAACTTTTATACACGAGAAATCAACCAGACGTTGATTTACTGATTAGACCAGGAGGAGAAAAAAGGCTAAGCAATTTCTTGCTTTATCAAATGTCTTATGCAGAACTTTATTTTTCGGATATATATTGGCCTGATTTCAAATTAGAATCACTTATAGATGCAATTTATTGGTATCAAAATAGAAATAGAAGATTTGGTGGATTGAAATGAAATTTTTAAAAAGGACATTAACAGGAATAATAATTTTATTGTTATCTATTTTTTGCGTTTCTAAAGGTGGAATTTATCTTTTAATAATGAATTTATTCCTAAGCACTGTTGCAATTTACGAACTAGAAAATGTAATTAACAAGGATTATTCGAATATCATTAACATTAATAATTTGATTATTAATATATTGTTTAATGTTAGTTTTAATTTAAGTATTTATCTTAAAAAAGAATTATTTGCAATTGCTTTATTGTGTAGTTTTAGTTTGATAGAATTGACTTTATATACCATTTTTGACAAACCTATCAAAGAAGTATTAAATAACTATTTCTTACACATATATATTACGATTACTTTTTCGTTAATGTATTTTATTTCTGGAACTGAATTTATTTGGCTTATCTATATATGTTCATGGGGGACAGACACAGCAGCATATTGTACAGGAATGTTATTCGGAAAACACAAATTGACTAAGATTAGTCCTAAAAAAACTATTGAAGGAGCTATTGGTGGAATTATAGGAAGCATGATAATTGGAGCTATTTTTTCTATATTTTACGGTAATTTAAATGTTGTTAAGATAGTTATCATAGCTTTATTCGGTTCGATTATATCTCAAATTGGGGATATAAGCGCTTCTAAAATTAAAAGAAAAGCCAATGTGAAGGATTTTGGTAATATTTTTATTGGACATGGTGGAGTAATGGATAGATTTGATAGTTTTATTTTTGTTTTGCCTTATCTTTTAATATTATATTGTTTAGGGCTTTAATAAGGAGGAAATGTGATTACAATAATTTCATCAATAATAATATTTTTACTTGTAATTTTAATACATGAATTTGGACATTTTATCGTAGCGAAAAGGAATGGAGTATCTGTTTTGGAATTTTCAATAGGTATGGGACCAAAACTTTTCCAAAGAGAATCAAATGGAACTCTTTATTCTTTGAGAGTGATACCTGTGGGAGGTTATTGTCAGCTAGAAGGGGAAGACGAAGAAAACGACAGCCCGAATTCTTTGAATAATCAATCTCCGCTTGTAAGGCTTAAAGTAATTTTAGCTGGTGCTATTATGAATTTTATATTAGCTTTTATATTGTTAATTTTATTAATGTCTGTAAGTAGAGTTAGTACAGAAATATCCGGTGTGATAAAAGATTCACCTGCATACTCTTCGGGTTTACAAACAGGAGATCAAATTGTATCTATAAATGGAGAGAATGTACGTGATGGAGAAGAATTATTAAAAAGAATCAAAGAATCCAAAGGTGATTTAAATATTGGAGTAATAAGAGATTCTCAATCAAAGAATATAAAAGTCACTCCAAGATTAGAAAATAATATTAGAAAAATTGGAGTAAACTTTCAAGAAGAATATAATATTAAAAATTTTAGTATAGTAAAAGGCTTTAAAAAAGGCTTGATAACTTTTCTTAATTTGACAGGGATGTTATATAAGTTCCTAGGGATGCTTATAACTGGTCAATTAGGTTTAGGGGGAGTTAGTGGACCTGTTGGCGTGGTCAAAGAGATTGGCAATGCTGCAAAAACAGGTGTTTCTAATTTAATTTTTATATTAGCGTACTTTAACATTAATTTAGGTGTCTTTAATTTATTGCCTATTCCAGCTTTAGATGGAGGAAGAGCGATATTCATACTAATTGAGATGATATTTGGTAAAAAAATATCTGAAGAAAAAGAAGGCTATATACACATGGTAGGATTAATTTTGCTTTTAGCATTAATCGCCATAGTTACAATTAAAGATGTTATTAAATTATTTTAAATGTTTTGATTAGGCCTTTACGGGCCTTTTTAAATTTGAAAGGTGAAGTAATGAAAAGAGAAGATACAAAAAGAATTTACGTAAGAAACGTTGCTGTAGGAAATGGAGCAAGAGTTACAGTTCAATCTATGACTAATACTGATACAAAAGATATAGAAAGTACTGTAAAACAAATTAAAGAATTTGAATCTGTAGGATGTGATATTTCTAGAAGTGCAATTAATGATTTGGAAGATGCTAAGGCGATACCAATTATAAAAAGTATGACGAATATACCATTTATTGCTGACATTCAATTTCATCACAAATTAGCAATAGCTGCAATTGAAAACGGGTGTGATTGTATTAGAATTAATCCTGGCAATATTGGTGGAATAGATAGAGTCAAAGAAATTGTAGATTGTTGCAAACATCATAAAATTTCCATGAGAATTGGTGTAAACAGTGGATCTGTCAATCAAAAATTCATTGATAAATATCACGGAGTAAATGTGGATTCAATATGTTATAGCTGCCTTGATCAAATAAGAATGATCGAAGATATGGGATTCGATGACATCAAATTATCGTTAAAATCTTCTAATGTTAATATGTCAATAAAAGCTTACGAAAAAATGTCAGAGTTATGTAATTATCCTCTACATGTCGGTATAACAGAAGCAGGTCCTTCTACAAAAGGGATTATAAAATCTAGTGTAGGAATAGGAAGTATTTTGTCAAAAGGAATTGGAGATACTATCAGAGTTTCTTTAACTGGTGATCCTAAAGAAGAAATCATTGTAGGAAGACAAATTTTAATGAGTTTAGGTTTATTAAATGAAGGAATTGAAATAATTTCATGTCCAACATGTGCTAGAACCAAGATTGATTTGATAAGTCTAGTGAATGAAGCTGAAAAGAAATTGGATAAAATAGATAAACACATTAAAGTTGCTATTATGGGTTGCGTTGTAAATGGACCAGGAGAAGCAAAAGAAGCTGATATTGGTATAGCAGGAGGAAATGGAGTAGGCTTAATATTTAAAAAAGGGGAAATTGTACGAAAAGTTAAAGAAGAAGAATTATTAGATGTATTAATTGAAGAGATAGAGAGGTTATAAATGCATTTATTACTCAACGATGTATTAAAGAAAATCGGCCTAAAATATGATTCAAAATCCCCAATTTATATTGATAAATTGACTTATAATAAGGATAATGATGAGTTAGATTGTTTGATAAACATTCAAAAAGATGAGAGTAAGGACAACTTGGCAGAATTTATACAAAAAGACTTATTAAATTTTATAACAAAAATTAATATTGATTTTACAGAGTATGAAGATTCAAAAATCAATTTTTCAAAAGATGATTTGATTAAAATTTTAAAAACAAGTGATTTTTGTGAATATTCTTCTTGTATTGATTTTGAAAGTTCAAACATAGACGAATCAGAAATTTCACTTATTTTTAATTTTGAGCAAATAAGGGATAAGTTTATTTCAGATCAAAAGGATAATGAGTTAACAGAATTAATAAATAAGACATATAATTTAAGTTATTCTGTCAAATCTGAAATTGTTGAGTTAAAGGATAACGATGATTATAGGCAAAATTTAATCGAGTATGATAATTCAATTCGAAAAAAAATAGCTGAATCCATAAAAGATACTCCAAAGCAAGAAAAAGAAGAAGTTAAAAAAACGGGAATAAAATGTGGTAAAGACATAACCAAGTCTCCAATAAAAATTAAAGAAATTATAGAAAATGAAGATGATACTTGTATCAGAGCTGAGATTATTGATGTAGATATAAGAAGCATAAAAGATGGAGAAAGTTTTATTATCTCTTTGGATCTAAGGGATGAAAGTGGAGCTGTTTTTGCAAAGAAATTTTTGAAGAAAAAAGAATTTGAAGCATTTGGTGATAAATTGAAATCGGGAGTTTATCTTTTATTAACAGGAAGGTTGGAATTTGATAGATTTACTTCTGGAAAGACCTTTTCAATAAGACAAATGCAAGAAGTTGAAAAGCCGGAATCTAGAAAAGATGAATACGAGAAAAAACGTGTAGAACTACACATGTATTCTCAAATGAGCCAACTAGATGGATTTATTGACTTGGATGAATGCTGTAAAACTCTAAAAAAATGGGGACATACAGCTCTAGGCTTAACAGATAAATCTGTAGTACAAGGTTATCCACAATTGTATGATGCTTGTAGCAAAAATGGAATAAAACCACTTTTTGGAATGGAAGCTAAAATAATAGAAGATGATTTTAGGATAATCACAAATCCTTATGATTCTATGAATTTGCAAGAATTTGTAGTTTTTGATATAGAAACTACAGGATTATCAAATTCAACTGAAAAAATTACGGAAATTGGTGCTGTAAAGATTGTGGACAATCAAATTGTAGATGAATTTAACCAGTTAATTAATCCAGAAATTCCAATACCAGAAAAAATTACGGAATTAACGTCTATAACAAATGAAATGGTAAAAGATATGCCTAAAATAGACGAAGTATTACCTGAGTTTTTAAAATTTGTTGGTGACTGCACTTTAATAGCACATAATGCAGATTTCGATATGGGATTTATCAAGAAAAATTGTATTGATTTGAGAATTAATCCCGTAAGAACATATATAGACACACTAGCTTTTGCGAGGGCATTGGAACCTCATCTCAAAAATCATAAACTTGATACTTTGACAAAAAAATACAACGTTAATTTATTCAATCATCACAGAGCTTGTGATGATGCAAGAGCAACGGGAGAAGTGTTTATTTGTATGGTCAAAGATCTTGAAAAAAGAGGAGTACAATTTGATATAAATATAAATAAAATGGATTCTGAATGGAACATTTCAAAAAGAGAATCTCATACTGCGACAATATACGCCAAAAACTTAGTAGGTTTGAAAAACTTGTATAAACTTGTGACTGCTTCTAATTTAAAATATTTTTACAGAGAAGGCGGAATACCAAATTCTGAATTGAATAAAAGAAGAGAAGGTCTTGTAATTGGATCTGGAAACGAAGATGGAGAATTAATAAAAGCAATACTTGGATTTGAATCAGATGAAAAATTAGATGAGATTATTTCAAGGTATGATTTTTTGGAGGTTCAACCACCACTTTATTATGATGGAGTAAAGTCAAAAAGAATGAGCTTTAACTTAAAGAGTTGTGAAGAATTAACTAGAAAACTATATGATTTATCAAAAAAGCACAATAAACCTCTTGTGGCTGATTCTTATGCAAAATACTTCGAAAAAACGGATTATATTTTTAGAAATATAATATTAGAAGGTCAACCTAGAAAAATTTATGGCGAAAAATTCCCTACTTTGTTTTTCAGAACAACTGATGAAATGATGAATGAATTTAGTTTTTTAGAAAAAGATGTGGCTGAGGAAATAGTAATAGATAATACCATAAAAATTTCAGAAATGCTAGAAGATATAAAGCCAATACCAGATGGAACTTTTCCACCGGTTATTGAAGGATCTGATACAGAATTAAGAGAAATGACTTATAAAAAAGCTAGAAGTATATATGGAGATGATTTACCAGAAATTGTTGAAAGTAGATTAGAACGTGAATTATCATCTATAATTTCAAATGGATATGCTGTATTATATATTATCGCTCAAAAATTAGTAAAGAAAAGCAACGAAGATGGATATCTAGTTGGATCAAGAGGATCTGTAGGATCAAGTTTTGTTGCGACAATGGCTGATATAACAGAAGTTAATCCTTTAATTCCGCATTATATTTGTGAGAATTGCAAACATTCTGAGTTCATACATGATGAAAATATAGGTTCAGGGGTGGATCTTGAAGATAAAATTTGTCCAGTATGTGGACAACCATTAAAAAAAGAAGGTCATAATATACCATTTGAAGTTTTCTTAGGATTTGATGGTGATAAAGAGCCAGATATTGATTTAAACTTTGCTGGAGAATATCAACCTACTGTTCACAAATATACTGAAGAATTGTTTGGGGAAGGAAAGGTGTTCAGAGCTGGAACTATTGGTACAATTTCCGATAAAACAGCTTATGGATATATAAAAAAATATTTTGAAGATAAAAACGTATATGTTAACAATTCAGAGATAAAATATTTGCAAAGAGGAATCTTGGGAGTTAAAAGAACATCGGGTCAACATCCGGGTGGAGTAATGATAGTTCCAAGAGATAAGGACATTGAAGATTTTTGTCCAGTTCAACATCCCGCTGATGATGTTAATAGTGACATTATTACTACTCATTTCAATTATAAGTCTATAAGTGGTAGGATTTTAAAGCTTGATTTGCTTGGACACGATGTTCCAACAATTATAAAAATGTTATCTGATATGACAGGAGTGGATCCATTAACTATTCCTATGGATGATAAAGAGACAATGAGTATTTTTTCATCGATAGATGCTTTACACTTTGAAGAATTAATTGATGGTTTAGATATAGGGACGTTAGGAATACCAGAGTTTGGTACAAACTTTGTAAGAGGAATGTTAAGAGATACAACTCCAAAAACTTTTTCAGAGTTAGTCAGAATTTCTGGGTTATCACATGGTACAAATGTATGGTTAAATAATGCACAAGATCTAATAAGAAATGGTGTTGTTGAATTAAAAGATACTATTTGTACAAGAGATGATATTATGATTTATCTAATAAATAAAGGTCTTGAAAAGAAAAAATCATTTAAAATAATGGAAACAGTAAGAAAAAATAGACTTCTTGATGAGGATACACTAAATTATATGACTGAAAATGGTGTTCCAGATTGGTATATTGAATCTTGTAAAACAATTGAATATCTTTTCCCTAAGGCGCACGCCGTAGCTTATGTTATGATGAGTTACAGAATTGCTTATTTTAAAGTACACTATCCAGAAGCTTTTTATTCAACATTTTTTACTATAAAATTACAAGATTATCCAGGTGATGTTATTGTGAGAGGATTAAGTGCAATTAGAGAAGAAATGCAATCTTTGAAGGATAAATACAAAGAATCAAATTCTAAGATGACAGCAAAGGATAGTAACAAATACTCTGTATTAGAAGTAGCAGAAGAAATGTATTGCAGGGGAATAAAACAATCAAGAGTGGACTTGCATAAATCTGATAAAGCTAGGTTCAAAGTATTAGAAAAAGGATTTATTCAACCTCCTTTTAATGCACTTGAGGGAGTTAGCGATGCAAACTCTATTGCTATTTTTGAAGAAATACAAAAAGGTGATTTTATTTCAAAACAAGATTTTACTATGAGAACGAAAGTTAATAAAACAGCTTTAGAAATACTAGAAAACCACGGTGTTTTAGATGGTTTACAAAATGAAAACCAAATAAGTTTATTTGATTTTTAGTGATATGTTATAATTAGATAAATGGAGTGATTATGGATAAACATTTAATTTACAAAACTAATAATGAAAAATTAATAACTTTTATTTTTGGTCAATTAGAAAAAAACGCAAAAAAAATTGAAGAAGCTTGTGATGTTATATTAAAGATTTCTGAAGAAGGTATTCTAATTAGTGGTTCTGATTTGAATATTGAAAGTGCTAGTAATCTTTTAGAATCATTAAATACACATACTTTATCCGGGAATGAAATAACAGATCAAGATTTGGATTATTTGCTTTCTAACTTAGAAAAAATAAAACAAGAAAATATTTCAAAAATTAAGGACTATGTAATTTGTTACAATTCAAAAGGGAAACCTTTAAAGCCAAAAACTGTAAATCAAAGAAATTATGTTGAAATGATTAATCAAAATGATATAGTTTTTGGAATAGGTCCTGCCGGTACTGGAAAAACTTATTTGGCAATGGCGATGGCAATAAATGCATTCAGAAATAATGAAGTGGATAGGATAATTTTAACTAGACCTGCTGTAGAAGCTGGAGAAAGTTTAGGATTTTTGCCGGGAGATCTTCAAGAAAAAATTGATCCATATCTAAGACCAATATACGATGCTATGTTTGATATACTAGGTTATGAAAATTTTGAAAAATTCAAAGAAAGAGGATTGATTGAAGTAGCACCATTGGCATATATGAGAGGTAGAACTTTAGATAATGCATATATTATATTAGATGAAGCGCAAAACACTACCAATGAACAAATGAAGATGTTTTTAACTAGAATAGGATATGGTTCAAAAGCTATAGTAACGGGAGACATTACACAAGTAGATTTACCAAGAGGTAAAAAATCAGGATTACTAGTTGCAACTAATATTCTTAGGGACATAAAAGGAATAAGCTTTTTAGAATTTGAAAAAACAGATGTTGTAAGACATCCACTAGTACAAAAAATTATTGGAGCTTATGAAAAATTAGATAACAATAGGTCAAATTATGATAATACAGATAAGTAATAGACAAGATGATTTTCAAATTGATGATGAATTAAGATCGAATATTGAAAACTCAATAAAAATATGTTTGCTTCAAGAATTAAATAATGATAATTATGAGATATCTTTGTCATTTGTTAGTGAAGAAGAAATTAAAGAACTTAATAGAGATTATCGAAATAAAGATAGTGTAACAGATGTGTTGAGCTTTCCTTTAGAAGATGATTTTCAAGTTCAAACAAATCTTTTGGGTGATATTATTATATGCTGCAAAAGAGCTGTAGAACAAGCTAAAGAATACAATCATTCTATTAAAAGAGAAATTGTGTACTTGGTTGTACATTCTATGTTTCATTTGTTGGGTTATGATCATATTGATGAAAGTGATAAAATTATTATGAGAAATAAAGAAAAATCAGCCTTGAAAGAAATAGGTATCTATAAAGATGAAGAATTTAATTAGGAAGTCAAAGGATAAAAATATTTCTAAAAATACTTCTTTTATTACTAGTTTTCAATATGCAATGGATGGAATTATTCATTGTTTGAAAAATGAAAGAAATTTTAGAACTGACATTTTGATGACCGTTCTGGTTATGATTGCGTCATTAATGTTTGACTTATCAAGGGTAGAAATGGCTTGTTTGTGCATAACTATAACATTTATATTAATGGCAGAAATGATTAACACCGCCATTGAAACGATTGTTGATTTGATTTATGACAAATATGATGATAAAGCAAAAATAGCAAAAGATGTAGGTGCAGGGGCTGTACTACTAGCTGCTTTTAATTCTATTTTTGTAGGTTATTTTATGTTTTATGATAGGATTGTACCACTTAGTCATACAGCAGTTATAAAATTACAGAACTCACCAACTCATTTGACATTTATAGCTTTGATTTTGGTAGTTGTTATAACTTTAGTATTAAAAAGTTTTATATATCAGAATAAATGGACTTATTTGCAAGGTGGAAGCGTGAGTGGTCACGCATCGGTTTCTTTTTGCAGCGCTACAATAATTGCTCTTCTTGCTAATAATACATTAGTGACAATACTATCATATTTTATAGCTTTTTTGGTTGCAGAAAGTAGAGTAGAAGGAAAAATTCATACACTGAGTCAAGTTATAGTTGGTGGTATAATTGGGACATTAGTGGCAATATTATTATTTAAAGTAATTATTTAGGAGTATTATGGAAATTAATAAAATGTATAAAATTGCATTGCAATATAAACAAAACGCATACACGCCATATTCTAATTACAACGTAGGATGTTGTGTCAAAGACAAGGAAGGAAACTATTATGGAGGTTGTAATATTGAAAATGCTTCATTCAGTCCGACTATTTGTGCTGAAAGAACAGCAATTTCGAAGATGGTTTCTGAAGGATTTAAATTAATAGATACTATTTTAATAATTGGAGATTCTGATTTTACGTATCCTTGTGGTGTTTGTAGACAAGTAATTAAAGAATTTTCTAACGAAGATACCAAAATAATAATAGCTAAAAATGAAAATGAGTATAAAATTTATAATATTGAAGATTTATTACCTCATGGTTTTAGTGGAGATGATGTAAATGTTTAAATCTGGATTTGTTTCAGTTATAGGTAGAAGTAATGTGGGGAAATCAACTCTTTTGAATAGAATTTTAGGAGAAAAACTAACAATTATTTCTGACAAACCTCAAACTACTAGAAATAAAATACAATTGATATATACTGACGAAAATATGCAAGCAATATTTTTAGATACTCCAGGGATACAAACACCAAAAAATAAACTTGGAGATTATATGCTTAAAGTATCGATGTCAACTTTGAACGAAGTTGATGTTATAACATATATCGTAGATACTACTGAAGAAATAGGAAAGCTAGACTCTGAAATTATTAAAAAATTAAAATTAGTTAATACAAAAATCATTCTACTAATCAATAAAACAGATAAAATATCAAGCGATAATGTCAATGAAATAGTAGAAATGTACAGTAAAGTTGGAATATTTGAAGAAATAATTCCAATAAGTGCATTAAATGGGGATAATGTAGAAGGTTATTTAACTTCTTTAAAAAATAATTTGCCTGAAGGGCCAATGTATTATGACAAAGATAGCGTAACAGATCAACCTATTAGACAAATTGTACAAGAACTAATTAGGGAAAAAGCACTAATAAATTTATCTGATGAATTACCACATGGAATAGCTATAACTATTGAAAAATTCAAAGAAAGACAAGATAAGAATCTAATTGATATAGATGCTACTATTATTGTTGAGAAAAAAAGCCATAAGGGCATGGTAATTGGTAAAAAAGGATCAATGATTAAAAAAATTGGAACTGATGCCAGAATTGATATTGAACAATTATTAGACGCAAAAGTAAATCTAAAACTATGGGTTAAAATAGATGAAGAATGGAGAAATAAAGATTCTAGATTAAGGTATTTGGGTTATAACTAATGGAACAAGATTACATCAAGACACAAGCTATTGTGTTGGAGCATATAATTTATGGAGAAAATTCTATAATTTTGAATGTTTTCAGTAAAGAAGAAGGTATTATTGGAATTTTCATCAATAATATTAATTCCATGAAATCAATTATAGAATTTAATGTTCTGTCAGTGAATGATTTTACCTTAAAAAAAGGAAATCAATTCTATTATTTAGTGGATTATGATTTAATTAACTCTAATTTTAATATAAGAACAAACTATAAATCAGAATTATTTAGTTTGGTTATAGTTGATTTAATAAAGTCAATTTTTTACAATGAAGTTTGCAATGAAAAAGTATACGCTTTGATATTGAAAACAGTAATATTCTTATCCAAATATTCTGAAGATCAATACGCTTTAATAAATGCGTTTATTTTGAAACTTGTATCATATCTTGGATATCAACCTAGTATGTTTTATCAAAATAGTCACAACAGGTTTTATTTAGATGGTGGATTTGTAGATTCTGACGGAGAATACTACCAAATAGATAATTTACACGCAAAATATATGATATACTTAATGAAAAATAGGTATGATGACATAGTTAATAAAAAGTATGAATCTATAAATGAAAACGAAATTTTAAAAATTTTGTTAAAATACACGATGAACAATTTTGGAATTGAATATTTGGGGTCATTAGGCTACCTTGAATATTTATAAGGAGAAATAATGTATAACTTATTAATAGATATAGTGACTAATAATATTCCCGAGAATTTTATAGGATTTATAAATAGATCACTTGACGAAAAAATAAGAAAAGAATTAAAAAAACTGCAATTAGTATATTCAAATATAGATTTGGATACAATAAAAGATCATTTTTTTATTTACATTACTAATATAGAAAATCCAGGATATACACTAGAAAATTACGAAAATGTAATAAATAAAGCTATTGATTCGATAAATTTCAAATACAAATATGATTCTGAAAGTTTATCATTTAGAGAGTCTATCTTGTACATTAAAATTTTTAATGAAAAAGAAAATAAAACAATAGAATTCAAAGGCTTAAAAGAAGATAAAGATGACAACTTAGTTAATTCTTCTACTTTTAACAATTTTTCTTCAGAGTTACGAAAAAATCAAATAATATTAAAAAAAGAAGAAAGATTACAATCATTTGAAAAAAGCGCTAATAAACTTGCTAGAGCAAATGGTTGTTCAATTATTAATAACAAAAGCATACTCAACGAATACGCAAATAAATTTGATTATCCTGTAAGCGTTGAAGGATCATTTGACGAAAAATATTTGTGTATCGATAAATCAATACTTTATACAGTTTTGATGGAGAATTTTACGGTATTACCAATGGAATTTGATAACGGTAATAGTTCAAACTTTTTTGTTTACGCTAAAAACAAGAGTTCTGAAGATTCTCATATTTTGATTAAAGAAATTAATGACAAATTAGAAGAAATAAATAATTTGATAAACCAAAAATCAGATAGAAAACTTGAAGACTTTGTTGAGGATTTGAAAACAGTCAATTATATCAATAATTATGGTAACTTTTATGACAAAACTCAAAGACTAATAAAGATATCAGTTGAATTATGTAAAATGCTAACAGTTAGTAACGAAACTATTGATTCTGTCAAAAGAATAGCATTTCTATGTAAAGCGGATAAAGCAACTGAAATTGTACAAAAATGTCCTTATTTACACGGCTTAATTGGAAAACTATATGCTAAGTCTGATGGCGAAGATACAATTGTTTATGACGGAGTATATGAACACATTAAACCGAGATTTTTATCTGAAAACATTCCAAATTCAACTGCTGCTAGAATTGTTGCAATTTCTGATAAAATGGAATATGTTATGTCTTACATAATATCTAGTAGTGATGATAATTTTAAATATAATTATAAGTTAAGAAAAACTATAACATCTGTGATTTCAATAATACTTAGATCAGAATTAGATTTTAATTTAAGTGATTTTATTACTAAAATCTTATATGTATTTCTCCAAGACAAGGGAATAGTAGATTATGAGTATTTTGAAAAAAGTATAAAAGAAATTATTCTTGATGTTTACAGAGATGAGTGTATAAAATTAGGGTATGATTTTGATGAAGTTGATGTGATAAATTATAACAATTTAAATATTTTTAAGTTAAATCGTTTATTGACTAATCTTCATGACATAAACACAAAAAACAATGGCAAGTTAATGATTCAAATTCTAAAGATGTTGGAGATAAACTCTAGTGAGTGCAAGTATACTCCGATGGAATTAGATAACAATAATTTGTGCAATTTATTAGAAAAATTAGCAAACTGTTCTGATGAAGACTTACCTTACTATAAATTAATTTTCAAAGGTGTATTTAAGAAAATAAATTAAGGAGAATGTTATGAATAAAACCATGGTAGTTATTTCTGATTCCACGGGTGAAACAGCGAATCAAGTTTTGGATGCTGTTAAAGTTCATTTTGATATTAAAAATGTTAGAGTAAAAAAATTCTCAAAAATTATTAGAAGAGAACAGATTGATGAAATATTAAACGAAATTAATGAAGAAATCCTAATATTTTCAACAATCGTAGATCGTGATTTGCTGAATTATTTGATTGAGAAAACAGAAATGAATGAATCGATTTATTTAGTAGATGTTCTATCATATCCTATCTTAGTTTCAAGTAAGTTTTTTAAGCAACAACCTAAATTCGATATTGGATTAAATAGAAAAGTTGACAAAGAATATCTTGAAAAGATGGAAGCTTTAGAATTTGCAGTAAAATACGATGATTGTAAGGATAAGTTTGGTATTTTAAAAGCTGATATTATATTAATAGGAGTTTCAAGAACTTCAAAAACGCCATTGAGTTTAAATTTAGCATTCAAAAATTATAAAGTATGTAATATTCCAATTTTACCAGAAGTAGAGGTCCCATCTGAATTATTCAAAGTTGATAAGAAAAAAATTATTGGCTTGATTATTGATTCTGATAAACTTAATAATATCAGGGAAAATCGAATGGCTAAAATTGGTTTGCAGCTATGCTACTCAGATGATTCAAGGATAGAAAAAGAGCTTGATTATGCAAAAGAAATTATGAACAAGATAGGCTGTAAAATAATTAATGTTACAGATAAAACAATTGACGAAACTTCTAATGAAATAATTTCATATATTGATAAATAACAGTAAAATTTAAGTTCTCATTTTTTGAGAGCTTTTTTGTTTTAGCTATTGAATTATGATAAAATATTAAGAGAATACTGGAGGTAAATGTGGAAAATAGTAGATACGAAATTCAAAGAAAAATAAATGAAGACAAATTTTCTACGACATTTAAAGCTTATGATAAAAAATTAAATAGATACCTTAGTTTCAAGGAGTATAACGACAAAAAATATTTTGTTTCATTAGCAAATAATTTAAAATCTTTATCAAACTTACATCATCCTAATATTCTTGAAATGTATGACTTAATGATTAGTTCTAATAATAAGTGTTTTTTAACTTATGAGTTTTTTGACGGAATATCATTGGATAATTTGTTTAAAAGAAAGAATGTTTCAGAATCATTTATAATAGATATTTTAAAAAAGATTTTGTTATCTTTAATTTATTCTGAAAATAATGGAATATTTTTTGGAAATTTACGTATTTATAATATGTTAGTAGATGAAAATAATAATCTTAAGATTGATATTTTTAAAAACTTTGATGGTGAAAACTTTGGTAATAGTGAAGCTCAGTTAAATCATAATATTAACCTATTATTAGAAATTTTAGAAAATTCTAATATAGATATAGAAAATAGTAATTTGAATAGATTTTATCAAAAACTAAGAAATAATTCTTATGATGATACACAAGGTATTATGAAAGATTTAAATGTAATTAATAATTATAAAATGACAAGTTCAAATAATGACTCTATAGATAATACAATTAAATTAGATTTAAAAAATGAGCATGAGAAAAATATGTCCTATAAAATAGATGAAAATTTATTTGAGGAAGAAGAGATAAAAGATACAAAGAAATCACATAATTATGTTAAGTCTTTTTTAGTATATTTTACATCTGTATTATTAGCTTTTATTGCTGCTGCAGCAATAATTTTTTACTATAATTTGAGGCCAAAAGCACCTGACTATGTTGGAAAAAACCTAAGACTTGCTGTTAATCAAGCTACAGCGAATGGTATTGAATTAGTTGTGGACAAATCAGTAAGCGTAGACAAGTCAGATTTTAATAAATATGTAGTTATTGGTCAGAGTCCAAAAGTTGGCGATAAGCTTTTATTTAAGAAAAAAATTAAGGTAGAACTTGGATTAGAAAAAGAAGATACTATGATTAATTTAATAGGTTTAAATTTGAAAAAAGCTAAAAAAGAGCTATCTAATCTAGGTTTAAATGTTAAGAAAGTTAGATACAAAAAAAGTTCAGTATATGATGAAGGTGTAGTAATTGACCAAAGCATTGAAGCTGGTAGAAATATTAAAAATGGAGATTTCATTACTATAACTGTAAGTTCTGGTAAAGCAAGAAAAACAGAAACAGTTGAAGATGAATATACTCCACCTGAAGAAAATGAAAGACCTAATGAAGATGAAACTGAAAATTCTAGTGTAGATAATAATGATTCAGATTCAAATTCAGATAATAATCAAGAATCAGATAATGCAAATACTAGAAAAAACGATAATAACAGTGGGGAATAATATGGAGTATTTTTCGATTTCATATAAGGGTGATATCAGAGAAAAAAATGAAGACTACTATAAAAATGAAACTTTCAAAGATTCCCAAATTTTTTTAATAGCAGATGGTATGGGAGGATGCAAATACGGGGAAAAAGCTTCTGAAATTGCTGTTGAAGAGTTTTTGATCTGTTTTAAAAATCATTACGATGAAAAACTTACCATGAAAGATCTAATTTATGGATCAATTCATCATGCAGGTTATAAAATTTTGGATTTCTCAAAATCGAATAATTGCCTAAATAATATAGGAACAACATTCTTAGCTACTATTATTAAAGAAAATACAATGTATTTATTCAATGTTGGAGATAGCAGAGCTTATTTGCAAAATGAATATGGTTTTTATCAAATATCAAAAGACCATGTTGTAAAAAATAATGAAAATCTTAAAAATGCTATAACAAGAGGACTTGGCTTTTTGAGTATGGATAAACCTGATTATATAATTAAGGAATTAAACTCTGATGATCAGATACTCATGGCTACCGATGGTTTTTACAAATTCATTGATAATAGTAGTATTGAATATATTTTGAAATCAAACTTAACCGTAAAAGAAAAATGCAATACATTATCAGAAAATGTAATTAATAAATCCGATGATAATATAACAATTACATTAATTAAAATATAAAAATTATTTATAAGCTATCGAATATCGATGGCTTATATTTTATAAAGGAGATTTAAATGGAAGAAAACAATAATAAATTAGCTTCAAATTCTTATGTTAATTTATTTATAAATAGACACGGACATGCTCCGACTTATTCGATAATTACTCATGGCTGTCAAATGAACGAACATGATTCCGAAAAAATCAAAACATTACTACAAAACATGGGATTTGAACAA
Organism: Finegoldia sp. BIOML-A4; assembly: GCF_009679635.1. Lineage (NCBI taxonomy): Bacteria > Bacillati > Bacillota > Tissierellia > Tissierellales > Peptoniphilaceae > Finegoldia > Finegoldia sp. BIOML-A4. The sequence goes on along the minus strand of NZ_WKZC01000001.1, from coordinate 244,339 downwards.
TCTGATGAAAAATTAGATGCAGACTTTATTATTTTTAATACTTGTTTAGTAAGAGAAAATGCAGAAATGAAAGTATACGGTCAACTTGGAGCATTGAAAAACTTAAAAAGAGAAAATCCAGATATGCTTATTGCAGTTTGTGGATGTATGATGCAAACTGGCCCAGCAAGAGATATAATTAGAGAAAAATATCCTCAAGTTGATATAGTATTTGGTGTAAATAACATAAATTCATTACCATATCTTATAGACAGACACCTAAGCAGCGGAAAATTAGTTGTAGATATTGAAAGAAAAGATGATATTGACGAAGATATTGCTATCAAAAGGGACAATGAATATGTTGGATATGTAAATATAATGACAGGATGCAATAATTTTTGCACTTATTGTATAGTTCCTTATGCAAGGGGAAGAGAACAAAGTAGATCTGTTGAAAGTATTTTATCTGAAGTGAAAAGAATGGTAGATCAAGGCTATAAAGATATAACTTTACTAGGGCAAAATGTAAATTCTTACGGAAAAACTCTTGAAAAACCGGTTACATTTACGGAATTATTAACTAAGGTTAATGACGTTGAAGGACTTGAAAGATTAAGATTTTTGACAAGTCATCCTAAAGATATTTCCGATGAACTAATCGATGCTATGGGTAAATTAGATAAAGTTTGCGAAAACATTCATCTACCTTTTCAAGCTGGGTCAAATTCGGTTCTAGAAAGAATGCATAGGAGATATACTAAGGAATCTTACTTAGAGAAGGTAGAAAAATTAAAGAAAAGCGTAAAAGGAATTACTTTTTCAACTGATATTATAGTAGGCTTTCCAGGAGAAACAGAAGAAGATTTTCAAGACACATTGGATGTGGTTAGAAAGGTTGGATACGAACAAGCTTTTACATTTAAATATAACAGAAGACCAGGAACAAAAGCTGATTTATTCGAAGATCAAGTTGATGAAGATGTAAAGCAAGATAGATTAGAAAGACTTTTGGATGTTGCTTATCCGATTTTTTACGAGAAGAACAAATCATACCTTGGTACTATACAAGAAGTATTAATTGAAGGGGAAAGTAAGAATAATCCTGAAGTAATGACAGGAAGAACTAGAACATTTAAGTTAGTAAATGTTAAATGTGATAAATCTTATATAGGGAAATTAGTAAATACAAAAATTGTAGATTTTAATTCTTTTGCATTAACAGGGGAAATGGTGGATTAATATGGGTTATACTCCTATGATCAAACAATACAAAGAAATAAAAGAACAAAACAAAGATTGTATATTATTTTTTAGATTAGGAGATTTCTATGAAATGTTCTTTGAAGATGCTTTACTAGCTTCCAAAGAACTTGAAATTGTTTTGACACAAAGAGACTGTGGGGAAAACCAAAAATGTCCAATGTGTGGTATTCCTTACCATGTGAGTGATGTATATATTAATAAATTGGTATCAAAAGGATATAAGGTTGCTATATGTGAACAACTTGAAGATCCCAAATTGGTAAAAGGTTTAGTTAAAAGAGGAATCATTAAAATCTATACTCCTGCTACAGTAATAGAAAATGAAAATTCTGACACTGGAAATTTTAATTACCTGATGAGTATTTCAAGAAAATCGAATGAGGTAGCTATTTCATATATAGATATTTCAACAGGTAATATTTCGTATACTAATACTACATCTGATGATATTTATAAAATAATTGAAAACGAGATTTCAAAAATTACTCCAAAAGAAATAATATTTAATGATCATGAGTTTTCTGTTAAATCATTAGAAACAATAGCAACTAAGTTTTCTATTGTATTAACAACTGTTAATAATAGCACTAATGCTTTAGATTTCATTAATAGCAAGATAAAATACGATAATAGCAACAGTGAAACAACTAATATTTGTGTTGTGAATTTATTAAAATATGTATTCAGATATCAAGAGGATTTAGTTCATATCAATAGCTCTAGTAAATATTATATTAATGAGTTTATGGAGATTGATTCTAATAGCGTTATTAATCTAGAAATTCAAAAAAACTTATATACAAATTCTAAAAATGGTAGTTTGTTCGGAGTATTGAATCATACAAAAACTTCTATGGGATCTAGACTATTGCATAGCTATTTAGAGAGACCATTGATGGATAAAGAAGAAATTTTGACTAGACAAAATAGGGTTGAAGAAATTTTTGAAGATTATGAGTTATTAGTTAATTTAGAAGATTGTCTTGATGGTATATACGATTTAGATAGGCTTATAGCGAAATTATCATATAAAAGTGCCAATGCCAAGGATTTAATTGCTCTAAAGGTTTCTATTGAAAAGATTCCTTATTTAAAAAATCTTTTAAATTGCAATAAGAAAAACATGCAATTATTAGGAGAAAAATTAGATGATTTACAAGACATATACGATTTAATTGATAAATCAATAGTTGATGATCCTCCAATAACTTTGACAGAAGGAAACTTAATAAAATCTAATTTTTCTACTGAATTGGATCAGTTGAGATATAACAGAGTGAATGGGAAAAATGAATTAGTAGAATACGAAATGTCTGAAAAAGATAGATTAGGAATTAAAAACTTAAAAATTGTATTTAATAAAAAACTTGGTTACTTCATAGATGTAACCAAATCTAACTTAAATAAAGTTGGAGATGATTATGAAAAAAGACAAACATTAACTAATTCATCAAGATTTAAGACTAAACAATTAGAAGATATAGAATCAAAAATATTAGATTCTGAGGATGAGATTTTTGAACTTGAGTATAAAATATTTGAGGACATTAGAAAAATAATTCTAAAAAATTTATCTAGAATAAAAAAATCAGCTGATTTGATTGCAATCATTGATGTATCAAATTCACTTGCTAAATGTGCTTACTTGAATAATTATATTAAGCCTGATATCAATACTTATGGATTAATTGATGTATTAGAATCCAGACATCCTATAGTGGAGTTGAGTGTGGGCCAATCTGAGTTCATAACTAATGATATTCTAATAGGATCTGGGAAAAATGATATACAGTTAATTACTGGCCCTAATATGAGTGGTAAATCTACGTACCTAAGACAAGTTGCCTTGATTTGTATATTGAATCAAATAGGTTCATTCGTACCTGCTACCAAGGCAAATATTTCGATTGTGGACAAGATTTTCACAAGAATTGGATCAAGTGATAATTTATTTAAAGGTGAATCTACTTTCATGGTAGAAATGAAAGAAATGAGCAATATTATCAAGTATGCTACTTCAAATAGTTTGTTAGTTCTAGATGAAATAGGTCGAGGTACATCGACATTTGATGGACTAAGTCTTGCGTGGGCTATCGTTGAATATATTTCAAAGAATATAAAAGCAAAAACTTTGTTTGCAACTCATTATCATGAACTTACAGAATTAGAAAAAAAGTTGGATAATCTCATTAATATGAAAGTCGATATAAAAGAAACTAATGACTCTATTATATTTTTAAGAAAAATTACTAGAGGTTCGACTGATAAAAGCTATGGTATTGAAGTAGCTGAGTTAGCTGGAATGCCAAAGACTCTTATAAAACGTGCAAAATCAATTTTAAAAGAAATTGACAAGGAAGATACTAAAATTGATTTACCAATTGCAGATTTTACAGTTAATAACGATGATGACGATGAAAAAAATATTAATGAATTGGAAAATTTCAAGGATGAAATTAAAAATATTAATATAAATGAGATTACTCCTCTTCAGTCCCTACAACTGTTGAATGAGCTTGTTATAAGGGCTTCGAAATTAGGTGATAAAGATGATTAAGTTATTGTCAGAAGATACAATTCAAAAAATCGCAGCAGGTGAAGTTATTGAAAGACCTGTTTCAGTTATAAAAGAGTTAGTTGAAAACTCTATAGATGCTGGAAGTGATACTATTGTTGTAGAAATTAAAAATGGTGGGAAAGATTTTATATCTGTTAGCGATAATGGTTCTGGAATTGAAAAAAATGAAATAGAATTAGCGTTTAAAAGACATTCAACTAGTAAGCTTGAAAAATTTGATGATTTGTATGATATAAGGACATTAGGTTTTAGAGGAGAAGCGTTAGCTAGTATTCTTGCTGTGAGTAAACTTTCTGTCAGTACGAGAACAAAATCAGAAAAAATAGGGAAGAAAGTTGAGTTTAGAAATTCAAAGGTTATTAGTGAATCTGATGTTGCAATGAATGTAGGAACTAAGATAATAATCAAGGATTTATTTTACAATGTACCTGTAAGAAAAAAATTTATGAAGTCAGACCAGACAGAAGCAAATCTCATAACAACTACAATGTACAAATTTGCTATTTGCAACACAGATGTTTCAATTAAATACATTAAGGATAACAAAACTCTGTTTGAGACTAAAAAGATTTCTTCAATTAGGGAGAATATTATTAACTTATTTGGAACTTCGATGTCAAATAATTTAATTGATATAGATATAAATTCACGAGATTACAAAATCCATGGCTATATTTCAAATAATAATTTGTATAGAGCTAATCGACAAATGCAATATATATTTCTAAATGGAAGATTTGTTAAATCTGAAGACATAAGAAATACCGTAGAATCTAATTATAAATCTGTAATACCTAATGGAAGATTTCCATTATTTTGGTTGTTTTTTGAAATAAATCCAAAGCTTGTAGATGTTAATGTTCATCCAAATAAACAAAAAGTTAAAATTTCTATTTTAGATGAAATATTGGAAGAACTTAATAAAAAAGTTAGATTTTTATTAGAAAATAATTCACGAATTGCAAATATTAGCCAGTCAATTCCTGATGATGACAAGTACAAAGATTTAAGAAAAAATTATTTTGAATCTGATTTTAGCACAACAAACTATAAGAACGATAAGGTGTCAGAACCTACTTATTCTTATAATCTTTTCAATGATAATTCAAAATTAAGTAATTTGAGAAATATAAAATATAAAGATGAGCCAGAAGATATTATAAGAAATCCAAAAACTACCGAAGAATTTTTTGATGGTAACAAGATAGTAAATCAAAATAATTTATTTAATAACGATAGTGAACAAATTAAAGTCGAATCTTCTTTAAAAAAATATGAAAAATTTGATATATTAACAGTTTTGTTTAAAACGTATATTTTAGCTAAGGATGAGTTTGACAGTAAAATATATTTATTTGACCAACACGCATGTCATGAGAGAATTAATTATGAAAAATTAACAAAACAAATGCAAGATAAAGAAGTAGTATCTCAAAATTTAGCTTTTCCAATTAATATATCTTTAACTGATGAATTAATGGAAATATATGCAAATAACAAGAATATATTTGAAGAATTGGGGTATGAAAGTGATGTTTTTTCAGATGATTCCGTTGTTATTCGTGCTGTTCCTTATTTATTTGGAAATTCAAATGCTGAGTTTTTATTTACTGATATTTTGGATACTATTGCTAAGAATTCAAATGATCCTTTTGATGTAATAGAGTCTAAAGTAATAAAGAGATCTTGTAAAATGAGCGTAAAATCAGGCGATACATTAAGTAACTTTGAAATAATTAAACTTTTAGAAGATTTATTTAAATGTGAATATCCATTAACTTGTCCTCATGGAAGGCCAACTTTTATTGAAATGAATGAAAAAGATTTAGAAAAAATGTTTATGAGGATAAAATGAAAAAAAAATGTATTGTAATCGTCGGACCTACTGGAGTAGGGAAGACTAGGTTAAGTATTTTTTTAGCAAAAAGATTAAACAGTCAGATTATTTCTGCAGATTCTATGCAAATCTATAAGTATATGGATATTGGTACTGCAAAAGTCGAACCAAAATATCAGAAAGAAATAAAACATCATTTGATAGATATAGTTAAACCAGATGAGAATTTTAATGTAGAGGAATTTCAAAGTCTTTGCATAGAAAAAATTGAAGACATTTCAGCTAAAAACAAAATTCCAATTATTGTTGGAGGAACAGGATTATATATCAATTCTATAACACATAAATTAGAGTTTAACACTGTTAAGTCTGATGAAAAATTAAGATATGAATTGGAAAATATTGCAGAATCACAAGGTAATCAAAAACTTCACGAAATCTTAGAAGATATAGACCCTGAGTCGGCAAGTAAAATTCATATGAATAATGTGAGACGTGTTATTAGAGCAATTGAAGTGTATAAGCTTACTGGACATAAGTTTAGTGAAATAAACGATAAATTTGATCACTATAATGATGATTATGATTTTTATATAATTGGGTTAAATGATGACAGACATATCCTTTATGAAAGGATTAATCAAAGAGTGGATGAGATGATCGATGAAGGCTTTATGGCCGAATGTAAGTACATTTATGAAATGACAGATGAAAATTCCCAATCAATACAAGCTATAGGTTACAGAGAAGCTTTTATGTATTTGAATAATGAGATCTCTTTTAAAGATATGGTTAGTTTAATGAAAAAAAATAGCAGAAAATATGCCAAGAGACAATTAACTTGGTTCAGACAAGATGAAAGAATTCATTGGATGAATTTGAAAGATTTTAAAAAATTTGAAGATATTGAACAAATTTGTTTGGAAAATGTGAAAGAATGGTTATATGATAAAAGATAAAATAAAAGAATGGTATGATGTAGATAATTATAGCTACGATACAGTAATAAAAAGTAATAATCAACTATCAGATAAATTTAAAGAATTGGAGAATTTGGAGTTTGTTAATCAACTTAAGGTTTTGAAAGCTTTCCAAGATAATAAGTTACAAGCTACAGATTTTGCATCAACAACTGGATACGGATATGGAGACGTTGGAAGAGATAAATGTGAAGCGATTTTTAGGGATATTTTTAAGGCAGAAGACTGTCTTGTTAGACCTTCAATTGCTTCTGGAACCCACGCTTTAAGCTTATTGATGAAGGGCGTATTATTACCTGGAGATAAGTTATTATATATTACGGGTTTGCCTTACGATACATTACAAGAAGTGATAGGCATTGAAGGTAATTCACCATGTAATTTAAAAGAGTATGGTATTGACTTTGACTATGTTGATTTGGTCGATAATAATATAGATTTAGAATCTGTAGAATCTAAAATAGACTCTTCAGTAAAAATGATTGCTATTCAAAGGTCAACAGGATATAGCTTGAGAAATGCTATAAATATTGAACAAATTGAAAAAGCAGCTAAATTTATCAAAGATAAGTTTCCTGAAATTATCATCATGGTTGACAACTGTTACGGAGAGTTCACTGAATACAAAGAACCTATTGAGGTTGGATGTGATGTTATTGCTGGATCTTTGATAAAAAATCCAGGTGGTGGAATAGCGCTTTCTGGTGGATATATTGCTGGTAAAAAATCCATCATCGATAGGGTAGCGAATACATTAACAGCACCAGGAATAGGGAAGGAAGTAGGAATAACTTTTGGCACTACTAGAAACACACTGCAAGGGTTATTTATGGCTCCCAAGATTACAATAGAAGCTATGAAATCAGCATTATTATTTTCTCATGTATTTAAAAAATTGGGATTTAAAACAATACCTGATGTGGAAGATAAAAGAAGTGATATAATTTGTGCGATTATTTTAAAAAATGAAGAAAGAGTTGTTGAATTTTGTAGATCTATTCAAGAATCATCTGTTGTAGATTCACACGTAGTTCCTTATCCTTGGGATATGCCAGGATATGATGATAAAGTTATAATGGCATCTGGAAGCTTTATTGATGGTTCTAGTATAGAGATTTCAGCTGACGGTCCATTAAGAGAGCCATATGTAGCTTATTTTCAAGGATCACTGAGTTATAATCAAGCATTACTTGCTTGTATGAAAGTTGTTAAGAATTTAAAAAATAAAAATCTAATCTAAATTAATAAAAGCCTTCCTATTGCAAAATAAGAAGGCTTTCTTGGTATTATTTAATAAATATTTCTGTATAGGCCAATAACTTTTCCTAGAATTTCTACATCTTTTACAATAATAGGATACATAGTTGAATTAGAAGGTCTTAGTTCAATATGGTCTGAATGTCTGTAAAACCTTTTAACAGTTGCTGATTCATCCATTAATGCAACGACAATATCTCCATTATTTGCAGTATTTTGTTTTCTTACAATTATCTTATCACCGTTTAATATTCCATCTTCAATCATAGATTCTCCTTGGACTTTCAAAATAAATACTACACCTTGTGATGTATATTCAATAGGAAGAGGAAATGTATCTTCGACATTTTCTATGGCCAAAATTGGCATTCCAGCTTGAACTTTTCCAACAATAGGAACATCTATAGTCTCTTTTTTTATTTCATTTTCTTGTTCTTCATAAACACTATCTATAATTTCTAAAGCTCTATTTTTTAAAGGATCTCTTCTTAAATAACCCTTCATTTCTAATTTCAAAATATTATTATGAACAGTTGATGTAGAATTGATATTCAAACTATCACCAATTTCGCGAATAGCAGGGGGATATCCTTTGTAATCTATATATCTTTTTATAAATTTTAATATTTCTATTTGCTTAGAGGTTAAATCATCGTACATTAATATACTCCTTTTCTATTCTTTTCTTGATTATATCATATTTCTTCAAGAAATGAAACATTTGTTTCCTTTTTTAATAGAACATAAAAACTTTTGTTGACATATAAGAACATATGTTGTAGAATAAAAACATAGAACATATGTACAGAAAATAGTTTCTGAACGGGAGGAAATATGAAAAAATATAAAATTACAAATAAGTTCAAATTTTTTAGATTTATATCAATTTGTTTTGTAGCATTATGCTTTATGATTTTAGTATTAACGTCTAATCTTAGTTATGGTAATTATCAGAATCAAGAATATAACACTGAGTATTATATCGTAGAACCATCAGATTCATTATGGAAAATTTCTACAAAATTCAAACCAGATAATATGAGTACAAGACAATTTATATCTATAATAAAACAATACAATAGATTTATAGAGGGTAGCTCAATTAAAGTAGGCGAACATTTGAACATACCTTTAATAAATAAATAAGATACTGTTATACTCCTAATACTATCTAATAACAGTAATGAAGATCAAGCGCATGTCTTGATCTTTTTGTTTTTCTTACTTATTATTTTTTAAATCGTTGTCCAAGCTATTAAGAGGGTTCTTATTTACTGCATTTCTTAAACTATTATTATCTACATGTGTGTAAATTTGTGTTGTTGATACTGATTCATGTCCTAAAATCTCTTGTAATACTTTTATATCGACATCACCATATTGATACATTAAAGTAGCTGCTGTGTGGCGTAATTTATGAACACTGTATATACTAGTGTCAAATCCACCAACTTTTAAATAATGTTCTATTCTGTACTGTATTGCACGATTGCTCATTCGATTTCTTTTTTTGCTGATAAATAGTGCGTCATTATCGATTTCTGGTCTTATTTTAAGATAATTATCTAAAGCATCTAAACACATAGCATTTAGATAAACAGTTCTTTCTTTGTTTCCTTTACCGATAACTCTCAATGTATTTGTTTTTATATGATCGATGTTTATGCTACTAAGCTCTGATAGTCTCATGCCACAGTTTAAAAATAATACTGTAATACAGTAATCACGAGCTTTTATTTCTTCATCTTTTTCACGTAGTATAACTTTAAGTAAACTTAGTGATTCATCTAGAGTAAGATATACTGGTTGTCTTATATTTTTTTTTGGCGAATCTAAGAGTTCTGCAGGGTTTATTATATCAAGTTTTCTAATATTGATAAGATACTTATAAAACGTTCTAATACTAGAAGTTTTACGACTGCGTGTAGACGAACCATTGGATCTATTATGATCTAAAAATCCCATAAAAGAATGCAGATCAATAACATCAATATTTTTGAAAAAATTCAAATCTACATCAGAAGAATCAATCTGAACAATATCATCAAACGATTTTAATTTTATATTTTGCTTACGTGCTATAATGTATTTAATCATTAAATTGATATCGTAAGCATATTCTTTAACTGTATTTGACGAACGTCCTTTAATAGTTTCTAAGTAGTCTAAAAAGTCCATAAGTATCATAGGATAGCTATTCATAGTTCATAGTACCTCCAAATTTTTCATATACAATGTCACAAAATTATTATTTTGTGACATTGTAATTTTATCAAAAACCTCCTCTATTGTCAAAAAATATAGCAATTAAAATTTGCTATATTTTTTGATCTACTATAAAATTTTTTAAGTTTTCTAATCCTTGTTTAATGTCTTCAATACTTGTTGCATAGCTCATTCTAATATATTTGTCGTCTCCAAAAACAATACCTGGTACGAATGCAACGTTATATTTGGAAAGCAATTCATTACATAATTCTAAAGAATTATTAATTGTACTATTATAAAATTGATCTATTTTAATGAATATATAGAATGCTCCTGCTGGATAAATATATTCTATGTCAAATTCATCTAGTTTGGATACTATATAGTCTCTTCTGGACTTAAATTCACCAATCATTTGTTCTACTTCATCAGATTCGTCTTTTAACGCTGTTAAACCGGCTATTTGGCTCAATGTATTAGCATTGGATGTAATATGTCCTTGAAGTCTTTTTATGAGCTTAGAGACCTCCTTAGAGCTACAAGAATAACCCAACCTAAATCCAGTCATTGCATAAGCCTTTGAAAAACCATTAATTGTTATTGTTATCTCATTAATTTCATCAGATAATGAGCCTATACTTATAAATTCTTTATCATATGATAATCTTTCGTAAATTTCATCAGATATAATATAAATATTATTTTCGACTGCCCAGTTACCAATACTAAGTAATTCTTCTTTTGAATAAATAACTCCTGTAGGATTAGAAGGATTATTTAATATAAGACACTTAGTGTTTGAGTTTTTATATTGGTTTAATATATCGACATCGACTTTGAAGTTTTCATTATATGGTAAAATGACAGGCTTACAATCTGTTAATTTACACATTTCAGGATAACTTAACCAATATGGAGATGGTATAAGAACTTCATCATTAGGATTTGTTAATGCAAATAAGCTATTAACTATTGCTTGTTTAGCACCAGTGGATACAACTATAGAATCTTTATCGCATTTTATATGATTACATTTGTTAAGTTTTAAACTTATTTCTTCTCGTAAATCAGGTATTCCGCTAGTATCAGTATATCTAACAATTCCGTTATCCAAGTACTCTAAAGTTTTATCAATTATATATCTTGGAGTCTTGAAGTCTGGTTCTCCAACTGTAAAGTTATAGACTTTTATTCCTTCTTTTTTTAATTTATTAATTTTAGCACTCAACTCAAGTGTTAAAGATGGATTTATACTGTTAATTTTATTTGATAACATAATTGCTCCTTAATTCGTGTAGTTTTTTTATAGATTTAAGTGTTGTATAATTTAATGCAAAATTTCCCATTAAATAGTTACCATCAAACTGCTTTCCATGACAGTCGCTTCCTGCTGTATATATTAGTTTGTTTTTTATCGCTATATTTAAATATTTTTTGATATCAGTAAATGAATGTTTTGAATTAATTACTTCAATTCCATCAATACCCATTTCTATTATTTCATCTACAATATTATCATCATTCAATGTTATAGGATGTGCTAAAACACATACTCCATTAGCTGATTTTATAGAATCAATAATGTTTTGTAGTGATGTGAAGCTTTTTGCGACATAACATTTACCTTTTGGAGATAAATATTCGTTAAACGCTTCGTTTTTATTTTTGCATATATTAATATCTACTAAATATTGAGCTAAATTACTTCTAGAAAAAACTTTATCCTTACTATAATTTAGGACTTTTTCTTTGTCAATTTTGATTCCAAATTTAGCAAAATTTTTCTCAAAAATATCAATTCTATTGGCTCTATCATTTATAGCTAATTCAGAAATTTTTCGTAAGTTTTCATTGGAACTATCTACATAGTATCCAAGAATATGTACTTCTTTGTTTTTGTAAGTTATACCAAATTCTACAGCTTTAATGATGTTAGTATTACAAAGTTCTGGATCAGCAGACATTAAAATATCATGATCAGTAATTGCAATTTCATCTATATGATTTTTATTTGCAGTTTTTTGAATTTCTTCAATACTTAATCTTCCATCACTTTCTGTAGAATGTACGTGCATATCAATCATTTTTAAATCCTTTTAAAGTTTTTCATATTAGAAGAAGGTCAACATTTGTTGACCTTCTAAGTTAATTCTTATTTTGCGTAATCAGATACCCTATTTTCTCTTATGACATTTACTTTAATTTGTCCAGGATATTCTAATTCACTTTCAATTTTATGAGCTACATCTTTTGCTAATATAACCATAGCGCTTTCATCAATAACTTCTGGTTTAACCATAATTCTGATTTCTCTACCAGCTTGTATAGCATAAGAACTTTCAATACCATCAAATGAATTAGCTATTTGTTCTAGATTTTCTAATCTTTGGATATAGTTTTCCATAGATTCACGTCTAGCTCCAGGTCTTGCTGCTGATATTGCATCAGCAGATTGAACTAATATAGATTCAATACATGTTGGTTCAACATCGCCATGATGAGCCTCAATACAATTGATAACATCTTTTGGTTCTTTGAATCTTTTGGCAGCGTTAACGCCTAGTTCAACGTGTGGTCCTTCGATTTCGTGGTCAATTGCTTTTCCTAAATCGTGAAGTAATCCACCTCTTTTAGCTAATTTCACGTTTACTCCTAGTTCACTTGCAAGCATTCCAGCGATATTAGATACCTCAATAGAATGTTTAAGAACATTTTGTCCATAACTTGTTCTGTAATGTAGTTTACCTAGAATTTTAATCAATTCTGGATGTAAACCATGTACATTAGTTTCATCACAAGCTTCTTCGCCTTTTTCTCTTATAGTATTATCTACTTCTTTCTTGGCTTTTTCAACCATTTCTTCAATTCTAGTAGGATGAATTCTTCCATCAACTATAAGTTTTTCCAAAGCGATTCTTGCAATTTCACGTCTTACAGGATCAAAAGCTGATAATACAACAGCTTCTGGAGTATCATCAATTATTAAATCTACACCTGTTAAAGTTTCAAATGCTCTTATGTTTCTACCTTCACGACCAATGATTCTACCTTTCATATCATCATTAGGTAAATTAACAACAGACACAGTAGATTCCGCTACTTGATCTGCAGCATATCTTTGAATTGATGTACTAATGATTTCTCTTGCAAATTTTTCAGATTCTTCCTTAGTTTTGGATTCGATTTCTTTAATAATAGCAGCTTGCTCACGTATTGTTTCAGATTTAACTCTATCAAGAACAATGTCCTTGGCTTCATCGCTTGTTAATCCTGCAACTTTTTCCAATTCTAATTCCTTTTCATCTATTATGGATTGAATTTTTTGTTGCATATCGTCAGCTTTCTTTAATTCTGTATCTAGCTTTTTATGTTTCTTCTCTAATGATGCATTTTTTCGTTCTAAATTTTCTTCTTTAGAATTAAGTCTATCTTCTTGACGACTGATTTCTTTCAATCGAGATTTGTTTTCACGATCTAAATCACTTTTCATCTTAAAGATTTCATCTTTTGCTTCTACTAATAGTTCTTTTTTCTTAGCTTCAGCATCTTTGTTTGCATCTTCAATTATTTTAACAGCATAATCTTCAGCACTTCTGATTTTTTTCTCGGCCATGCTTTTTCTCAAAAAGAAACCTATTACAATACCTAAAATTGCAGCAATTATAGCAATTATTAAAGATGTCGCGGTGCTCATAAATACACCCCCTTTATTCAATTTTCAATATTCATTAAATAAATCTTTTGGATAAATTTACTCTTTTAGTGTAGTACAAATACCGTTGATTGTCAATATTTAGATATATAATAGAAAATTATATAACATCTATTTCAGATGTATTATTTCTATTTGTAATTCTATAGTTAATATCTCCAATAGCTGATAAGTGAGCGTTATGGGAAATCATTATAATTTGTTTATTGTATTCTTCACTAATTTCATTGATAAAATTTGCTACATTGTGTATATAGTCTTCACTAACATGCTTACAAGGTTCATCAAGTACAATAATATTGGCAAGATTATTTTCATATAGCATGATAAAAGAAATTCTTAGTGCCAAAGAAACTATATCTACTACTCCACCACCTCTAGCATCGACAATATCGTAGGTAAAAGTTTTAATCTCACCATCAATATCTAAGCTTTCTTCTATAAAAAACTTGGCAGAAGGATTGTTGTTTTTGATTTTTATTTCGATTTTAAAATTCATTTCTTTTTCAAAGATATAACTTAAACATCTACTTACAAGGTTTTCTATTTGAATTTTGGCTTGTTCTCTTGAATATTCTGAAGTCTTGTCATAGAGCATTTTGATGATCTCAAGTTTTTCTATTTGCTTTTCAAGGGCATCAATGCTTTTTTTTGTAGCTAATATTTCTTCTTCTATTGATTTTTTTACCGCTAATTCACTTTGATACTTAATTTCCATAGAAGTGATTTTGGATTGAATTTGAGTTAAATCAATTTTTTGCATCAGGAAGAAGCTCCTCAGCTTTTTGTAAATCTTGTTCGATTTGATTTTGAAGTTTAGTAATTTCTGATTCCAAATTTTCAGGATCTATATTTAATTCTTTCAACTGATTAAGTATATCTTCTTTTTGCTTCTCTAAAGTCTCTAATGCAATTTCGGCTCTATTTTTTTCTTCTTTAGCTTTATCAAGTCTTTCTTTTATGTTGTTAAAACGTTCATTAGTATTCATTATTTTCTTAACTCCTTTACTATTTGAGTAACATGATCTTCATCTATTTCACTTAGACAAAATGGACATATTTTTTCTTTGTAAAGATTTTCTTTGTATTTATTTATCAAGTCATCTATTAAAAAATTACATTCAGCTAATACTTTAGTATTCTGTTGATAAATCTCTTGTTTTTCATCTAAGGTGTTTTTTATTATTTTTAGTTTGGTTAACAATTCGAAAGCTTTGTTAATATTTAATAATATAATTTGTAAATTATTGATAGAATTCAATTTATCTAATTTATCATATTGGTCTAAAATGATTTTATTAATTTTTAGATATGAAATGTTAAGTTTATATAGTTGTATATATTTTTCTTTGTTTTTATCAATTCTATTTATTAAATCAGATACTTTAGATGTATTAATACTTGTTAATACCTGACTATTATTGCTTATTGATTGGTTAATTCTATAGTAATTTTCATTTAAATTAGATAACTGATTTAAAATTTGGATATCATTTTGAGTATTTAATAAGATATTATAGGATTTAGGCACTTGTTTAAATTTCTCTAATATAGTTTTATAGTTGGTATAACTACTTTTTACGTAAGTTAATCTATCATATAATGGTTTCAAAAACTTCAATAAAGTAAGATTTTTATCGATGTTATCAATAATTTCTGATATCAAATCCGTATATCTTAAATTATTCAATTTTACATTACTAGATTCGATACCTTTTATTATTTCCTGAGAATACTCATATAGTTGATTAAGTTTTGTAAAGGAAGACATATTATCTTCTGTATTCTGCAAAGTTTCTGAACAAATATCTAGTCCTTTGTAGTTATCTAAGTATTTATAACCATTTTTAATCCTGACATTTAATTCAGAAAGTTTAATGGATAATGTTTTCAATATATTTAATTTTTCAGAATTTTTGGCTAAATTATTGTATAAAACTTTTAGGTTGTCAATTTTTATTTTTTCTTCATTTAAATAATCATATTTATTTAGAGATTCTTCTTTTTCGTTGATAAAACTTTTTTTAAAATTTAATTCTCCTTTTGTGCTTTTTATTTCTCTTGAGACATTTCTGGATGCATTGTCTAGTATATCAATATTTACTAGTTTCCCGATAGCATTTGCTTTTGTAGAATCTGTTTCTGACAGCAAAAATGAATTTTCTAATTGTGAAGCGATTAAAATATTGTATTTCTCGTTCAAGAGATTAACTTTTTTAAAAAGAAAATCATCTTGAATTTCTGATGGTATTTCTCTACCGAAATTTTCATATTTCTTTATCTCTTCATTATCAGGATTATTTTTAATGTAGTAATAATTAGTATTACCTTTTCTACCTCTTAAAATAAAATTACCATTGTTAAATACAATTTTGACTTCAACATTATTGTATCCATTTCTGATTAATAAATCAGTTGTGTAATCATTGAATAAGACCCATGATAGAGCTCTAATTAAGGCAGTTTTTCCACTATCAGAAGCACCTGTAATTAAGTTTACTTTTTCTGAAAGCTCAAAATGACCTTGTTCGTATGACTGAAAATTAGTTAAATATATATCGGTAATATACATTATTCTATTCTCCTTATGGCTTCATCAATAATTTCTTCATCTATTTTCATTTCTCTTCCTATGGATTTTAAGTTGTTATTGATGTCTATAATCGGATTGCTTGATAACTTTGAAAGTCTTTCTTTTATATCCAGTAGGCTTTTGTTTTTAATAGAATACGGATTTAATTTATCATTAGAAAAAATTTCACTGCTATTTTTAGCACTTTTTAGAAAAATTTCTTCAATTTTGATATCATCTTTTGTAAGTTCGATTATCAAGACCTTAGGTCTTCTTTTTCTTTCTGATTCAGTATTAGTCATTCTAGCGATACTTCCTGGATTTGCGAAATACTTTTCATTGACCTTTACAGTCTTAAATCCAGTATGATAGTGTCCACTTAACACAATATCACAATCAGTATCCATAATTTGATCGATTAAAGTATACTCAATTTGTTCAATAAATTTCTTATACAATAAAAAACTGTGTATCATTAGTATATGATAGTCTATATTATCCAATCTTTTCGGATAATAATGGGATTTATCAGATGAATCAATATCATGAGTATATGGTTGGCCAGATATTTGAACCCTCAAACCATCCCTTTCTATGATAATAGGATTATCTTCTTCAACTAGTTCTAATACATCTAATGAATTGTATAGTCCCATCATAGCTCTATCTATAGAGTTTGGATTATAACCATATATATCATGATTCCCACTTATTATATGAATTTTCTTCGGAAAAGTTTGAAATAATTTACCAAATTTAGATGCTGTTTTTATTCCAACATCTGCTTTATCAAACAAATCTCCACCGTGAAGTATCATGTCAACATTTTCATTTATTGATATTTCTCTTATTTCTTCAATTTTTTTATAAATAGAATCTTCGTAATCGTCAATTCTAGATCTAGGATTTCTAGATTTTATATGTGTATCTGTAAAAAATAATATCTTCATAATAGAAATAGTGGGCAAGTAATACTTGCCCTAGTCTAATTCATCCTCACTTATTTCGTTATTCGATTCGTCTTTTATATCATCGTTATTTTCTGTTTTGATAGCCTCTGAATCCTCTTTTGATCTTAATCCATAAAATTCATAAGTTTTATCGATAATTTCTTCTAGTATTTTTGGATTTTCTTCTAAAAATACTTTAGAGTTTTCTCGACCTTGTCCTAATTTTTCATCTTCATAACTGTACCAAGCACCTGCTTTTTTTACAACTTTGCAGTCAGTGGCTAAGTCTAATATTGTACCTATTTTAGAAATACCTTCTCCGTACATAATGTCGAATTCTACTTGTTTAAATGGAGGTGCTACTTTGTTTTTGACGATTTTAACTTTAGTACGATTTCCAACAATATCGTCACCTTTTCTAATAGCTTCTCCTCTTCTAATTTCAATTCTAACTGAAGAATAGAATTTTAAAGCTCTACCACCCGTTGTAACTTCTGGATTACCAAACATTATTCCAACTTTTTCTCTAAGTTGGTTAATGAAAATAACTGTACAATTGCTCTTGGAAATAACACCTGTTAATTTACGTAAAGCTTGAGACATTAGTCTTGCTTGTAGACCAACATGGCTGTCTCCCATATTTCCTTCTATTTCAGCTCTTGGAACTAGTGCTGCAACAGAGTCAATGATAATAATATCTACAGCAGAACTTCTTACAAGAGAATCACATATTCCTAAAGCTTGTTCACCTGTATCTGGTTGTGAAATGATAAGATTGTCTGTATCTACACCTAAGTTTTTAGCATAAATTGCGTCTAATGCGTGTTCAGCATCGATAAAAGCTGCAGTACCACCCATCTTTTGTGCTTCAGCAACTACATGGAGTGCCAAAGTTGTTTTACCAGAAGATTCAGGTCCATAAATTTCAATAACTCTACCTCTTGGTAAGCCACCTATTCCTAAAGCAACATCCAAATTTATAGCTCCAGTAGGAATAGCTTCGATATCTTTTTGAACATGATCTCCAAGTTTCATTATAGAGCCTTTTCCAAATTGTTTTTCAATGCTTGCAAAAGCTTCTCTTAAAGCTTGATCTTTTTCAGATCCATTAGAAAAATCCATGACTACCTCCTAAAATTTAAACAGAACATAAGTTCTTGTGTTTATTATACCACAAACCAAAAAATAATTATATATTTTTTAAATCTAATACATTAACATTCTTAAAAATATAATCACATAAGCTGATTACAGTTAATACAATCGATATATAATATAGGTACATATCTAAAGCAAACCCTAATTTATCCCCAGTATTAATCAAAATTAAAACAATAGCGACAAATTGTGTCATAGTTTTTGATTTTCCCCAATAACTTGCTGCTAATGTAACTCCATTAGATGCAGCTAATATTCTGAAACCGCTAATAGTAAGTTCTCTTAATACAACTATAACCACGCTCCATGCAGGAACTTTTCCTAGTTGTACTAGGACAATTAATGCACTGCAACTCAACATTTTGTCTGCTAATGGATCCATAAACTTTCCAAATGTAGTAACTAAATTTTTCCTTCTAGCGAGTTGACCATCAATAAAATCTGTTATTGCAGAGATTATAAATATTAACGCAGGTATATAATTGTCTGTTTTGAATACTAGTAATGATGCCACAAAAAATGGTATTAAAATAACTCTTAATGTTGTAAACTTATTTGCAATATTCATATCAATCACGTCTTTCTAAATAATCTTTAGGTATTAAAATTTTTCTAGGTTTGCTTCCCTCACTAGGACCAACAATACCTTTTTCTTCCATTTGATCTATAATTCTTCCCGCTCTAGCATATCCTATTTTTAATTTTCTTTGCAATAGAGAAATTGATGCAGAATCTTCATTCAAAATAATTTCTACAGCATCTGTAAATAGAATATCTGTATCGTCATCTTCAAGATCAATACTCTCTGATTTATCTATGTCTTCTATGATTTCTTCCTTATAATTAGTTTCATTTTTATTTATTAAAAATTTAACTACATTATCGACTTCTTCATCAGAAATAAAAGCTCCTTGAACCCTACTAGGTTTTGCCATTGATGATGGGAAAAATAACATATCGCCTCTTCCTATAAGCTTTTCTGCACCAGATTGATCTAAAATAGTCCTAGAATCGATTTGGCTACTAACAGCAAAAGAAATTCTAGACGGTACATTTGCTTTTATTGTACCAGTAATTACATCCACTGTTGGTCTTTGAGTTGCAATAATTAGATGGATACCACACGCTCTTGCCATTTGAGCTAGTCTGCAAATAGCGTCTTCAACATCATTTGCTGAGACCATCATCAAATCACTTAACTCATCTATAATAATAACAATATATGGTAGTTTTTCAAGTTCATCATTTTTATTTTTCTTATTATAAGCTTTGATATCTCGAACGTGATTTTCTGAAAATATTTGGTATCTTCTTTCCATTTCCCTTACAGCCCAGTTCAAAGCAGCACTTGCCTTTTTTGGATCTGTAACAACCGGTATAGCAAGATGTGGAATATTATTGTATATACTCAATTCGACAACTTTTGGATCAATCAATATAAGTTTTACATCATTTGGATTTGACTTATACAAAATACTCATTATTATGGTATTGATGCAAACAGATTTACCACTACCAGTAGCTCCTGCTATAAGTAGGTGTGGCATCTTATCAACAGAAGTTACAATACATTTCCCAGAAATATCTTTTCCTAAAGCTATTGGCATCAATGATTTTTCTTTTACAAAATTATCAGACATTAAAATCTCTTTTAACATTACAGAATTTTTAACGTCATTTTCTACTTCAATTCCCACTACAGATTTACCGGGAATTGGAGCTTGTATTCTAATTCCACTTGTAGCTAAAGAAAGTGATAGGTCATCTGCTAGATTCACTATTCTTGAGACTTTCACACCTGCCTTAGGCTCTAATTCATAGCAAGTAACCGTAGGACCTCTATCGATTTGAACAACAGTCGCATCTATTGAAAAGTTTTTTAAAGTTTCTTCAATCATTTTTGCTTTCTGTAAAACAGAATCATCATTATCTTCCGCATATTCAGCATTTTTCAAAAGTTCTAATAGTGGAAAAGTATAATTACTTTGTCCAGAAAATTCACCAAAATCTATAACAGAAAGCTGTTCTCCAGATTCTTTTTCATTCGATTTATAATCGTTGAGTTTTGGTTTTGGAGGTTCATATTCTGTAGATTTATTTAAATCAGACTTTTCTTTAATAGGATTTTTAGAAATTCTTTCTTTTATAGGTTTATTTTGCTTAATCTCGTGTGATTTTTCGATACTTTTATTTTTTTTGTTCTTTTTATTTTTTGTTTTTATATCTATTAATGTCTTTTTAACAAAAGTAAAAATTTCTTGAAATAACTCTTTTAAAGTTAAATTCATTATTGCAGATATAAAAAACAAAGAACAAAAAACGAGTGCAACATATAAACCTATGTAGCCTATAGCAATGTTTAATATTGATGCTATAATAGCTCCAATTACTCCAATACCACTGTAGTCATTTGCTAAATTTAAATTCAAATCAATCCTTTGATTAATATTAAGATTTGGATAGTTTGATATATTAATTAAACTCATTACGAATATTGAAGAAACAGCCAATATATAAGTAATTTTTCTTAGTTTATTTCCATGGTTTATATCAGATATCGTCGATATTGTATACAGTATACCTAATGATATAAAAACGTATGAAAAGATGCCAAAAGTATTAAAGTATATATTTTTTACAATAATTCCCAAAACACCAACTCTACTACTAGCCATAAAAATAAGTGAAATAATTAACACTAATATAATTATTAATTTTGTCGAAGATTTAGCATTTTTTTTGCTATTAGATTTTGATTGAGTTTTGTTTCGTGATTTAGTATTTCTAGCCATAATTAGTAGCCTGTATGGCCAAATCCGCCATCATTTCTATCTGTTTCATCTAGTACTTCAACTTCCTCAAATTGAATATTTTCGTATTTTTGAAGTATCATTTGACAAATTCTATCCCCAGATGAAATTGTATATTCCTCATTCGACAAATTGACTACAGGAATTTTTAATTCTCCTCTGTAATCACTGTCTATAGTACCAACACAATTTATCAGAGTTATTCCATGTTTAATACTCAAACCACTTCTTGGTCTGATTTGAACCTCATAACCTTCTGGAATTGCAATATATATTCCAGTAGGTACAAGAGTTCTTTCAAGTGGTTTTAAAGTTATATCATTTTCAGTATAAGCTCTCAAATCCATACCACTAGACCCAATTGTTGAATATTTTGGTAGAGGGTTATTAGATTTATTAATTATTTTAACTTTCATAATGTCCCCTTTCAAAAATATAGTTGAGTAATAAAATTACTCAACTATTAATTATTTATCTTCTATATTTTTATCTTCAGATTTTTTATCAAAATTCTTCTTTTCTTTTCTTTCTGGTTTTGGTAAAAGAGCTTTTCTGGACAGTGTCATCTTACCTTGTTCATCAATATCCATAAGTTTTACCATTATTTCATCGTTTTCTTTTAAAACATCTTCAACTTTATTAGTTCTTTCATGTGCTATATTAGATATGTGAAGAAGACCTTCTTTTCCAGGTAATATTTCAACAAAAGCACCAAAATTCATAATCTTAGTAACTCTTCCTAAATATTTTTCACCGACTTCAGGTTCTCTAACTATTTCTTTAATCATATCTATGGCTCTTTGAGCACTTTCAGTGTTTTCACCAGCTACTGTAATTTTACCATCATCTTCGGTATCAATTTTCACGCCAGTCTCATCAATTATTTTGTTTATTACTTTTCCACCTGGTCCAATAACTTCTCTTACTTTTTCAGGTGCAATATTAATTACCATAATTCTAGGAGCATACTTTGAAATTTCTTTATTTGGTTCACTTATACATTCGTTCATTAATGATAATATATGAAGTCTACCAACTCTAGCTCTTTCTAAAGCTTCAGTTAATATTTCTTCAGAAATTCCAGTAATTTTAATATCCATTTGCAATGCAGTTATACCATCTTTTGTACCTGCAACTTTAAAATCCATATCTCCTAAGTGATCTTCTAAACCTTGAATATCAGAGAGAATTACAACATTATCATCTTCCTTAATCAATCCCATGGCAATACCTGCAACAGGTTCTTTTATTGGAACACCTGCATTTAATAAACTAAGTGTTGAACCACAGACAGATGCTTGAGAACTAGAACCGTTAGAACTTAATACTTCAGATACTACTCTTATTGTGTATGGGAATTCTTCTTCTGATGGAATTACAGGTAATAGAGCTCTTTCAGCTAAAGCGCCGTGACCAATTTCACGTCTACCTGGACTTCTTAAAGGTCTTGCGTCCCCTACAGAATAAGGTGGGAAGTTGTATTGATGCATATATCTTTTATCTTCTTGTTCAATTAATCCATCTAATACTTGAGCATCAGATGGAGTTCCTAATGTTGTAACAGATAAAACTTGAGTTTGACCCCTTTTAAACAAACCTGAACCATGTGGTCTAGGTAATATATCAACATCACAAGTTATTTCTCTAATTTGATCAAGTTTTCTATTATCAGGTCTGATATGATCTTCTAATATTAAACGTCTTACTTCTGCTTTTTCTAAATCATCATATATAGTAGAAACTTTTGAAGCTATACTTTCATCATATTTTTCAACAAAATGATCTACTACGCTTCTTTTAAGTGTATTAATGTGATCTTCTCTATCCAATTTATCTTCATTAACTGTAATTTTCTTTAAATCTTCAATACAGAATGATTTTACTTCTTCATCTAACTCTATATTTTTTTCTGGTTGAACGAATTCTTGTTTTGTTTTTCCGCATTGTTTTTGAATTGATTCAATAAATTCACAAATTTTCTTGATTTCTTCATGTGCTCTAAGAATAGCTTTTAACACTTGTTGTTCAGTAATATTATTACATCCAGCTTCAACCATCATGATAGCATCTTTAGTACCAGCGACAGTTAATTCAAGATCAGACTTATCTCTTTGCTCTTGCGTAGGATTTATAATAAATTCATCATCAATCATTCCTACAGCTACAGAACCAGTAGGTCCTAAGAAAGGAATATCCGAAATGCTCAATGCGATAGATGATCCTATCATAGCTAAAATATCGGGAGTATTATCTTGATCCACAGAAAGTGCAGTAGCTATAACTTGTACATCATTATGATATCCTTCAGGGAATAATGGTCTTAAAGGTCTATCGATTAATCTAGCAGTTAATGTAGCTTTTTCACTAGGTCTACCTTCACGCTTTATAAATCCTCCTGGGATTTTTCCTACAGAATAAAGTTTTTCTTCAAAATCGCATGTTAATGGGAAGAAATCAACTCCCTCACGTGGCTCTTTTGATCCTACAGCAGTAACTAGAAGTACAGTTTCTCCAGATTGAATTAAACATGCTCCATTAGCTTGTTCAGCAACTTTTCCAATCGTAACTTCTATTTTTTTACCGCATAAATCATATTCATATTTTTTTATCATATATTCTCCTTATAAATAAAAAGAGCGGAAAAACCCGCTCTTTCAATTATCTTCTAATGTTTAATCTTTTAATTAAATCACGGTATCTTTCAATGTCTTTATTGCTAAGATAGTTAAGAAGATTTCTTCTTTTACCGATCATTTTGAAAAGACCTCTTCTTGAATGGTGATCATTCTTATGAGACTTTAAATGTTCAGTTAAGTAGTTTATTCTGTAAGTCAATAAAGCTACTTGAACTTCTGGAGAGCCAGTGTCTCCTTCTTTTGTTTGGTATTCTTTGATTATTTCTTCTTTGATTTCTTTGTTGTACATAATTTCCTCCATAAATTTTAATATTCACCATTACAGCGATATCGTTGAGGTTTCGAATATCAATGTAACAGTAGTACTTATTTATACTATCATATAATCTTGTAATTGTAAATCTAAATCTTGTTTTTTTGCAAAATTATAATCGCTTTTTAATTTATTGATAAGTTCAATCTCAGAATTAAATTTTACATTATCTCTTATTCTGTTTATGAATACTAATGTCAAAATTTTTCCATACAAATCACCTTTAAAGTCTAAAATATGAGTTTCAATCTTTACATCATGCTCATCGTAGGTTAGATTTTCTCCTACAGAAGTTATACCTTTGTATAGTTTGTTATCATAAATAACATTAGTATAATAAACGCCAGCTGCTGGTATAATATATTGTTTACATTCCAAATTAGCAGTAGGATAACCTAAATTTCTTCCTCTATGTTTCCCGTCAATTACAACTCCATTAATACTAAATGGTCTGTAGAGCATTGAATTAGCATTTTCAATTTCTCCACTCATTAAAAATTTGCGTATTGTTGTCGATCTAATAGGGACACCATTAATAAATTGGTCATCTATAATATAGAGTTTATAATTAAAAACCTTTTGGTAATTTTCTAAAGTAGATACATTACCAGATGCATTAATGCCAAATTTGAAATCTTTGCCAACAACTAAATTTTTGAAATTAGTATGTTCTTTTACATAATCTAAAAACTCTTCAGGCTTTAAGGATAAAAAAACTTTATCAAATGACTTTATTAAACAGTAATCTACATTCATTCTTTTTAATATATTTATTTTATCATCCGTTGTTAATATGTTTTTAAACTTATCATCTTCTAAAATTTCTGAAGTATGTGACTTGAATATAATAACCCCTGATTTACCTAAGCTAACACATTTATTTATAAGTTTTTGATGTGCTAAATGTAATCCGTCAAAATTTCCTAAAGTGATAGCATCAATATTAATTTTTACGTTATCTTTGTCTAAATCAATTATTTGCATATATCAAATACCTTATTCATTTTTAAAATATTATCTTCAATACTGCCGATTCCAATAAATTTATTCTTACAAACTACTTTGACATTATCAATGTTTTCGTGGTTGATGTTCACTCTAACACCATTGGTAATTTTTTTATATAAATTATCATCAAGTTCGATAGATTTCATTTCTGTCAAACTTTCGTAGACTGAAAATGATACATCTTCAATGTTACATTTTCTAAGCGACTCTATTTTTACTGAATCTTTTATGTCGAAACCTCCAGAATTTACTCTGATAAGTGATTTCATGTATGCTAATCTATCTAATTTTTTGGCAATATCTTCAATCAAAACTCTAATATACGTTCCCTTAGAACATCTAACTTTGATTATACATGAATTTTCTAGAAGATGTAATGGTTCAATATTATAAATTGTAATTTTTCTGGATTTCCTCTTAATTTCTTTGTTTTCTCTTGCGTATTCATAAAGTTTTTTTCCATTTACTTTAACCGCGGAATACATCGGAGGTACTTGTTCAATGGTTTTACCATTTAAATCATCTAAAATTTGTTTTAATTTTTCTTTATCGTATTTTTTATCAGAAAAACCTGTGACATTACCAGACAAATCAAGAGTATCTGTACTTGTACCAAAAATCATTTCAAATATATATGTTTTACCATATTCCATTAGATATTCTGTTATTTTAGTTCCTTTTCCAACGCCTAATAACAAAACTCCGGTAGCATCAGGATCTAGAGTACCAGCGTGTCCGATCTTCTTAGTTTTTAAAATTCCTTTACATATAGAAACAACATCTTGAGATGTATATCCCTTTTCCTTAAAAACATTAATTACACAATCCATATCTATCAATTTCTTCTTTTATTTTATTTGAAACTGTCTCAAAATCCCCTGTAATTCTTGTAGCAGCAGCATTCTTATGACCACCTCCACCAAGATTTTTGGCAATTAATCCTACATCAATATTTCCCTTGCTTCTGAAACTTACCTTGTACTCATTTTCAGTTTGTTGTTTAATTAATACTGATATTTTGATTTTGTCAGTATCTCTGAAAGTATTAATTACACTATCAATATCTGAAATTTCAACATTATACTTATTTAATTGATCTGTCATTACAAAACCAATTGCAACATAATCATTATAAATTTCAGTTTTAGATAAGATTTCATTTTCTAAAAGTTGTGCTTCAAATTTTTTTGATTGATAAATTAATTCATTGATTTTCATCATGTCTGCACCATTTTCAACTAATTTAGAAGCTTTAGCTAATGTATCAGCAGTTGTAGCAGAATATAAAAATCTTCCAGTATCAGTTGAAATTCCTGTTAAAAGTGACATCGAAATTTCTTCATCAATTGGTAGATTTACTTCGTTTATTACATCAAATACTAATTCGCAAGTTGAGCTATATCCTTTTTTAACTATGTTGACGTCACCGTAAAACTCATTACTTTGATGATGGTCTATATTTATTCTGAATTTTGCTTTGTTAAATAATTCATCAATCTGACCTAATCTCTTATAATTAGCACAATCTAGGCAAATTATCATATCAATATTAATATCTGTATTATCTGATAACAAATCCAAATTAGGAAGAAATTTTAAATTTTCAGGAATTTTGTCAAACTCAATAGGATAAACCTTTTTTTCTAAATTGAGTAAACTTTTTGATAAAGCAGTTAATGAACCTAAGTTATCACCATCTGGGTCTAAGTGAGAAATTAGAGCAATTGAACTTGCTTCATTCAATTGCTCTTTAAATTTCAAGATTTCATCATTAATCTTCATTATAATTTTCCTCGTGAATTGATTTTATTAGATTTTCAATATGCATACTTTGCTCACTTGTTTCATCAATTTTGAAAATCAGTTGTGGTACATGTCTTAAATCTACACTTTCACCAATTTGTTTTTTTAAGAATCCTTTTGCTTTATTCAATCCTTCAAGAGTTTGTTTTTTCTTTTCATCATTGCCTATTACCGCTATATATACTGTAGCAAAACTCAAATCATTTGTTACTTTTACGTCTGTAACAGAAACATTTAGTTTGTCAATCCTAGGATCTTTTAGTGAATTAATTATAGAACTTGAAATAACTTTTTTGATTTCTGATGAAATTCTTCTTACTCTTTTAATATTCATAATTCTCCTATCTTTGTACTTCGTTTAGCACGTATGCTTCCAGTACATCTCCTGGCTTAATGTCATTATAATTTTCTAAGCCCATACCGCCCTCATATCCTTGAGTCAATTCTTTAACATCGTCTTTATATCTCTTCAATGAAGAAATAGGACCTTCGAAAATTAATATTTCATCTCTCAACAAACGAACCACAGCATTTCTAGTTACTTTTCCTGTATTAACATATACTCCGGCAACAGTACCTACTCCTGGAACTTTGAAAGTATCTCTAACTGTAGCTCTACCTAAAACTTCTTCTTGATATTGTGGTTTTAACATACCAGTAATTGCATTTTTCACATCCTCTATAGCATCATATATAACTCTATAAGTTCTTATTTCTATAGATTCATTTTTTGCCATATCCAAAGCCACTTGAGTTGGTCTTACGTTAAAGCCAATGATTATAGCACTTGATGCAGATGCTAAGTTAACATCAGATTCAGTAATACCACCGACAGCACCGTGAATTATATTAACTTTTACTTCATCATTGCTTAATTTTATTAATGATTGTTTAATAGCGTCAATTGTACCTTTAACATCAGTTTTTATTATAATATTAAGATCTTTAGTTTCTCCGTCTGAAATTTTTCCAAATAACTCGTCTAAGTTCACGTTTGAAGAAGACTTGATTTGTTCTTCACGGTTATGGTCTTTTATTTTTTGAGCATAATTTCTAGCTTCTTTTTCATCTTTGACAGCGTATATCATATCGCCAGCTTCAGGTACTTCGTTTAAACCTAAAATCAATACCGGTGTTGAAGGACCTGCTTTTTTAACTTGCTTTCCTTGATCATTAAACATAGCTCTGATACGACCACTTGCTTGTCCACTAAATACCATATCCGAATGTTTTAGAGTACCTTTTTGCACCAAAATTGTAGCAGTTGGACCTCTTCCCTTGTCTAACTGAGCTTCAATTACAGTACCTACAGCAAGTCTATTTGGATTAGCTTTTAGTTCTTCCATTTCTGCGACCATTAAAATCATTTCAAGTAATTCATCAATACCTTCACCTGTTCTAGCAGAAACTGGAACTAAAACTGTATCTCCACCCCAGTCTTCAGGTACCAATCCATTTTCAGCTAATTCAGTTTTTACTCTTTCTATATTAGCATTTTCTTTATCTATTTTATTAACAGCGACAATTATTGGAACGCCAGCAGCTTTTGAGTGATTTATAGCTTCCACCGTTTGAGGCATTACACCATCATCTGCAGCAACTACCAATATTGAAACATCTGTTACTTGTGCCCCTCTACTTCTCATTGCTGTAAAAGCTTCGTGACCTGGTGTATCTAAAAATACTATTTTTTTGTCGTTAACTCTAATAGTATACGCACCTATATGTTGTGTAATTCCTCCGGCTTCTCTACCAGCTACTCTAGAATTTCTAATTCTGTCAAGTATAGATGTTTTACCATGGTCAACGTGTCCCATTACAGTGATGACAGGTGGTCTTTCTTTTAAATCCTCATCCTTATCTTCAAAATCTAGGTTAAACACGTCATCGTCATCAAAATCTTCGACTTCATCTTGTTCAACGATAACATTGAATTCACCAGCTACTAAACTAGCAGTATCAAAATCAATTTCTTGGTTTTGATTTGCCATTATACCTAATTCCATTAGTTTCATTATTAATTCACTAATAGATACACTTATTTTTTCAGATAAATCTTTTACTGTAATTGTAGGTTGAATAATAAATTTCTTAGGTTCTTTTGGCTCATTCTTGATGACCTCTTCTTTTTTATTTTTATTATAATTTTTATTATTTCTATTGTTCTTGTTATTTGTATTATTTTTATTATTGTTAGAATTTTTATTTTTGTTATTTTTAAAATTCTTATTCTTTTTCTTATCTTTAGAATCATGCTTTTCATTCATTTCAGATTTGTTTTTATGTTTTATCTTATCGAAATGAGATACAGATTCATCATCATTATTTCTTGGATGTTTTGGTTTAAATCTTTTTTTAGAATTATCATCTTGTTTATTAGCTTCAGTATGCGATTTACTTTCCACGTTTTCTTTTGAAATTTTATTTACATCTTGTCTATTTTCTTTTTTTGAATTACTGTTCTTTTGATTATTTTGAACTTTTTTTGGTTTTTCATAAAAAGATTTAACTTTTGATATTTGGTCTTTATCTAATGTTGACATGTGACTTTTAACTTCTATTTTGTTTTCTTTTAATTTGTTCATTAAGTCTTTTGTTGAAACATTCAATTGTTTTGCCAATTCATATACTCTTATCTTTTCCATACAAAGACCTCCTTTTGATTAATCTTCTACATGGTTAATTAACTCCTCATATATAAGTGCGTCTACATCTGTTTTTAAAACCTGATTTAGTCTTCTGTTTTTCTTTGCCTTGTTTATACATTTTAAATCCTTGCATAAATAAGCCCCTCTGCCATTTTTCTTATTTGTCAAATCTACAGAAACTCCGTCTTCTTTATTAAAAACAACTCTCATTAGTTCTTGCTTTGGTTTATTTTCACCACAAACAACACATTTTCTTAAAGGAATTTTTTTAGTTTTCATTTAATACTCCAAAACTTAAATACATTTAATTTTCAGAATCTTCTGCAATTTCAGTGTTTTCGGATTCTAAAGAATTATCTTCTTCAGTATCCTCAATATCTTCAATTTCTTCAATTTCTTCTATATCATCTGATTCATGATATTTAATTTTATCAAAAACTTTTTCTTTATCTTCATCTCTAACTTCAATACCATTAGATTCTAGAAAATCTACTTCTCCATCGAATTCAACAGACAAGCTACCATCACCATAAGATTCTAAGTATTGGTTGAGTCCTTTGATGTCTATTTTCCAGTTCGTTAACTTAGCTGCAAGTCTAGCGTTTTGTCCTTCTTTTCCTATAGCTAAAGATAATTGATCTTCTGAAACAATTACACGGCATATTTTTTGAGCTTCGTCAATGAATGTAGCTATAACTTCAGATGGACTTAAACTATTAGATATGAAAGTATTAATATCTTTTGACCAAATAACAATATCAAGTTTTTCGCCATTCAACTCATCCACAATAGACTTAACTCTGGTTCCACTGAAACCTACACATGAGCCAACTGGATCAACATTTTCATCATTACTGAATACCGCGATCTTAGTTCTTGAGCCAGGTTCCCTTGCAACGCTAAAAATCTCAACAGTTCCATCATTTATTTCCGGAACTTCTAATTCAAATAATCTTTTTATTAGAGAATTATCTGTCCTTGATAATATTATTTGAGCTCCTTTTGTAGTGTTCTTGACCTCTTTAATAAAAAGTTTTAATCTTTTGTTAGGAGTATATTCTTCAGATTTTATTTGTTCTGAAACTGGTATTATACCTTCTACTCTACCCAAATCTATATAGACAATTCCACGTTCAACACGTTGAACTGTTCCAGTGATTATTTCTTTTTCTCTGTCAATAAATTCGTTATAAATATTATCACGTTCTGCATCTTTTAGTTTTTGAATAACAATATTTCTAGCAGTTTGAGCAGCTATTCTTCCGAAGTTTTTAGGTGTTATTTCAATTTTCACTTTATCACCTAAATCGTATTTACGTTTAATAGTCTTAGCTTCTTCTAAACTTATTTCAGTATTTTTGTCTTCAACATTTTCAACAACAGTTTTGATTGCATATAAATTCACCTTACCGTTGTCTCTATTTATGTTAACTTCTACAGAACTTTCTTCGTTTTCATGGTCTTGATAATCAAAATTTTTCTCATAGCTTTTAATCAATGCTTTTTCTAAAGCAT
Organism: Finegoldia sp. BIOML-A4; assembly: GCF_009679635.1. Classification (NCBI taxonomy): domain Bacteria; kingdom Bacillati; phylum Bacillota; class Tissierellia; order Tissierellales; family Peptoniphilaceae; genus Finegoldia; species Finegoldia sp. BIOML-A4. The sequence goes on along the minus strand of NZ_WKZC01000001.1, from coordinate 213,109 downwards.
CGAAAACAACTTCTCTTGGTATTTTTTTTGATTTTTCTAATTCATCAAGAGCTTTTATAAAATCATTGTTCATATATTACTATCAATCGAATAACGAAAGCTTAATCGATGATATATTACTCCTTTCAATTTTAATTTGATTTTTTTCTAATTCCAAAGATATTTCTTGATCATTGAAATCTTTTAAAATACCTTTGAACTCTTTCTTACTATCTAATTTTTGATATAAATTTACTATTACAACATTCCCTAAATTTTTTTTGAAATCTTTATCTCTAGTAAATGGTGTAGTTATATCTACTGATGCAATTTCTAAATAATAGGGATCTGAAATAGGATCTATTTCGTCTAATTTGTCAGTTATTCTATTATTTATTAACTCACAATCATCAATTGATATTAGACCTTCATCCTTTTCAATGTAAAAAGTCAAAATATTTTTTCCATTTTGATTTGAATATTCTACATCATAAAAGTCGATTCCAGTATCTTCAATTAAAGGGCTGAGATCATTATTCATAAGTTCCCTAAGATATTTCTTATTCATATATCTCCTTTTCGTAAATTATTTAAATAAATAAGAGTGGGATTCCCCACTCTTAGCCACAATTTATTCTAAACTAATTGTATCATAATTAATCATAATAATCAAACTATCTTCTATTTCTTAAAGACAAAGGCTTATCAATTATTTCTTTCATAATGATAGCTTTTTTTAATTCATCTTTATGTTTAAATTCATCATTAATCTCAACTCTAATCAATTCTAATTCGTCGTTTTTTTCTTCGAAAAAATCTTTATCAATTAATTTTTGATTTTCTTTTCTATTATTTGTTTGCTCAAAATTATTGATATTATTTTGATTGTATTGAGAATTGTTTGATTTATTATAAGATAATTTGGTATTTGATTTATCTTTTCTTAAATCTTCTAATGTCTTTTTCTTGCGATAATCCTTACGGTTAAAGTTTTTTTGGTAACGTCTAGAACTACTCATGTGAATAAAATAATTAGCGAAAAACTTTACAACTATTATCGTAATTACAAGAGATAGAAAAGAAAACATTACTTATCATCCTCTTTAATTTTTTCGCTATTTCCAGAAATAGCCTGTCTCATCTCAGTATCACTTATAATATTTTTCATATTATAATAATCCAAGACTCCCAAATTACCAGATTCTAAAGCTTTAGCTATAGCTAGTGGAACCTTTGATTCACTTTCAACTACTTTTGCTCTCATTGAACGAACTTCTGCTATCATTTCTTGTTCTTTTGCAACAGCCATAGCTCTTCTTTCTTCTGCTTTTGCTTGAGCAATTCGTTTGTCCGCCTCTGCTTGATCTGTTTGTAGTTTCGCTCCAATATTTCTTCCTACATCGACATCTGCTATATCAATAGAAAGTATTTCAAATGCAGTTCCTGAATCCAATCCTTTGTTCAATACAGTTTTTGAGATTGAATCTGGATTTTCAAGAACAGATGTATGAGATTCTGATGAACCTACAGTAGTTACAATACCTTCACCAACTCTAGCTATTATAGTTTCTTCTCCTGCACCACCAATTAATCTTTCAATGTTTGCTCTAACAGTAACTTTGGCCTTAACAATAACTTCAATACCGTTCATTGCAACTGCTGCAATGTTTGGAGTTTCAATTACTTTTGGGTTAACAGAAACTTGTACTGCTTCTAATACATTTCTACCAGCTAAATCAATAGCTGCTGCTCTTTCAAATTCTAACTCAATATCTGCTCTTTGTGCAGCGATTAATGCATTTACTAAAGTATTTACATTACCACCTGCTAGATAATGCGCTTCAAGTTGATTAGTAGTTAGATTTAATCCTGCTTTTGTTGCTTTTATAAGTGGATTTATAATGTTTTTAGGAATAACTCTACGTAATCTCATACCAATTAATTGTGAGATTTTAACGTGGACTCCTGAAAACTGAGCAGTAACCCATAAACCTACAGGAACTAACGAAAAGAATACTAATAGCAATATAACTATTAATATAGGTAATAAAAATGGAATTTCAAATGGCATTTTACACTCTCCTTACTATAATTTTAAAATCTTTTATTTCACTAACAACAACTTCGCACCCTTTCGGAATAAAATCTCCCCTAGTAATAGCGTCAATATAATCGCCATCTATTTCGATTTTGCCGCTCGGCCTCAAAGGTGTTATAGTAATTCCTTTTTTGTTCAAGTATTTTTTTGATGACTGAGTAAATGATTTTGAATTAGTTTCATTTAAAACAAATTTATTGAATTTACTTGAGTCAAAATCTTTACTTAAAAATACTAATATAAACAAAACATCAATTGTTATGGCAATAACTACTGTCAAAAATGCTAGGTACAGATTATTAATAATCATGCTTATTCCTACAATTATTGATAAGACACCCACAATTCCAGCAATAAAACCACCTGGAACTATTAGTTCTAATCCTACGAATAAGAGCCCTATTAAAAATACTAATATACCCACTATGTTGATATCACCGTGATTATAATAAGACAAAATAAATAGAACAGAAAAAACAGCAGTTAGAACACCGTATTTAATCTTCTTATTTGATAACATAAGCAGTGTGATACAAATAAATGTTACTGCTAAAAAAATCATACTTAAAATATGATTAGAAAATATATCCATAGAAAACGATAACACCTCCTAAATAATCTTTATAACACAATTATACACTAAATAAAGCAATAAAAAAAGATTCCTATAAGGAATCTTTCATTAAATATCAATTTCATTAGAAATTTCTTTTTTTTCTTTTAGCTGCTTCAGATTTTTTCTTTTTCTTTACGCTAGGCTTTTCATAATGTTCTCTTTTTCTATATTCAGATAAAACTCCAGATCTAGCACATTGTCTTTTAAATCTTTTTATAGCATTATCTAATGATTCGTTTTCTCCTACTTTAATTTCTGACATGGTTTCCCTCCCCTCTTTATTGCAAGAATGCTCACAAAAGAGCAGAATTTATACCAAAATAGTATAACACAATTCTAATAAAATAACAATATTTTTATGGCCAGCTAAGTTTTTTCTTACCTAACACGTGAAAATGCATGTGATGTACTGTTTGTCCACCATCTTCTCCACAGTTATTTACTATTCTATAGCCAGACTTATCAATATCGAACTCTTTTGCTAGTTTTGCAATTACTTCAAATATATGAGCAACAATTTGTGAATTTGATTCATCAATATCATTAGCACCAGAAATGTGTTCTTTAGGTATAACTAAAAAATGTACTGGAGTAACAGGATTGATGTCGTGAAAAGCGTATACCAAATCATCTTCATATATTTTTTTAGAAGGTATTTCTCCATTAACTATTTTACAAAATACACAGTCCATGACTCGCCTCCGGTGTTATTATACCAAAAAATATTTAACTTTTCAATTATTCACACACAAGTTCTTCATTTTCTCTTCTATTGCATACGACGTCTATTATTTTATTAGAAAGATTTGGATTATATTCTCTTTTTACTCTTATATAATTTGTTGTATATCCTTTAATATATCCATCATCATTTTTTGATTCAAACAATACTTTTATTGGCTCATTTAACATATTATCTAAAAATTTGTCTGTATAGTATTTTGATTTTTCTATTAGTAGTTTACTTCTCTCTTTTTTTACAACTCCGGATACTTGATTTTTCATTTTACTTGCTACAGTGCCTTTTCTATTTGAATATTTAAACACATGTATTTTTGAAAATTGAATCTTATCAACAAAGTCTAATGTTTTTTCAAAGTCTTCATCAGTTTCTCCAGGAAAACCAACTATTATATCTGTAGTAATTGCAGCATTTGGGTAATATTTTCTTATTAAATTGATAGTTTTTTCATACAAATTAGTATCGTATTTTCTATTCATAGATTGAAGTATTGAATCAGAACCGCTTTGCAAAGATAAATGAAAATGATCACAAAATTGTTCCACTTTACTTAATCTATCTAAAAATTGCTTGTCGACAATTCTTGGCTCTAATGAACTCAATCTTATTCTCTTTATTTTATCAATTTGTCCGATATCTTCTATTACATCAATTAAACCAATATCATCATTTTCTAAGTCTTTTCCGTATGACGCTACGTGGATGCCTGTCAGTACAATTTCTTTGAAACCATTATCTGCTAATCTTTTTGCTTCTAAAACAATATCTCTAATATTTCTAGAACGTATAGGTCCTCTCGCGTAAGGAATTATACAGTACGAACAAAATTGACTACAACCTTCTTGTATTTTAATATAAGCTCTTGTCATAGAATGCTCTGTATTTATAGTTAATTCTTCAAATTCTCTATTCTTACCTATATTTTCGACCTTGTTTATAATTTTATTAGATGATTTTGCTAGTTCACATAGTTCTACGATTTCTTTTCGGTATTTTGTTCCGAGAATTACATTTACACCTTCAATGTTTTCTATTTCATCAGGACTAACTTGAGAGTAACAACCTACAACAGCAATTATTGCATCACTGTTTTCAGATCTAATCTTAGATATTTGTTGTCGACTTTTTCTATCGGACAAATTTGTAACGGTACATGTATTAAGCACAAAAACATCGCAATTATAATCTTCTGTAATCTCATAACCATTTTTCACAAATAATTCAGCCATTGCTTCTGTTTCGTATTGATTAACTTTGCAACCTAATGTTGAAAATTTTACTTTTTTCATTATTTTATATCTCCTAATTCATATTGAATAATACTCAAAGCACAAATTGGAGCTGTATCTGCGCGTAAAATTCTGTTTCCCAATGAAACTGATTTAAATCCTTTTGACTTTAAAAAATTTAAATTTTCTTCAGATAATCCGCCTTCTGGGCCAATGAAAATATTTATATCTTTATAATTTGAATTAGTCAACAAAGATTGAATGCTTTCTGTTTCATTTTCATAGAATACCAAATTTAAACTATTATCTTGGTTTGATATTTCATGGATATTAAGTAGTCCTTCTATTTCAGGGATAGATGTTCTCTTTGACTGTTTCGATGATTCTAGTGCGATTTTTTCAAATCTATTCTGTTTTTTAATCCACTTTTTTTCATCCAATTTGACAACAGTTCTTTCAGTTTCTACAAATACAATTCTATTTACACCTAATTCAGTGGCTTTTTGAATGATATACTCATTTTTATCTGATTTAAGGATACATTGATATAAAGTAATGTTCAAAGGAGATTCATATTGAACGTTATCTTCATCTATTATTTTACAAATTATTTCATCGGGAGTAATATCTTCAATTTCAGTTACAAAAGTTGTATCTCCAATTACTTGATGAATCAAATCACCTTTAGAAAGTCTTAAAGAATTTTTGATATGATTATAATCTTCATCTTTTATTATAATTTTATCATCTATCTTATCTTTGGGATTTCGAAAAGTTCTATACATTTTTGAACCTACTTATTACGCTAATCCACTCACCTTTTTCAGATATTTCTACAATTTCAAGGTTGTTTTTTTCTAAAATATTTACAATGTTATCTCTTTGAGAATTGATCAATCCTGAGCAAATGAAAATGCCATCTTTTTCTAATGCTTTTGTTAAATCTGGAATTAAAATGTCTAATACGTTCAATAAAATATTAGCTATTACTACATCGTATTTTTTGTCAACTTTATCTAATAGAGAGCCTTCTACAGCTTTGATATTAGATATTTTATTCAGTTCTGCATTATCTAATGTTGCTTCTACAGCTAATGGGTCAATATCTGTAGCAAAAACTTCTTTAGCACCTAATTTTGAAGAAGCTACAGAGAGTATTCCTGATCCACAACCAATGTCTAAAACACTCTTATTATCAAGCTGCAGCTGTTGAAGTTGTTCAATACATAAGTTTGTTGTTTCGTGGAGTCCTGTACCAAATGCCATTCCAGGATTAATTTCTAACACGGTGTGATCTGTTTCATCTATTTCAATCCAGCTAGGTTTTATAAGAATATTGCCGATATAAAATGGTTCGTAATACTTTTTCCATTCATTGGCCCAATCCATATTTTCAATTTCTTTGTTCTTACTAATTTGAACATCTATCTTGTTATTGATAGAGAATTCATTAATTTTTGCTTCAATTTCTTCATAATTTACTTTATCATCTTCGTAAAAAGCTTTAATGATGACATTATCATGTGGTGTAAAATCTTCGTCGTCTATTACCACCCAGTAAGGTTGATCTTTCTTAAAATCTAAAACATCTTGATAATCATCTATTTGTAAATTTTCTATTCCTAAATCGTATAGTATAGAACTTATGATTTCGTCATATCCTTTTGGACATTTAATATCAAAGCTTAGCCATTTTTCCATTATTCAAACATATCCTTTATTTTATCAAATATTGATTTCTTTTCATTTACATTTAATTCTTGATTCATACTTTCTGAAAATTCAATCAATTTTTCTTTTTGATCTTTATTTATTTTTTTAGGAACAATGATCTTAACAGTAAATAATATGTCTCCTCTTGTATTAGAATTTAAATATGGAACTCCCTTTGATTTAAGTTTAAATGTTGTATTTGGTTGAGTTCCTTCTGGAAGTTCAAATTCTTCTATGCCATCTAAAGTTGGAACTTCAATTTTTGAACCAAGTACAGCCTGAGCATATGTGATAGGCATATCAAAAACAATATCATTATTAATTCTTCTGAAAAATTCATGTTCTCTAATCTTTATGATAACATATAAGTCGCCTGGACTACCATTATTTTCGCCATCATTACCTTCTCCCTTTACACTCATGATAGCTCCATTGTTTATTCCTTTAGGTATAGTAATGTTTATTGTTTTTCTTTGAACTTCGTATCCTTTACCTTTACAATTTTCACATTTTTCATCGATTACATAGCCTTCTCCATGACATTTATCACATTCAGATTGTTGTGTAAAAATTCCAAAAGGTGTTCTTTTAGTATCGTTTATGATCCCAGTACCATTACATTTATCGCATTTTCTCTTTTTTGTTCCTGGCTTTGCTCCATCGCCATTACAAACATGACATTTTACCTTTTTCTTATAAGAAATTTCTTTTTTGGTACCGTTAATTGAATCTTCAAAATCTATTTCCAGTTCAACTTGAATATTAGAGCCTTTTCTAGGGGCATTTGGATTTCTAGAATATGATCTAGAACTAAAACCACCAAATATATCACCGAAAAAATCACCAAATATATCACCGATATCTGAAAATCCTCCACCTGATCCTTGATCAAATATTCTATCTCCGTACATATCGTATTTTTTTCTTTTTTCTTTATCACCTAAAACCTCATATGCTCCGTTAATTTCTTTAAATTTATTTTCAGCTTCAGGATCACCACTGTTTATATCTGGATGATATTTTTTCGCTAATTTTCTATATGATTTTTTTATTTCTTCTTGAGTTGCGTTTTCATTAACCTCAAGTATTTCGTACAAATTTTTCATTATTCACCATCCTAATCTACTGACTTTTCTATTTTACTAAAACATACAAAAAAATCAAGGGGTAAGAATTTTACCCCTTTTTAAGATTTTTTAGTTATTATTTATTTTCGTCGTCATCAACAACTTCATAATCAGCATCTACAACATCATCATCTTTTTTAGATTCTTGTGAAGCTCCTGGTTGTTGAGCTGTGTTTTCATATAGTTTAGAACTTAATTTGTACATTTCTTGAGTTAATTCATCTGTCTTAGCTTTAATATCGTTGTTATCTCCTGAGTCTAGGATTGATTTTAAAGCTTCTACCTTTGAATTGATATCAGATTTTTCGGATTCTGAAACTTTGTCGCCTAAGTCTTTGATTGTCTTTTCAACTTGGTAAATTACAGATTCAGCGTTATTCTTTGTTTCAATAGTTTCTTTTTTGTTTTTATCTTCTTCAGCATACTTACTTGCTTCGTCAACTTTTCTCTTGATTTCTTCATCGCTCATTTTAGTTGAAGAAGTAATTGTCATAGCTTGTTGTTTTCCAGATCCTAAATCTTTAGCACTTACGTTTACAATACCATTCGCATCAATATCAAATGTTACTTCAATTTGAGGTACTCCTCTTGGGGCTGCTGGAATTTCAGTTAAGTTGAATTGTCCTAACAAAGTATTGTCAGCTGCCATTTCTCTTTCGCCTTGTAGCACTTTGATTTCCACGGATGTTTGACCGTCAGCTGCTGTTGTAAATACTTGAGATTTTTTAGTTGGAATTGTAGTGTTTCTTTCGATTAATTTTGTACATACTCCACCTAAAGTTTCGATACCCAATGATAAAGGTGTAACATCAAGTAACAATAAATCTTTTACTTCACCAGTTAATACTCCACCTTGTAATGCTGCACCAATAGCAACACATTCATCTGGGTTAATATCTTTTTGTGGATTTTTTCCTATTAATTTTTTAACAGCTTCTTGAACAGCTGGAATTCTTGTAGAACCACCAACTAATAATACTTTTTCAATATTGTTGTGACTTAATCCAGCATCTTCTAGTGCTTGTCTTACTGGTTTTAAAGATTCTTCAACCAAGTCAGATGTTAATTCATCAAATTTTGATCTTGTAATATCCATATTTAAATGAACTGGAGTTCCATTTACTGCAGAAATAAATGGTAAGTTAACATTAGTAGAAACTCTTGTAGATAGTTCTTTCTTAGCGTTTTCTGCTGCATCTTTAAGTCTTTGTTTAGAAGTAGCATCTTTTCTTAAATCTACACCATTTTGTTTCATGAATTCATCTGCAAGATAGTTTAATAATTTTTCATCAAAATCATCTCCACCTAGTCTGTTGTTACCACGTGTAGCTAATACTTCGAATACGCCATCTCCAACTTCTAGGATTGAAACGTCGAATGTTCCACCACCTAAGTCATAAACCATAACTTTGTGTTGATCAGTTTCTTTATCAATACCATAAGCCAATGCAGCCGCTGTTGGTTCGTTGATTATTCTTTTTACGTTTAAACCAGCAATCTTACCAGCGTTTTTAGTTGCTTGTCTTTGAGAGTCTGTAAAGTAAGCTGGAACAGTAATTACTGCTTCTGTAACTTCTTCTCCTAAATAACTTTCAGTGTCAGCTTTTAATTTTTGCAAAATCATTGCTGAAATTTCTTCTGGAGAATAATCTTTACCATCAATGTTTACTTTGTATTCAGTACCCATTTCTCTTTTAATTGATGTGATTGTTCTGTCTGGATTTGTAATTGCTTGTCTTTTTGCTGTTTCACCAACTAATCTTTCACCATCTTTAGTAAATGCTACGATTGATGGAGTAGTTCTATTACCTTCTGAGTTAGGAACTATAACAGATTCTCCACCTTCCATAACTGCTACTGCTGAATTTGTTGTACCTAAATCAATACCTATTACTTTACTCATTATAAAATCCTCCTTTTAGATTTTTATCTATATTTAAAATTCTTATTTACTAACTTTGACCATTGCAGGTCTAATACATTTGTTATTCAAAATGTAACCTTTTTGGAATACTTCTAAGATCATATCTGAATCCTTATCACTATCTTCAGTAATAACAGCATGATGATAGTTTGGATCAAATTTATCTGAACAATCTACTTCTTCCAATCCAAAATCTTTTAAAGATAAAAGTAGGTTATCTCTAATTAGCTCAACTCCATTAGAGAACTCATCTTTTTCTTCTTTACTACTGATAGCTCTATCTAAGTCATCTATTATAGGTAGAATTTTCAAAATCAAAGACTCATTGGCTAATTCAATAGACTGTTGTCTTTCTCTATTTGTTCTATTCTTATAGTTGATAAAATCAGCTTGTAATCTTTTTAAAGAATCTTTTAAATCTTCTATTTCAGAATTTACAACTTCATCTTTGTCGCTTTCGACTTCTCCTTTTACTGACTCATTTTCAGCTTCATTTTTATTTATTTTTTCTTTTTCTAAGTCTTTTTCTCCATTTTTTACATCTTCTGAAGATTGATTTTGCTTCAAATTTTCTTCGTTATCTTTCATAATAATCCCCCCTAATAATTAATCCATTAATTCTTCTAGATAATTTAAACATAGCTTCTATTGAAAGTTCATAATTCATTCTCATGGGAGCAACAATAGCTATAACACCGATGTTATTCTTGTTGAAGAAATAAGAACTCTTGATGATTGTGTTTTCAACAAGTGATTGTTCTTTATTTTCCTCTCCCACTTTAATGTCCAAGAAATTATCTGAAGAATTCAGAATGTTCACTATTTTGTCTTTATCTTCAAGGTATTCTATTATGCTTTTGACTTTGTCTAAGTCGCTGTATTCACTATATTTGAAAATATTTGATAAGCCTTCAACGGATACATACATTGAAGATAACTTATCTTTTTCATTTTCAATAATATCGGTAATTGCACCTTTAAAAAGATTATTATATTTGTATTTTGAAGAAAATTCATCTAAATTATCATAAACTTCATTTAAATTTTTCCCTAAAAAAAGTTTCTTCAATAGAAAATTAATCTTAATTAATTCATTTGATTCTATGGCTTGCTCTGATGAAATCACAGTATGATTTAAGTCACCAGAATCATATAACGTTAATAAAACATAATTATAATCGCTTATAGGAAGTAACTCTATGTGTGATAAATGCATCCTATCTGATTTTTTTAACATAGAAATAACCGGATACTGAGTTATTTCAGAAATAAACTGAGAAGAAGATTTAATCAATTTCTCAGGTTCAACAATTCTTTCATAGGGTTTTCTTATAGACATTAATGAAGAACTAGAATCATCAGTTTTATAAAGTTTGTCTAGAATATAATCCACATACAATCTGAAAGCTTTTTGGGATGGAATTCTTCCTGATGAAATATGAGATTGTACTAAATATCCCAAATCTCCTAAATCGCTCATCTCATTTCTGATAGTAGCTGGACTGAATCCTATATTATAATTCTTAGATAAAACTCGAGATCCAATTGGCTGAGCAGTCTTTATATAATTGTCTATAGTCGCGAGTAAGATATTAAATTTTCTTTGTGTTAAATTTTCATTCAAGACCTCACCTCTTTTTGTTAGCAACCTATTACCTTGAGTGATAATAAAATTATACACTACGATTTATACTGTGTCAAGTGTTATACTAAAATATCTACGAAAAAACTATTTGACACGAAAAAGCCTTGATTTGTAAAGCTTATATTGTTGTTGTTTAAAGTTAACAATCCTTTATTGATCCAGTTTTCGATTAATTTTTTGTTATTCGTATATAAATTTATGCCAAATTTTTCAAAGTATTCTTTTAAATCTAATCCATCTTTTAATCTCATATTGGTTATTATGAATTCAAATTCTCTTTTTTCTAAATCAATTATCTCAGAAAAACTAATAGGCTTTTCATTTTTTATTATTTTGTTTTTGTAATCGGGGTAGAAAAACTCATTTGTATATCTCAGTTGATTTAAATATCCAGATGAAGATAAACCAAATCCGTAATACTGCTCGTCTTTCCAATAAATCTTGTTGTGAATGGATTCAAAATTATCTTTTGCAAAATTAGAAATTTCGTAATGTTTGTAATTTTCTAATCCATTACAAATCTTCATATACATTTCGTATTCTATATCATCATTTCTATTTATGTCTTTATAGTTTTTGTAAAATTTTGTTCCAGGTTCTAATATCATGTTATACCACGATACATGGTTTGGATTAAGTTTTCTAATATAATAAAGATCATTATCTAGAGACTCTAAGGGTTGATTTGGAAATCCAAATATTAAATCAATTGAAATATTATCAATGTAATTTCTAATTATTTCAAATGACTTTAAAACATCTGATACTTTGTGCCCTCTTCCTAAAAATTTGTTGTACTGATCATTAAATGATTGAACTCCCAATGATATTCTATCTATACCAACTTTTTTATAGTTTTCTATTTTTTCTTTTGTGACGAACTCTGGATTGCATTCAATAGTAAATTCCTCTAATTGTAAGTTAAAACAGTTATCTATTAAGTTATACGTTTTTTCAATATATTTAGAATCCACAAGATTCGGTGTTCCTCCTCCTATATAAATGGTATCTATTCTGTCATTAGGATTTTTGTACATACTTATTTCTTTTTGTAATAAATCAAAGTATTCATCAACTCTTTGATATTGTTTCGTCATTGTTGAAAAATCACAATAATTACACTTATAAGCACAAAAAGGTATGTGAATATAGATTCCTTTCATAACTCCTCCTATAAAAATAAGCCAAACTTTCGCTTGGCTTAACAAATTTAATTTCCTTCATCATATTTTAAGACTGATAAGAAAGCTTCTTGAGGAACATCTACGCTACCTACAGATCTCATTCGCTTTTTACCTTCTTTTTGTTTTTCTAATAGTTTACGCTTTCTAGTTATATCTCCACCGTAACACTTAGCAAGTACATCTTTTCTGTATGCTTTTATAGTTTCTCTTGCGATAATTTTATTTCCTATTGCAGCTTGTACAGGAATTACAAATTGATGTCTTGGTATTTCATCTTTAAGTTTCGTTACTATTTTTCTTGCTCTTTCATAAGCTAAATCTTCGTGAACAATTAATGTTAACGCGTCAACTTTTTCTGAATTAATCATTATTTCAAGTTTAATTAAATCAGATTTTTCATAACCAATTAATTCATAATCCAAAGATGCGTAACCTCTTGTTTTTGATTTTAAAGCATCATAGAAATCATAAATTACTTCATTTAATGGTAATTTGTATTTTATTGTTACTCTTTTTTCATCAAGGTAAGTCATGTCAATGAAAGTTCCTCTTTTTCCTTGACAAAGTTCCATAATTACTCCGACATAATCTGTAGGAGTCATGATTTCTGCATTAACAACAGGCTCTTCAACATAATCAATTTCAGTTTCCTTTGGGAAATTTGTAGGATTTTGTATTTCTACTTCAGTTCCATCTTTTTTATGAACTTTATATATTACACTTGGAGCAGTAGCAATGATATCTAAGTCAAACTCTCTATCTAATCTTTCTTGAATAATTTCCATGTGTAACAACCCTAAAAATCCACATCTCAATCCAAAACCTAGTGCGATTGATGTTTCATTTTCAAATGTTAAAGCTGCGTCATTAACTTGAAGTTTTTCTAGTGCATCTCTTACAGAATTGAAATCTTCACCTTCAGCAGGATAAATACCACAATAAACCATTGGTGTAACTTGCTTATATCCTTCCAGAGGTTTATCCACAGGATTGTTTTTATCTGTTATAGTGTCACCTACTCTAGCATCTTTTACATTTTTTATACTGCAGACAACATATCCTACATCTCCAGCACTAATTTCATCTGTGCTTATCATTCCGGAAGATGTGTAACCGCATTCAGTAACTTCAAATGATTTGTTAGTAGACATCATTAAAATTTCTGATCCTGGCTTTATACAACCATCAAAAACTCTTACATAAACGACAACACCTTTGTAAAAATCGTAATATGAATCAAATATCAATGCCTTTAAAGGCTTATTTTCATCTCCAATTGGTGCAGGAACATTGTTTACTATGTCTTCTAAAACATCTACTATATTTATTCCTTCTTTCGCCGATACTGCAGGAACATTTTCAGCATCTAATCCAATAATATCTTCTATTTCTTTTTTGGCAAAATCAATGTCGGCACTTGGCAAATCAATTTTATTTATTACAGGTAAAATTTCTAAATTTTGGTCGATGGCCAAGTATACATTTCCTAATGTTTGCGCTTCTACACCTTGTGTTGCATCGACGATTAATACTGCACCTTCACACGCTTTTAATGATCTACTTACTTCATAAGTAAAATCAACATGGCCAGGTGTATCTATTAAATTTAGGTTATATACATTACCATCTTTAGCCTTATATGATAATTTAATAGCCTTTAATTTGATTGTTATTCCTCTTTCGCGTTCTAAATCCATAGAATCCAAAACCTGTTCACTCATTTCTCTATGAGTAAGCATACCTGTCTCTTCAATCAATCTATCAGCTAAAGTTGATTTGCCATGATCTATATGCGCTATTATTGAAAAATTTCTTATGTATTTTTTATCGTGTTTCATTTAAATCTCCTAAATCGAACCAATCTTATCAACAGGATATAATCTAAAGAAAACAACACCGATTATTGAATCTTTATTAATGGGTCCGATATACCTGCTGTCATTATAATCATCTAGTTCTCTATTATCATTTATAACAAAATATTCATCTTTACTTAAAACCCATTTATTGTTGTTTAATTTTTTGGACTGTTGTAGTAGAATATAAGGTTCATATATTCTTTTTCCATTAACAAAAATATCATCATTTATAATTTCCACTGAATCCTTAGGCATTGCAATAACTCTTGCAATATTAGATTCTGAATCCTTCTGATCATAATACTGAACTATATCAGTTTTTTTAATATATCCAGTAATTTTGTTTAATTTGTTAATGAGAACAAAATCTCCAGAAGTTAAAGTGGGACTCATATTTGATGATTTTACTATTTGTGTTTGTAAAATAAAAGTTTTTATTACGAAACATACTACTAAAGCTATAAATATTGCAAATAGCAAATTTGAAAACTTATTATTTAAAAATTTCTTCATACTATCACCATTCTTTACCAACCTATTATAACATAATTTACAATTAATGTTCTAGATTACTTGAAATAATTAATTCTATAGTGTATAATAATAACACTGTTCAAAAATAAAGGAGGGATATTATGGCAAATATTAAATCAGCAATTAAAAGAATTGATGTAACTAAACTTGAAACAGCTAGAAATAAATCTAAAAAATCAGCTATCAAAACTTTCATAAAGAAATTTGAAGCAGCTGTTGAAAAAAACGATAAAGAAGACGCTACTAAATTATTTAATTTAGCAACTAAAAAGATTGACCAAGCTGCAAGTAAGAACACAATTTCTAAAAACAGTGCAGCTAAAAAAATTAGCAGAATGGCTAAAGAATTAAACAAATTAGCATAGAAATAATGTAAAGGATCCATTACATTATTTAAAGGTTGAAGTAAATTCAACCTTTATTTTTTTGCTAAAATTTCGCAAATACTATTTTCTATATAGTACTTAGAATTTAACGTATTTGTTTTTAAGGTAGTTTCTATTTCATACATTTTATGAATCGCAAATCTTAACTGGTCATACCTCCAATTTTTCACAAAAGTTTGAACTTTATTTAATTCGTATGATGATATTTTTACTCTCTTTGTGATTTCAGTTTGCGAAACTTTCAAACGTAGAAGTTCTTTTATATATAATAAATTTCTAAATAATCTAATAACCATATGAAGTGTTTTAAAAGTGTCTGATGTGTCATTTATAAGTAAATTTAAGTAATATATCGTCTTAGATAAATCTTTTGATGCTATTGAATCTGTTAGATCAAAAATATTTTTATCATACTGATTTATAAGAGAATTCAAATCATGTTCTGTTATTTCATCTTTCTCTAAGTTTCTAAACTTATCTAATTCATTATTAACATCAATTAATGTCTTTTCAGAATTTTTTATAAGATAAAGTGAATATTCAATGAAAACATTAACGATATTATTATTAATCTTCTTCCCTTTTAGGTAATTTATTATATAGGCTTTTAATTGATTTCTGTTTAACTTATTGAATTCAATATCTGAGCCATATTTTGTTATTTCTTTTAAAAATTTAGACTTAAATACATTACCGTATGATGTCATGATAATCAAAGTATACTCTGGAATATCTTTTATATAAGGTAATAATTTATCAATACTTTCCTTGTTTTTTGAAATTCCTGTTTTAGTTAAATCTACATCATCGATTAAAATGAGTCTTTTATCACTAAACATAGGAATAGTTTCAGAAGAACTATATATTTTTTCGAAATCTGATAATTCGTACTCATCAAAACTTTGAGCATTGTAGTGCTCTTTTATTAATGAGAGATATTTTTCTATATAAAATTTTTCTTCTCCGTGTATTAAAATTAGATTAGATAACAAATTATTATATAATTTTTGTTTCGCCAATGAAAAATCCATCTTTTGCTCCTCTATTCTTAAAGTAATATAATACGAAAATTGTTGTAATAATTGAATTTTGCTCTTTCACTAAAATATTAAAAATCGAATATTTATCTCTATTAGATCTTATAGTATTAAATATCTTGCTTGAGACAATCTCAATGTTTCCATCTTTATCAGTTCTTTTTATTGGAATATTTAGTTTATTTAAATTATCTAGTGTTTGATGATGTGGGTGTCCATAATCATTTCTTAGACCTACAGAAATAATAGATAATTTGGGATTAACCTTTTTTAAGAAATTTAAATCTGAACTGTTTTTACTTCCGTGATGAGAAATTTTCAACACATCAGATGTTATATCTTCATTTAAAATATTTCTTTCATATTCTCCAGAAATGTCTCCTGTAATTAGTAATGAAATATCATTAACATATACTTTGTAAACTATAGATTTATCGTTCTCTTCATCACTTATGGGTTTATCAATGACTTTGATGTAAACATTTCCAATTTTTAGTAATTGATTATTTTGTAGATTTACGTAATGGTTATTTTGATTATACTTGATTTTTAATATTTTTTCTCCATTGTTCCTAGATAAAACTATTGGATTATAAGATTTATTTATATAAATTAGATTCTTACTATGATCTTCATCAAAATGTGTCAAGAATACATAATCAAGATTATTTAAACCTATTTTGTGAAGATATTCTACAAGGTAAGTTCCAGATTTATCTTCTGATTTGTATGAACCTCCTGTATCTATCATAAAACTTTTAAAATATTGTCTTACAAGTAAGCAATCACCTTGACCAATATCTACAAAGTTTATATGCGTAATAGGATTAAAAATATTTAAAATTACCGGCATAATTACGCTTATAAAAAACATATTTTTTAAAGTTTGTTTATTAAAATCGTTTAAAGTTTTAATGTAGTGTTTGTTATAAATTGCAAATATTATTATATAATAAACAAAAATCATCAATAG
This sequence comes from Finegoldia sp. BIOML-A4, assembly GCF_009679635.1. Lineage (NCBI taxonomy): Bacteria > Bacillati > Bacillota > Tissierellia > Tissierellales > Peptoniphilaceae > Finegoldia > Finegoldia sp. BIOML-A4. The sequence continues at coordinate 196,063 of NZ_WKZC01000001.1, read as the reverse complement.
AGAAAAGCTCATAAAACTATGAATTTGTATATTAAATGAATTAATTGTAATGAAGATATAATTTATAATCTTTAAACAAAATTTTATAATTTGAACAAATACATAATTAAAGCTATTAGGTATCAAAAGTACAATAGCCGACAATTGTATGATAAGTGTAAAAATAGGTAAAATAATGGTATTTCCAATGATAAAACCAAATGTAAATTCATTAAAAAACCTCAGTTGTATTGGTAATAATATTATATAAACTAAAGTAGAAAGCATCAAATAATTACGTAGTTTGCTATTTTGTTTTTTGAATTTTGGATATAAATATAAAATAGTAAATGTTGCTAAAAAAGAAAAAATAAATCCAACATCAAGTAGATTATATGGATTCATAAGCAAAATTAAGATAGCTGCAATAATTAAATTATTTAAATTATACCAGTCTATCTGCATTTGATTAGATAATTCCACTATAACTAACATAATAAACGCTCTTAATATTGATGAAGGTAGTCCTACTGCATATCCATATATTGCGATTAAAAACAAAGATAACCAAGAAATAATTTTTCTGTTAATCTTAAAAATACCAAATAATTTATTAAAAATCGTGTATAGAATAATAATATGTAGCCCACTTATTGCAAATATATGACTTATTCCTAATGTCTTAACATTATTAGTGTAATCTTCACTCAAAAAATTAAACCATGTAAATACTGACTTTAAAACAGATGATTCAATATCATTAAAATTTGAATCTAATTTAAAAACTATGTGGTTTAAAATTTTGCTTCTAATACTTAAAAAAAGTGAATTAGACTTTCCTATTATATCAGGATCAGTCCTACAGTATATATCTCCATATATATTGCTCTTTAATAAATAAAATTTATAGTTGAACATAAATGGATTACCATTCGTATATGCTTTGTTAACTTTTGATCTTATATTGACAATATCTCCTATATTCAAATCTTTTTTTGTTGTTAATAAAAATTTTATATTATAGTGATTAGTTACCTTTACAATATACTTTTTATTGGATCTGTTTTTATTGATTACTACAGCGTTAATATCTACAAATTCATTATCTTTAATATTTTTATAATTATCATTAATAATGTTTAAATGAAAAATAGTCAGAAATAATACTAACAGTGAGACAATAAGTTTCTTCTTATCTTTAAATAGAAGCAATCCTGTAACCACTACATCAACTGCTAGAAATATCGGATTGAAATATATGTATAAAATTGTTGTTAAAATTATCTGTATTAAAATTACCGTAGTGATTAACATTTTTCACCTAATTAATAGGAATCACAGCTAATAATCGCTGTGATTCCTTGTATTTTTAATTATTTGCTTAAATTATAAAAAGTTTTTATTCCATCATATACTGCAGTAGATTCTAGCATATCTTCAATTCTTAATAATTGATTATATTTACAGATTCTATCAGTTCTTGATGTTGAGCCAGTTTTAATTTGTCCAGCATTTGTAGCGACAGCAACATCGGCTATAGTAGTATCTTCTGTTTCTCCCGATCTATGAGATATTACGGCAGTGTATCCATGTCTTTTAGCTAGTTCTATGGAATCAAGAGTTTCAGTTAAAGTTCCTATTTGATTTAATTTGATTAGAATGGAGTTACATATACCCATTTCTATACCTTTTTGTAATCTCTTAACATTTGTTACAAATAAATCATCGCCAACTAATTGAATTTTTGAACCTAATTCTTTAGTTAGTTTTTTCCAACCATCCCAATCATCTTCAGCTAATCCGTCTTCAATAGAAATAATAGGATATTTTTCAACTAAGTTTTTATAATATTCAATCATTTCATCACTTGATCTAACTGCATTGTCTCCTGCCATATTGTACTTACCATCTTCATAAAATTCACTAGCTGCAGCATCTATAGCAATCATTACATCTTTTCCTGGCTCATACCCAGCTTTTTTAATAGCTTCAACTATAGTTTGTAATGCTTCCTCATTAGATTCTAGATTTGGTGCAAAACCACCTTCATCTCCTACAGCAGTATTTAATTTTCTAGACTTTAATACATTTTTTAAATTATGAAATACCTCAGTACCCATTCTTAAAGATTCTTTGAAGTTTTCTCCACCTACAGGCATAATCATAAATTCTTGAATGTCCACATTATTATCAGCGTGTTGTCCACCATTTAGAATGTTCATCATTGGTACAGGTAAAGTCTTACCGTTTACGCCTCCAATATATTCAAATAATCTTTGTCCATTTTCATCTGCAGCAGCTTTTGCAACAGCTAAAGAAACACCTAAAATAGCATTTGCACCAAGTCTAGATTTATTTTCAGTACCATCTAATTCTATTAGATAATTATCTATTCCAACTTGATCAAACACATCCCAACCTACTAATTCATCTGCTATCTCTAAGTTTACATTATCAACAGCAGTTTCTACTCCTTTTCCTAGAAATCTTTTTTCATCATTGTCTCTTAATTCTACTGCTTCGTGTACTCCAGTAGAAGCACCTGAAGGAACTATCGCTGATCCCATTGCTCCCGCTTCAGTATAAACTTCAACTTCAACTGTAGGATTTCCCCTAGAATCTAAAACTTCTCTTGCATAAATGTCAATTATTGAGCTCATTATTTATTCTCCTTTTTTAATTAAAGATTTACCTGTCATTTCTGAAGGCTTATCTATTTTCATCAATTCTAAAATTGTTGGTGCTATATCAGCTAAGATACCATTATTCAATTTGATATCTTTGTCAGGATATTCTATAAAAGGCACGGGATTAGTTGTATGTGCCGTGAATGGCCCTCCTGTCATTTCATCAATCAAATATTCACTATTCCCATGATCAGCAGTTATCAAAGCGTGATACTTTCCATTTTTATCTATAGATTGTAATATTTCGTCTAGACATTTATCAACAGTTTCAACGGCTATTTTGTCTGCTGAAATTACACCGGTATGACCAACCATATCCGAATTTGCAAAGTTTAAAATGATTAAGTCGTATATATCTTTATTAATGACATCAACTACATGATTTTTAACTTCTACAGCACTCATCTCTGGCTTAAGATCATAAGTTGATACTTTTGGGGATGGAACTAGTATCCTATCCTCATTTTTGAATTCTTTTTCTATACCACCATTAAAGAAAAATGTTACATGGGCATATTTTTCTGTTTCTGCAATTCTTAATTGCTTTAATCCATTTTCAGAAATAATTTGTCCTAATACATTATTATATCTTTGTTTTGGATAAGCTATTTGGACATTTTGGATAGTTTTATCATATTCTGTCATTGTTACAAACAAAATATCTTTGTATTTTGTTCTTTTAAAACCATCAAAATCATCGTCTACAAAAGCTCTTGTAAGTTGTCTTGCTCTATCTGGTCTAAAATTAAAGAATATAAAAGAATCTTCATTTTCGACTTTTGTTATGTTATCATTTTCATCGACTATTGCACATGGTTCAATAAATTCATCAGTGATATTTTTATCATAACTATCTTGTAAATATTCGACTGGGTCATTATTTTTATTTCCTACTCCATTAGTAATGCAATTATATGCTTTTTCTACTCTGTCCCATCTCTTGTCTCTATCCATTGCATAATAACGACCACAAACAGATGCAATCTTACCTACACCAATTTCTTTTATATCGTCTTGTAATTGTTTTAAGTCTGTTATTGCAGATGTTGGTGACACATCTCTACCATCTGTAAAACAATGTATTACTACATCATGAAAATCTAATTTTTTGCACATTTTAAGAATTGCTACAAGGTGGTCATAATGAGAATGAACTCCACCAAAAGAAACTAATCCTAGTAGATGAAGTTTTTTATTTTTTTCTTTAGTTTTTAAGATAATATTTTTTAAAACTTCATTTGTATAAAATTTTCCAGATTCTATGTCATTAGTAATTTTACTTAAATCTTGATAAATTATTCTACCAGAACCAATATTCATGTGTCCTACTTCAGAATTTCCCATTTGACCCGCCGGAAGACCTACTTCATTTCCTGAAGCAATCAATTGTGAATTTGGATATTCACTCATTAGTCTGTCAAAAGTTGGAGTATCAGCTAATTTAATAACATTTCCTGGATAGTCTTTGCCTAATCCCCAACCATCTAAGATTATAAGAATTAATTTGTCTTTTTTATTTTCCATAATTAATTAGTTTAGAAAAACTTCCTGCTTCTAAACTCGCACCCCCTACTAAAGCTCCATCAATGTCTTCTTTCGACATAATATCAGTTACATTTTCAGGTTTTACACTTCCACCGTATTGTATTCGAACTGAATCAGCTAAATCTTTACTATACATTTCTGTTAATAAATTTCTAATAAATTTACACATTGATTGTGCATCGTCACTTGAAGCTGTTTTACCGGTTCCAATAGCCCATATTGGTTCATAAGCGATTACAAGTTTAGATTTTAACTCTTCTTCGCTTATTCCCTTTAAGTCTGATCTAATTTGTGATTCTACAATTTTTTCGTGATTGTTAGATTCTCTTTGTTCTAAGTTTTCTCCGCAGCAAAGTATTGGTTTAAGTTTGTGATTTAAAGCTGATATTATTTTTTTATTTAATAGTTCATCATCTTCTTTGAATAGTGTTCTTCTTTCAGAATGACCAATTATAACATAGTCCACTCCCAAATCTTTAAGCATATTTGGAGAAATTTCTCCTGTAAAAGCACCGCTATCTTCGAAATACATATTTTGTGCTCCAGTAGAAATATTTGTATGTTTTAAGGCTTCTGTAAGAGTTTTTAGTGATGTGAATGGAGATATAATGCAAGCTTCGACATTATCAGAAACTCTCAGATTCTTTAAATCATTTAAGAAATGCTTAGTTTCTCCATCTGTCATATTCATTTTCCAGTTTCCTGCAATTAATGGTTTTCTCATATTACTATCTCTCATCAATACAATCAATACCAGGTAACACTTTGCCTTCTAGAAATTCCAAAGAAGCTCCACCACCTGTTGAAACATGTGTTACCTTGTCTTTATTTCCGGATTTTGCAATTGCTGAAGCACTATCGCCGCCACCAACAATAGTTGTAGCATCAGATTTTACTAAAGAATTTGCAACTTCAAAAGTACCTTTACTAAATTGTTTAATTTCAAATACACCCATTGGCCCATTCCATACAATAGTCTTGGATTTTTGTATTTCTTCGTCAAAAATCTTTATTGTTTTCGTGCCAATATCAAATCCAGCAATATCGTCTGTAAATTCATCTATACCAATTATTTTTGAATCAGATTCTTCAGTCATTTCTTTAGCTGCCACGAAATCCACTGGCAAGAATATTTTAACTCCTCTTTCTTGAGCTTTTTGCAATAGAGATTTTGCTAAATCTAATTTATCTTCTTCAATTAAGGATTTACCGACATTTTTCCCTTGTGACTTAATGAATGTAAATGCCATAGCCCCACCTATTAGTATAGTATCAACTTTATCCAATAAGTTTTCTATAACTCCAATTTTATCAGAAACTTTTGCACCACCTAATATTGCTGTAAAAGGTCTTTGCGGATCATCAAGAGCTTTTCCCATGATTTCTATTTCTTTTTGAACTAAAAATCCTACAGCACTTGGTAAGAACTTAGACACTCCAACGTTTGATGCGTGAGCTCTATGACTGGTTCCAAAAGCATCGTTTACATATAAATCAGCTAATTGTGATAATTCTTTAGAAAATTCTTCATCGTTCTTTTCTTCTTCTTTTCTATATCTTGTGTTTTGAATTAACATAATTTCTTTAGGTTGTAATTGTTCACTTTGCTCAATAACAGAATTATCCACAACTTTATCATTATCAACAAATTTTACTTCTTGACCAATAATTTCAGAAAGCTTTTCTGCAACCGGCTTTAATGTGAATTCAGTTTTTGGTTCGCCTTTTGGCCTACCTAAGTGACTCATTAAAATAACTTTAGCATTATTATCTATTAAATACTTTATCGTTGCGATAGATGCTTCTATTCTATTCGTATCTGTAATAATACCATCTTTAATTGGAACATTAAAGTCTACTCTAACTAATACTCTTTTATTTTCAACATTTAAATCTTTTAGTGTTTTTTTATTCATAGATTAACCTTTCTTTGAAAAGAGTCGATTGCAAAAATATTTTACCATCGACTCTAAATAGTTTTATTATCTTGTAGCTATAATCTTTGCTAAATCAAATACTCTTGAACTATAACCCCATTCATTATCATACCAAGAAGCAATTTTTACCATATTTCCTAAAGCATAAGTCATATCAGCATCAAATATTGAACTTCTTTCATCTCCAATGATGTCTGAAGACACTAATTGATCTTCAGAATATCCTAAGATTCCTTTTAATTCGCCTTCACTAGCTTTTTTCATAGCATTATTGATATCTTCTTTTGTAACTTCCTTACCTAAAAGAACTGTTAAATCAGTAATAGATCCAGTAGGAGTTGGTACACGAACTGCAAGTCCTGTCATTTTACCTTCTAATTGTGGTAGAACTTTACCAACAGCTTTAGCAGCACCTGTAGTTGTAGGAATCATACTTAAAGCAGCTGCTCTTGCACGTCTTAAATCCTTGTGGTGAGCGTCTTGAATGTTTTGATCGTTAGTATAAGCGTGAATTGTTGTCATTAACCCTTTTTCAATTCCAAATTCATCATCTAAAACTTTAGCTACTGGAGCTAAACAGTTAGTTGTACATGATGCATTGGAAATAATATCATCATTTTCTGGGTCATATTCTTTGTCATTTACCCCAACTACGATCATTTTAACATCTGATTTACCTGGAGCAGTTAATAATACTTTCTTTGCACCAGCTTTAATATGTTTTGATAAACCTTCTTTGTCTTTAAAAGCGCCCGTTGAATCGATAACTAGATCAACACCTAATTCTTTCCAAGGTAATTCTTCTGGATTTCTGTTATTTACAACAGTTATTTCCCTATCACCAATTTTAATTTTGTCATCCGCTAATACTTCAACGTCTTTTTCAAAAGTACGATAAATTGAGTCATACTTTAAAAGATGTGCATTTGTTTTAAGGTCACTTGTAATGTTCAATGCCACTAATTCAAGATCAGGGTCATTTTTTTGAATTAAAATTCTTGTTACATCTCTACCTATTCTTCCAAATCCACTAATTGCTACTTTCATTTAATCCTCCTTGAAATATTTCATAATACATACTTTTATTATATACCCGATATATAATCTTATTAATCAAATTTTAAACCTCAATATGAAGAGTATAATTGGATATATTTGTGCAATGGTCAGATATTCTTTCCAAATTCGATAGAATATCTAAGAAATTAACTCCAACTGTAGAATCACATTCATTGTTGTTAATTCGCTTGATATGATTATGTCTATATTTTTTTTCTAAAAAGTCTACATTATTTTCAATATTTGCGACTTTAGAAGCCAATGATTGATCATTATTTTTAAATGCCATAGTTGAATCTATAATTGCATTTTCTACATTTGTATATAAATCTTTATATTCATCGATAGCTACTTTGCTAAATTCTTTTTCTTCGTCATAAACAAGAGTTACAATTCCACATATATTTTCAACATGATCTCCTATTCTCTCGAGATCATTAAGCATATCTTGCATAATAAAAATTTGTGTATGTTCTTCATCTGAAATAGATTTATTAGATAATTTTACAAGATACTCAACGATATGTTTTTCCAAATTATTAATTCTTTTTTCTTCTGCTAATATTTTTGATCTTAGTTTTTTGTTACCTGTCATAAAGTATTCATCAACATTTTTAAAATTTTGATATACAATGTCACTCATTCTAATAACTTCAAGTCTAGCTTGTTCAACCGCAATAGAAGGAGTTTCTAAAATTCTGTCATCTAAATATTGTAAGTCTTTTGCGTGTTCTTCACCTGGAACAATTTTCATAGCAGCTTTAACTAAAAAGTTTGAAACTGGAAGTTGAATTGCAACGTTTATTATATTGAATAAAGTATGATAATTTGCTATTTGTCTTGAAACATTTAATGGAGTTAACATAGATACAATGTTTTGCATCAATTTATTTAAAAATAATAGTACAATTATCGTACCAATTGCGTTAAATAATAAATGTATTATTGCTGCTCTTTTAGCATTTTTCCCTGCTCCTACTGATGAAAGTAAAGCAGTAGTAGTAGTACCAATATTGCCCCCTAATAATAGAGGAGCTGCTTGATTGATTGTTAATAATCCCTGTTTCCCCAAAGCTTGTATTAAACCAATAGAGGCCGAAGATGATTGTACTGCAGTAGTTAAGAAAAATCCTACAAAAACTCCAATTATCGGTGAGTTTAATTTTAATAAAGCATTTTTAAACCACAATTCTTTAGATAATGGATTTAATCCATCTCCCATAGTATTCATTCCTATGAAAATTAAACCTAGACCAACAAAGACTTCACCTAGATTTTTTTTCCTATCATCTTTTGCACTCATATATAAAAGTACACCAAAAGCTACAATTAATGGTGCATATTTCGCAATATCAAAAGCGATTATTTGCGCAGTAATTGTAGTTCCGACATTTGCTCCTATAATTACTCCAACAGCTTGATTCAAAGGCATTAAACCTGCATTTACAAAGCCCACAACCATTACTGTTGCTGCAGATGATGATTGTATTACCATCGTTACTACTATACCTAGTAACACACCTATGTATTTATTCCTAGTTAAAGAACCTACTATCTTTTTTAATTTATTACCTGACGATTTTTGGAGACCTTCACCCATTATTGTCATTCCGAACAAGAAAAGTGCTAACCCACCTAAAACCGGAGTTATAATATCCATAATACCTCCTACTTTAATCCTGGAAAATCTATCTGTCTCAATGCTTCAAATAAAACTATATTGCACGAATTTGCTAAATTTAATGATCTATCAATTTCCATATTCATTGGAATCTTTATAGAATGATCATTGTGCTTAGCTACCAAATCTTTATCTATACCTGAAGATTCCTTTCCGAACACGAAAAAATCACCATCTTGATATTCAAGCTCATGATAATAATTTGTTGCAAAAGTTTCAACATAAAAAACTCTATCATTTCCTTTAATATATTCTAAAAATTCATTCATATCATCATGAATAACTAAATCAACTTTATCCCAATAATCCATGCCGGACCTCTTTAATAATTTGTCATCTAGTCTAAAGCTAAATGGCCTAACTAAATGTAATCTAGAATTAGTTAGAACACAAGTTCTTCCTATATTCCCTGTATTTGAAGGTTTCTCAGGTTCTAAAAGAACAATATTTATCATATCCACCTCTTTACGATTCTTTAACTATATTTTAATATTCCCATAAAAAATATACCATAAAAGAAATAGTATTTCAATTTTAAAAACGATTAAAATTTTAAAACAAAAAGACCATCAACACAAAATTGTTGACGGTCTGTCGATTATAAATATTGTTTTATTTTTTCAACTATTTTTTCTGTTGTAAATCCAAAGTGATCCATTATTTTACTACCTGGAGCGCTCATTCCGAACTCATCTATTCCTATATTTAATCCATTAAGTCCAGTATATTTTTGCCATCCATAAGTTGACAAACATTCAATGCTAACTCTTTTTTCAACATTTTTTGGAATAACAGAATCTTTGTATTCTTGATCTTGTTTGTCGAAAATTTCTTGACACATCATTGATACAACTTGAGCCTTAACTCCTTCTTTTTCAAGAGCCTCACTTGCATCTAATGCAAGTTTAACTTCAGAACCTGTTGCTATTATTACTAAATCAGGAGACTCTTGTTTTTTTAGAATATATCCTCCTTTTAAGGCTTGTTCGTTAGTTTCTTTTAAATTAACTAATTTTTGTCTAGATAATACTAAAGCAGTTGGTGTTTCCTTATTTTCTAATGCTATCTTGTATGCCATTGATGTTTCAAAGCCATCAGCAGGTCTAATAGTATTAAGATTTGGAATAGTTCTAAGCATTGCTAATTGTTCTATTGGTTCATGAGTAGGTCCGTCTTCTCCAACACCAATTGAATCATGAGTCAATATATATAGTACTTGTCTCTTCATTAAAGATGACAATCTCATCGCTGGTTTTAAATAATCTGAAAAAATCATAAATGTAGCGCAATAAGGAATTAATCCACCATATAAACTTATACCATTCGTGATAGCAGCCATTGCGTGTTCTCTAACACCGAATTGTATGTTTCTTCCAGATCTATTTGTTTGCGTAAATACATCTAAACCATCCATAAATGTTTTATTAGATGGAGCTAAATCTGCAGATCCTCCAACAATATTTAATTGTTTATCTTTTAATCTATTTAATAAAACATGTGAGTATGATCTAGTAGCATCATCTTTTTCGAAGCTAGTAAACTCTTTAGATGTTAAATATTCTTCATCAATTTCTTTAGATAAGAATTTCATTAATTTATCGTAAAGGTCTTTGTGAGTGTGTTTATAGTCTTCAAACATACTTTCCCATTCAGAATAATAGTTTTCCTTTTCTGAAGTTGATTGAGCAAAAAGTTCCTTAACTTCTTGCGGAATATAAAATTCTTCTGTAAAGTCTAATCCTAATTTTTCTTTTAAACTTGGAATGTTTTCTGCGCCAATTGGAGCTCCATGCGCTTTTGCAGTTCCTTCAACGACACTTCCATAGCCAATTTTTGTTTTTATTTCAATAAATGATGGTTTATCTGTTGTTTTCGCAAGTTCGATAGTTTCTCTTATTTTTTCTATATCATTTCCATCTTCTACAAAATAAGTATCCCAGCCCAACGCTTCATATCTAGCTCTGACATTTTCCGAGAAAATATTTTTTGTATCGCCTTCAATTGTTATATTGTTAGAATCATATAAACAAATCAATTTTGAAAGTTTTAATGATCCAGCTATTGAACTAGCTTCATTAGTTATTCCTTCTTGAAGACAACCATCACCAACAATTGTATAAGTATAGTTATCAAAAATTTTGTGGTTTTCGGTATTAAATTGGCTGGCCATATATTCCTGAGCAATTGCCATACCAACAGCCATGCTCAATCCTTGTCCTAAAGGACCAGTCGTAGCATCAATTCCTTTTGTATGCAAATATTCTGGATGTCCTGGTGTTAAGCTGTTGTATTGTCTAAATTCTTTTAAATCATCAACAGTTATTCCAAATCCAAACAAATGTAAAAGTGAATATAACATTGCAGACCCATGTCCAGCTGATAAAATAAATCTGTCCCTATTTATCCAATCGCTGTGTTTTGGTGAAAAATGCATTATGTCATTAAATAATGTAAATGTCATGGGGCTTGCACCTAAAGGAAGTCCAGGGTGGCCTGAATTCGCTTTTTGAATCATTTCTACAGATAATAATCTAATAGTGTTAATAGATAATTGTTTTTTGTCCATATCATTCTCCTCTATAAAATTCCAATGTTATTATATCACATTATTTAATCTACTTTAATGAGTATTTGCTTCCAATATCCACAACAATTCCCAACAATTCCATTTTTGTTAAACTCATCAATACATCAGATATATCTTCATTTAATTTTATAGAAATTTCATCTGGTGAATTGGCGTCAATTTTCAATAAATTATATATTTTACGTTCTAAATCATTCAAATCAAAACTTAATTGTGGCTTTTCCATATATTTATTTTGAAACTCAGGGATTTGAGTTATAATATCCAAAACGTCGGTTAATATGTAAGCTCCATCTTTTATTAATTGATTAGTTCCGGTCGAATAAACTGAGTTAATATTTCCTGGAACAGCAAATATATCTCTACCTTGAGACAAGGCATAAGATGATGTGATTAATGTACCGCTTTTTTCTTTTGCTTCAATAACGACAGTTGCAAGTGATAAACCAGAAATAATTCTATTTCTAAATGGAAAATTATATGGCAATGGTGCTATTCCAAAAGGATATTCACTCATAATTACTCCGTTATGTGAAGAAATCATATCTTGAAACACTCTATAATTGCTCCTTGGATAAACTTGGTCTATTCCACACCCTAAAACTCCAATTGTTTTATTATTATTTTCAAGAGAAGTTTGATGAGAAATTTTGTCTATACCAAGAGCCAAACCACTAACAACTGGTATTTTATATTGTGATATTTCAGATACAAATTTTTTACATGCATAAGATCCATATTGACTACATTTTCTAGCTCCGACAAATGAAACACAATTATCGAAATCTTCAGTCAAATCACCTTTATAGTACAAAGTATATGGTGCATCATCTATTTCAAGTAATTTTTTCGGATATTTTGAATCACCATATGTAGTAAATTTTATACTGTTTTTCCATAATTTTTCTTTGTACAAATTTATATCGAATTTTTTCATATTTTTTAGAATAAATTCGTAAATTTTAGGATCTACTTCTAAAAGTTTTTTTGCATTATCGTAGATAATATCATCTAATGTATTATAGTTTTCAATAATTGGACCTATCCAATTATAATTCGTGTTTAAACTACTCAAAAATAATAATAAATCTGAATCCATAATTTACTCCTTTTCTTTATATATAGAATACCATTAATATTTATTTTTTTACAATAAAAAAAGTCGACTATTATAAAATAATCGACTAATTTTTAATAGATTACAACTGGCATTCCATTTTCAGCCGAATTGAAAATTGTACGAACATGATTTATAGGAGTATTTATACAACCATGACTTCCAGCACCATTAAAGATTTGTCCACCGTAGGCGGCCCTTCCCTTTGTATCGTGAATTCCTACACCAGTATAGTCAATTTGCATCCAATAATCTACATGAACTTTATATTTTGATCCGTCTGGATTAAATCCTCTTAAAAATCTATCAGTTTCTTTTGACCAAATTTCAAATAATCCTGTTGGTGTTTCGTGGTCAATTGATGGATCTCCTGTAACAACAGGTGTGTCTAATACTAGTTTACCATCTTTAAAATACCACAAATGTTGTGCTCCCAAGCTTATTTCAATATAGCTTTTTCCAAGAACTCCATTATTTCGGCTTCTTCTGCTATATACTAAATCACTATCTATGGTTTTACCATTTTTTAAAGCATCTGTAATCATAGCTACTGTTTGTTTTTTGTTAATTTCATTTCCAAAAACTTTTGCTTTAACTTTTATGGATTTACCATTATGAGTTGTAAAATCAAAATCTTTTCCAACAACTTCAAATTTTTCTTTCAAGTCATCTACAAAAATTCGAACTTTTTTATCTTCAAACTTATAATTTTCATCTAAGAAAATAGAATTATCTTCTATTTTTTGTGATTCTCCGTTTGGCAATTTTAAGGTAATAGAAGCTTTTGCAATATTTTCAAGTTCTTTTTTGTTTGGCTCCAATGATTTTTTCGTAACTTGAGGATTAATATATTCTGAAGATAATTTGATTTCATCCTTGTGTTCATTAAATCCTTTTATTACGGATTCACAAACTTTATCCAAATCAAGCTTATTACCTAATTCTTCAGGTTTGATTATTGCTTTTTTGTTTTCAAAAATCAATTGGGCGTTTTTTGGTTCTTTGATATTTTTAAATAACTCACTATTTTTTAAGGTTTCTTTTAATTTATCAGAATCTACACTTTTCTTAACTTTTACATCTGTTTCTATTCCTTTTATAAGTTCTACTGGCCACAAAAAACCATGTTGCACATAGGTTTGATTTTCCAAAGCAACTTGTTTTAAACCCGCTTGTGAATTATTCAATGCAACAGTTTTATTATCTCTTCCGATAATTGATGTGGTTTGTTCATCAAAAATATTTTTAACATCAGAAATTTTTCTTACACCTAAATTTTCACCATTAATTTTTGCGTTAGGATAAGTCATGAAGCTAAAAAATATTGAAACCAATATATAAATACCTAAAAGAATTGATACAACCCAAATCCATGAGTGTGATTTTTGAGATTCTTTCAGTTTATAAATACTATTATTTTTTGAAGACTCATTATTTACTTGACTAGTTTTATTGTCTTCATATTTTTGTAAATCATCTTTCAATTTATCACCTTCTATTAATTATTTCTGTACCTAGAATGATATCATAAATACACAACACTAGTAAACATTTATATTAAATTATACTTTTTCTATAATCTATACTTAATTAAATTTGTGATAATTTTAAATAAAATAACAAAGATTTGCTTTAAAATTGTAAAAAATGATGTATAATTAAATTGATAATACAAATAAAGGGGTGAATTATGGAAAATATTAATCTGGTAGTTTTATCAGATTCTACCGGGGACACAGGTGATCAAATAGCAAGAGCCGCTTTAGCTCAATTTGATATTACTTGTGAAAATGCTAAATTTCACTTATTTGGACATATCCGATCTATCGAGCATCTTAATTCTACATTACAAAAATGCTTAGAAATGGATAATATTATTATATATTATAGTTTAGTTGAAGAAAGTTTAATTGATAGTTTAAAGAAATTTTGTGATATGAATAATCTCATATCGGTAGATATTTTAACTCCATCAATTGTAGCCATCCAAAGGCTAACCAAACGATCTCCAGCAACAAATCCAGGTGCATTACGTAAACTTGACGAACATTATTTTAGAAGAATTGATGCAATTGAATTTGCTGTAAGATATGATGATGGAAAAGATCCAAGAGGAGTCGCTAGAGCTGATATAACAATTATTGGTGTTTCTAGAACTTCGAAAACACCATTATCTATGTATCTTGCAAATAAGCATTACAAAGTTTGCAACATTCCACTTGTACCAGAGTCACCAGTCCCAAAGGAACTTTTTGAAATCGAACCAAAAAGAGTCATCGGTCTTACTAACTCTCCTGATAAGCTAAACAAAATCAGAAAAGAAAGACTAAAATCTATGGGATTGCCAATTGAAAGTACATACTCTGATTTGGGTAGAATACTTGACGAATTAGATTATGCTGAGAAGGTAATGAAGAAAATCGGATGTCCTATTATAAACGTTTCTGACAGAGCAATTGAAGAAACGGCAGAAGTTATTATCAGACATCTAAAAAAAATGAATGATTAAAAAGGAGTTTTTTAAATGACAGAAAAATATGTTTACAGTTTTAAAGAAGGTAATAAAGACATGCGAAGCCTTCTTGGTGGAAAAGGTGCCAACTTAGCCGAAATGACTAATATGGATATACCTGTTCCAACAGGATTTACTATTACTACTGAAGCTTGTAACAAATTTTATCAAGAAGACGAAAAATTATGGGATGGATTATTTGAAGAAATCAAATCTCATATTGAAGAAACAGAAAAAGAATTAAACAAGAAATTTTCCGATGAAGAAAATCCTCTACTGTTTTCTGTTCGTTCTGGCGCTGTAATATCTATGCCAGGTATGATGGACACAATCTTAAACCTAGGTTTAAATGATAAATCTGTTATCGGTTTAGCCAAATCAACTAATAACGAAAGATTCGCTTATGATTCTTATAGAAGATTTATTCAAATGTTTTCAGATGTTGCAAGAGAAATTCCTAAAGTATTATTTGAAAACGAATTAGATAAAATAAAAGAAGAAAAAAACGTTACAGATGATACAGATCTTGATAGCGAAGATTTAAAGAAAATTGTTGAAAAATTCAAACAAATCTACAAAGAAGAAATGGGCGAAGATTTTCCACAAGACCCTATCGATCAATTGAGATATGCAATAGAAGCAGTTTTTAGATCTTGGAATAATCCTAGAGCCAAAATTTATAGACAATTAAACGGCATCGATGATAAATTAGGTACTGCAGTAAACATTCAATCAATGGTATTCGGTAACATGGGAAATACATCTGGAACAGGTGTTGCATTCTCAAGAAACCCTGCAACTGGTGAAAATAAATTATTTGGTGAATTCTTAATGAATGCACAAGGTGAAGATGTTGTTGCTGGTATAAGAACTCCTCAACCAATCAGTCAATTACAAGACGTTATGCCTAAAGTATATGAACAATTCCATTCTATAACTAAAAGATTAGAAAAACACTACAGAGATATGCAAGATTTGGAATTCACAATTGAAAATTCTAAATTATATTTACTTCAAACTAGAAACGGAAAAAGAACTGCTATCAGTGCATTAAACGTTGCAGTAGATCAAGTAAATGAAGGTTTAATTTCAAAAGAAGAAGCTATTTTAAGAATCGAACCAAATAGTTTAAATCAACTCCTACACCCTACTTTTGATCAAAAAGAATTAGAAAATGCTGAAGTTATTACAAAAGGTTTAGCTGCTTCACCTGGAGCTGCTAGTGGTCACGTTTATTTTAGTGCTGAAGATTGTAAAACAGCTGCATCTAAAGGCATTAAATCAATATTAGTTCGTCAAGAAACATCTCCTGAAGATATTGAAGGTATGATTAAAGCTGAAGGTATATTAACTGCCAGAGGAGGTATGACATCTCACGCTGCAGTAGTTGCACGTGGAATGGGTGCATGTTGTGTAGCAGGTGCTAGTGAAATAAGAGTAGACGAAGAAAACAAAGTAATCAGAGGTAAAAACATCGAAATCAAAGAAGGAGATTTGATTTCATTAGATGGTAGCACTGGATATGTTTATAAAGGAGAAATTTCTAAGGTAAGTCCAGAACTTACTGGTAACTTTGCCCAATTTATGCAATGGGTTGATGAAATTAAAAGATTAGGTGTAAAAACTAATGCAGATACTCCAAAAGATGCACATCAAGCAAAAGAATTTGGTGCTGAAGGAATTGGATTAACAAGAACTGAGCACATGTTCTTCAACGAAGAAAGAATTCCAATCGTTAGACAAATGATTCTCTCAAACACTACCGAAAGAAGACAAAAAGCTCTTGATAAATTAAGACCTTTCCAAGAAGAAGACTTTTACAACATTTACAAAGAAATGGGAGATTTATCAGTTACTATTAGACTTTTAGATCCACCACTTCATGAATTCTTACCAAAAGAAAAACATGATATTGAAGAATTAGCGAAAGAAATGGATTTAACTTATGATGAAGTAAATGATATTATTTTAGAACTTCACGAAGTAAACCCAATGCTTGGACACAGAGGTTGTAGACTAGCTGTAACTTATCCAGAAATTTATAGAATGCAAGCAAGAGCAATTATTAGCGCTGCTCTAAAAGTTAAAGAAGAAACTTCACATGAAATAGTTCCTCAAATTATGATTCCGCTTGTTGGAGAAAAGAGAGAATTAAAATACGTTAAGGATCAAATAATTGAAGAAATTAATCAAGTATTTGAAGAAACAAATCAAAAATTAGATTATGAAATTGGTACTATGATTGAAATACCAAGAGCTTGTTTAATGGCTGATGAAATTGCCGAAGAAGCTGACTTCTTCAGTTTTGGTACAAATGACTTAACTCAAATGTCATTCGGTTTCTCAAGAGATGATGCTGGTAAGTTCTTATCAGAATATAAAGAAAAGAAAATCTATTCAAGAAGTCCATTTGAAAGATTAGACCAAGAAGGTGTTGGTCAGCTAATCAAAATTGCTATTGAAAGAGGTAAATCTTCAAATCCTGATTTACACGTAGGTATTTGCGGTGAACATGGTGGAGATCCTGAAAGTGTTGAATTCTGTCACAGAATTGGATTAGATTATGTATCTTGTTCCCCATACAGAGTTCCAATCGCAAGATTAGCAGCAGCTCAAGCAGCAGCAAGAGAAAAATTAAAATAATTAGTTTTATTAGATAGAGTAACTATGTTTACTCTATCTTTTTTTGATTTCTAATAACTTATTATGGGAACAATTTATGGTATAATGTATGAAGTTAAGGAAGTGATAAAATGGCTTACGAAATGATTACACTTAGTAGTGAAGAACATGATAATTTTGTTAAAAACCATAAATATGGAGAATTAAATCAAATATATAAATGGCAATTTGTAAAAAAAGGATGGATTGGAAAAAATATTGGAATAAAAAAAGATGGCAAACTTGTTGGTGCCTGTTTAATTTTATTGAGAAAACTCCCGGTTCTTCCCTATTATTTTGCTTATGCTCCAAAAGGACCTGTGATTGACTATGAAAATAAAGATGATTTAAAATCAACAATCCAAATTTTAAAGGATTTTTGCAAACAAAACAATGTTTTTTCTTTGAAATTTGACCCTCAAGTTTCTGTGGAAATTGATGGATTAATTGACTACTTAAAAGAACTTGGATGTTATCATCATGGTTTAAAAAAAGGGTTAGAATATAATCAACCTAGATATTATATGATAACTGATATAGATAAATCTGAAAAAGAAGTTATGAATTCTTTTCAATCTAGAACTAAAAGTGTTGTAAAAAAATCTTTAAAAAATGGACTTGTATGTAAAAGATGCGACAAGAATGAATTATTTAAGTTTTCAAAATTAATGGAAATTACAGCTAAAAGAGATGAATTCAATCACAGAAGTCATGAATATTTCGAGAATTTATATGATGTTTTAGCTCCAGATAATGATTGTGAACTGTATCTAACTAAACTTATACCTTCAAGTGTAAAGAAATCCAATGAAGATGAATTGGATCAAATAGATAAACAAGAACTCAAAACTAAAAATAAATTAGAAAAGGATATAACAGAAGAGAAAAAGAATAATTTTTTAAAGGAACTAGATGTATTAGATAATAGAAGAAAAAGATGTAAAGATTTAATCGAGCAAATGAATGGATACATCGAAAATGGTGTTGATGAAATTGTATTATCAGGAGCATTACTAACTTTTTGTGGCAAAAAATCATACTATCTTTACGGAGCATCTTCAAATGATTTTAGAGATTTAAGTCCAAATTATTTAATGCAATGGACTATGATGAAAAGAGCTATAGAAAAAGGATGCACATCGTATGATTTCGGAGGAGTATCAGGTTATACTCCAGAAGATAATGTAGTAGACCATGAAGCCGGACTATATGAATTTAAGAAAAGATTTGGCACCGAAATGCTAGCTACAATTGGAGAGTTTGACATAGTATTTAATAAATTTATCAATAAATTATTTGAGTTCGCTTTAAATCACAGATAATATAAAACTAGGATTGATATAATAATCAATCCTAGTTTTTTTGTACACTTAAGTGTGTTGATCGAACGAAGTGAGAGAAACAAAAAAACCACCTGCTATGCAGGTGGAAGACATTAGCTTTAGCTTCAAGCAAAATATAACCTCCTATGATAAAATAGTTACGCCTGACAAGCTGCACATATTAACAAAGGAGGTTATCATCCTGATGGATAAGAATAGTTTATCACACACAAGATGGAATTGTAAATATCATATAGTATTTGCTCCAAAATACAGAAGGCAAGTAATCTATGGGAGATTAAAACAAGATATAGGAAAAATATTAAGAGATTTATTAACAAGAAAAGGCG
Source organism: Finegoldia sp. BIOML-A4 (assembly GCF_009679635.1). Classification (NCBI taxonomy): domain Bacteria; kingdom Bacillati; phylum Bacillota; class Tissierellia; order Tissierellales; family Peptoniphilaceae; genus Finegoldia; species Finegoldia sp. BIOML-A4. The sequence goes on along the minus strand of NZ_WKZC01000001.1, from coordinate 176,626 downwards.
TAAAAATAATAGAAGCTGAATTATGTCCAGACCATATTCATATGCTGGTTGAAATACCACCCAAATATAGCGTTTCGGAAATAATGGGATATTTGAAAGGAAAAAGCAGTCTAATAATATTTGATAGACATGCAAATTTAAAATATAAATATGGAAGTAGAAATTTTTGGTGCAGAGGATATTATGTAGATACAGCAGGAAAAAATGCAAAGAAAATTGAAGAATATATAAGAAATCAATTGAAAGAAGATTATATAGCGGACCAAATAAGTTTGAAAGAGTATATAGATCCATTTACTGGGAAAAAGAATAAAAAATAAAAAGAAGAAAGAGGCGCTTTAGCGTCAATTGAGAAGGCAGTGCAGCTGTCGGACATTCAATATGCACAAGGTGCATTGCAGGCAACAGCCCCTTATAGGGGCAGAGCAAACCACCAGCTAAGCTGGTGGTTATGATTAATCCAATAGATATTTTAATTTATTTTTGTACACTTTTCTGTAAAATACAATAAACAAGCTAATTCCCTTACATATAACAAGTGAAGATATAATTACCCATATCCATTCAATTCTCAAGTTATTATACATAACCAAAAGGGACAATGGAATTCTGATGAAATTAAATATAATTCCGTTTATAGAAGGATACTTAGTTAATGAAATTCCATTCAAAAATCCAGTAGTAGCTATTTCTACACACATAAATATTTCAGAAATTGATAATATTCTTAAATACACTACCCCTATATTTAAAGTATCAGGATCATCTGGAATAAATAGCTTAAATAATTGAGGAGCAAAAGTGAATAAGAATATAGTTGTGAATATTCCTATACCTACACATATTTTCATTCCTTTTTTATAACCTTCCATTACTCTGGAATAGTTTTTCGCTCCATTATTTTGAGCAATAAAGGTAGATAATGCAACACTGAATCCACCTACAGTTAACCATGTAATAGATTCTATTTGATTGCCTATTTTTTGTGCAGCTATAGCTTCTTTTCCCCAATGAGCTATAATAGCAGCCATTATTATAGAAAACGTCGCAAAAAGGCATTCTTGGAGGGCTATAGGAAATCCTAAATCAAAAAGTCTCTTTGCATAAATTAAATGCATTTTTTCCTTCAAATATTTAAAATATTCAAATCTAACTATCATAAACATGATACATGCGGACATTTGAGCTATGAAAGTTGCAAGAGCAGCCCCTTTTATTCCCATTGGTTTTATAAATCCAAATCCAAATATCAAAACAGGGTCTAACACTATATTAATTCCCAAAGCAATTGTGTTTATTATAAAAGGAATTTTACTTTCACCTTGTCCATTTAAAATTCCAGTTAGAACTGGATTTATAAAGTTGAAAAATATTGAAGCTACAAAGAATCCGTAATATTCAAAAGCTAGTTTTGTGACCGATTCATCCAGATTAAAGAAATGTATTATTTGTACTTTAAATAAAACCATTAATAAAATAAATACAAATCCAACTATTAAGGCAAATTTTATCGCATTAGATATGTATTTTTGTACAGAATCCATATCCTTTTTACCAATGCAATCTGCTACAGATATTTGTACACCTACGCTTAGCATCATACATATCGCATAACTCAACCATCCAAAAAACCCTACAGTTCCAGCCGCAGCTACTGCTTCTATAGACAATCTTCCCAACCAAAATAAGTCCATCAGATTATAACTCATCTGTATAAAAGATGTTGCCATAATCGGTAATGATAAGCTTATTAATTCCTTATAAATATTACCTTCAGTAAGATTTCTAGTTTTCAATTAACACCATCCTTTATATATTATCCCTTAATTTTATCAAGTCTTCTTTAGTAAAATTGTATTTTTCATGGCAAAATCACATACTAATTCAGCCTTTCCATCCTCTTCAATCAATTCATTTAACGTTTCCTTTCCCAATGAAATCAAAGATTTTTCAACTCTATCTCTATTGCAATCACATAAATATTTTACTTCTTTTTCACCCAATAATTTTAAATCAAAGTCTGCAAAAAATTGATTTAAAACGTCAAAAGGATTTTCATGATTTACAAATAGAGAAGAAATTGGTGGGAAATTATTAATATCTTTTTCCAATTTATCAATTAATGATTCATCATATCCTGGCAATGCTTGAATAAATAATCCTCCAGCGCTTTTTATCGATAAATCAGTATCTACCAAGACACCTAAAGCCACAACTGTTGGTCTTTGATCAGATTGATAGAAGTAATTACTTAAATCTTCAGCTATTTCACCACTAACTAAACTAGTTTGACCTATATAAGGTTCCTTTAATTTAAAATCTTTTATAACAGTAAGTAGACCATCATTTCCTACAAAATTACCAACATCCAATTTTTTATTATATTTTGATGGCAAATCAACTTCTGGATGACTTACATAACTCTTTACCTCTCCTCTACCGTTAACTGTAGAAATTAACATTCCACCTGGTCCGTTTCCTTGTAAATTTAATGTAATATTGTGTTTGTCATTTTTTAATTCGTGACTCATAATTGAAGCCATTGTACTTAATCTTCCCAACGCAGCGGATGCTGTTGCTGATGTATTATGAATATTTTTTACTGATTGTACTAACTCCGTAGAATCTACAATTATAAATCTAAATGATTCTGTAGAATCGGTAGCAATATATAATTTATTTATCATATAACCTCCAAATAAAAAACCCCCTAAAAAGGGGCATATTAATAATATTTTATTATAATTTTTTTACATTACAAGCTTGAAGACCTCTAGGTCCATCGGCGATATCGAATTCAACTTCTTGATTTTCTTCTAGTTTTCTATATTCTCCGTTATCTTCCAATGCAGTATAATGCACAAATATATCTCCATGATCTTCTGTTGAGATAAATCCGAATCCTTTTGTAGCATTAAACCATTTTACAGTTCCTTTTGTCATATTTCCTCCAATATTTAACGTAGTTTTCATTTACTATACTAATATAACATACACAATAAAAATATACAACGAAATAATTATCGTTACTTAATAACATATAAATAATGCACGTTGGGTACAATTATTAAGAGTTTTACCTGTATCAAAATCTATTATTTTAACAGTATTAAATCCACTATTGTACAACATAAATCTTAGTGCATCCAAACTATAAACTTTTTCTGTTTGAGTTTCTCTAATCCTTTGATAAGAATTATCCTGATTTTTCAAAAAAAAGTCAATATAAAAATCTATCAAATTATCTTCTTCATAATATTGATTAACCCAAGTATAAAAAATATCATCATATTCATACACAAAGTGATTGTTACCCATTACTTCTATTAGCTTATAAGGAGTGTTTACATCAAACATAAACACTCCTGTACAATTTACATTAATATTTGAGAACAAATTCTGTAGTTTTTCTGAGTCTAGTATATAGTTTATTGTATCTAAAGTAGAAAAAATAAAATCATAATTTTTTGTTAATTCTAATTGACATAAATCCTCATTAATAATACTGATATTAGGAAATTTATCTGCACAAATTTTCAACATTTCTTTACTAAGATCCACTCCAGTATAATTAATTGAGGCGTTATAGAAGTATTTTGTCATATTTCCACTACCGATTCCTAACTCAAGAATAGATTTTGGTTTTATGTCTAATTTTTTTAATTCTTTTTTGATAACTTCAGAATACTCTTCATAATCAATATCAAAAGTTAATTTATCATAAATATACGCAAATTCTTTATACATCTTGATTCCAAATGAAAATGTAAGGTATATTTCGATATGATGATTTATAGTTCAAACCATAACCAACTATAAAAACATCATCAATTTCAAAACCAACGTAATCAGCGTTATACTCAACTTGTCTTCTGCTTGGTTTATCGAGCAATACACATGTTTTAACACTTTTTGGATTTTTTTGTTTAATATATTCCAAAGTATTTACGATTGTATTTCCAGAATCAATAATGTCATCAACTATTAACACATCATAGTTTTCTAAATTTTCTCTTACATCAGTAAGAATTTTTACTTTACCTGTTGATTTTTCAGCGTCTTCATAAGAAGATGTAGTCATAAAATCAATACAAATTGGCATATCTATCTGTCTAACCAAATCAGACATGAACATAAAACTTCCTCTAAGAAGAGATACTACACATAAATTTTTATCTTTGTAATCTTTGGTAATTTGAGCACCTAATTCTTTAACTTTTTCTTTAATTTGTTGTTCACTTAATAATATTTCTTCTTTCATTATTCACCCCTGTATTTGTATTAATTATATTCTCATCTATCTTTTTTTCAATCTTCTTTAATGATAATAAAATTTTATTTAAAGTATATTGTACGCTGACCAACACCATAATCAAAACAAAATCAAATATGATTTCGAATTTCATTACATATTTTCCTTAATAGAACTAATAGAATTATTAATATCGTCGATTAAATGTGAATATTTTTCGACTTTTTCTTTTTCTTTTTCTACAAGGGCTTCAGGAGCACCTTTTAAGAATCCTTCATTTTTTAGTTTTGATTCTGCTCTCTTTAATTCCGATTTAGCAGTATTTAATTCTTTTTCTAGTCTTTCTAATTCTTTAGAATAATCGATTAAATCATTCAAAGGAATGATAATCTTATAGGAATCTTTAACAATTACTATATTATTATCTTCTGATATATCTTCGTTAACCTTATATTCGTTAATAGAAACACTTGATCTAAATAGTGACTCTAGTTGTTTAAAATCGTCTTCCAAACTCTTATCAGATGTCAATATATATATATCAGATTGTTTTTTAGGTGCAATATTCATTTCTTGTCTAGAATTTCTAATACTAATTACAGATTCAACTAACTTGTCAATAATTTGTTCTTCGTTTTTATATGATTTTGTTTCAGAATATTTTGGCCATGTTTCATTAATTAACATATCATTTTTATTTGGAAGATAGCTATAAATTTCTTCTGTGATATATGGCATAAATGGATGTAATAATTTTATTACATTAGTCAATGTATAAATCAAAACTGAGATTGCAGATTCTTTTAAAATAGAATCGTCCCCATAAAGTCTTGGTTTAACTAGTTCAATGTACCAATCGCAGAATACATTCCAAGTAAAATCATATATTTTTTCAGCTGCTATACCAATTTCGTATTTATTTAAATTAGTAGATACTTCATCAATTACATCATTTAAACTAGATATAATCCACTTATCTTCAATTTGTAATTCAACATCATCTATATTTTTTACATCATCTTCTACATTCATGAAAACAAATCGAGATGCGTTCCATAATTTATTACAGAAATTTCTATTAGCTTCAACTTTTTCCATGTAGAATCTTGAATCATTTCCTGGAGTATTACCAGTAATTAATGCAAATCTTAAAGCATCAGCTCCATATTGATCTATAACTTCTATCGGATCAATACCATTTCCCAAAGATTTTGACATTTTTCTTCCTTGAGAGTCTTTAACTAATCCTGTCAAGTAAACATCTTTGAAAGGAACTTCCCCCAAATTATAAAGTGAAGAGAATACCATTCTAATTACCCAGAAGAAAATAATATCGTATCCAGTAACTAACACATTTGTAGGGAAGAAATATTTCAAATCTTCTGTTTCGTTTGGCCAACCTAATGTTGAAAATGGCCATAACGCAGATGAAAACCATGTATCCAAAGTGTCTGGATCTTGAGTATATTTTTCAGGGTCTGGATTTTTTCTTGCAACTACAACTTCACCTGTTTCATTATGGTAATAAACCGGAAGTCTATGTCCCCACCATAATTGGCGAGAAATACACCAATCTCTAATGTTTTCTAACCAATTTACATAAACTTTTTCGAATCTTTTTGGAATAAATCTAATTTCTTCATTTTTATAAGCGTCTAAAGCTAATTTTGCTAACTTATCCATCTTAACAAACCATTGTTTACTGATTAATGGCTCAACAGTAGTATGGCATCTTTCACAATGACCTACAGCATGTTCATGTTCTTTTACTGAATCTAGTTGTCCGATTTTTTCCAAATCTTCGATAATTAATTTTCTTGCTTCATATCTATCTAATCCAGAATATTTACCATATCCTTCAACAATCTTTGCATCCTCATCAATTACAACACATTGACCTAGCTCATGTCTTGCACCTACTTCAAAGTCATTAGGATCATGTGAAGGAGTAATCTTAACAATTCCAGTTCCAAATTCCATATCCACATAGCTATCAGCAATAACTTTAATTTCTCTATTAACTAATGGTAATATCAAAGTTTTTCCAACAATGTCAGTATATCTTTCATCATCTGGATTTACAGCAACTGCCAAATCACCCAATAATGTTTCTGGTCTAGTAGTAGCTATTACAATATAATCATCAGAATCCTTGAATTTATATCGAATATTCCAAAAATGTCCCGATTCATCTTCGTGGACAACTTCTATGTCGCTTATTGCAGTATGACAATTTGGACACCAATTTACAATTCTGTCACCTTGGTAAATCAAATCATCATTGTACATTTTTATAAATACTTCTTCTACTGCTTCTGTTAAATTGTCATCAAGAGTAAAAGCTTCTCTACTCCAATCACAAGATACTCCTAATTTTTTTAATTGATTTTTGATATTTCCACCGTATTCACGTGTCCAGTCCCAAGATGCTTCCAAAAATCCATCTCTACCTAAAGATTCTTTGGATTTTCCTTCTTCTTTTAATTTACTTACAACTTTTGCTTCAGTTGCAATACTAGCATGGTCTGTTCCTGGAACCCAAAGAGCACTATATCCATCCATTCTATTTTTTCTAATCAATATATCTTGTATAGTGTTATTTAGCGCATGACCTAGGTGTAAATTACCCGTTACATTTGGTGGTGGCATTACAATTGTAAATGGTTTTTTATCATTATCAATAACGCCTTTGAAGTAACCTTCATTTTCCCAAATTTTATATATCTTATCTTCAAAATCTTTTGGATTGTAATTTTTTTCTAAATTTTTCATAATTCTCCTAAATTTTATTTAAAATATGGATTGTATTTCTTTTCGTCACCAATATTAGTTTCTGGTCCGTGTCCAGGATAAACTTTTATATCATTATTTAAAAGTTTTAGCTTTTCAACACTATTTTTAATGTCTTCAAAACTTGCAGTTGGCAAATCATATCTACCTATTGAATTCTTGAACAACATATCTCCTGAAAACATTACATCCTTGTAAATATAGCAGCTAGAGCCATAAGTATGACCTGGAGTTTCTAGGACTGATATTTTAGAATCATTAAACTCAATCGTATCTCCTTCTTTTACATAATAATCTGCTTTTAAAGTAATTGGATTTCCAACTTTCCTTGTATAATTTTTTTCAGGATCTTCAAGTAAATCTTTTTCTTTTTCTGGAGCGTAAATAACTGTATTTAGCTTATTTTTTAATTCTTCAGCTGCAAATATATGATCAAAATGACCATGTGTAATCAATATAAATTGTATTTCTAAATTACGATTTTTGATATATTCCCAAATATCATCAGCTTGTGCACCTGGATCCACAACAAAACATTTATTATCTTCCGATAAAATGTACATGTTTTCTCCATATTTTGTAGTAACTATTTTGTCTAATGTCATCATTCACTCCTACTATCTATAATTATCGTAACTGGTCCATCATTTGTAAGTGATACCTTCATATCAGCTCCAAATTCTCCAGTTTGAAAAGGTACATTTTCTTTTTTTAACTTTTCAATAAACTTTTCGTATAAATCTCTGGCAAATTCTCCTTTGGCACATTTATCAAATGATGGTCTATTCCCTTTTCTAGTACTTGCATACAATGTAAACTGAGAGACTAATAAAATTTCATAATTTAAATCTTTAATTGAAAGATTAAGCTTATCTTCTTCATCAGAAAATATTCTTAAATTAACAAGTTTTCTGATGCAATAATCAATATCTGCTTCATTATCTTCACTATGAATTCCTAGTAGTATTAAAAAACCATCTTTAATTTCACTTTTTGTTGTACCATCTATTTCAACTTTTGCTTTATTAACTCTTTGAACTAATAATTTCATTATGAATTCACCCTAAAAACGTCTATAGTTCCTTTAATATTTTTAATTCTAGCAATTACTGTATCGATCTGAGAACTAGAACTAATTTCTAATATTATATTAATCGTTACTGTTTTATCTTCATTTGTTCTTGTATTAAATGTTTTAATGTTTAGTTTACACTCACTTATAACTTTAGTTATATCAGCAAGATAACCGACATTACTAAAAGATATTATTTGAAGTTCAACTTGATAATTATGATTGATTAAATTATTGCCCCATCTAACTGTGATTAATCTATCTTTGTCATTGACTGATTTTACATTGGAACAATCTCTTCTGTGAACACTAATTCCTCTACCTCTAGTAATGTAGCCGACTATTTCGTCACCAGGAATTGGGTTACAACATTTAGCAAGTTTTATTTCTACATTATCAATTCCATCAATTACTACTCCACTTTCTTTTGGCTCTTCATTAACAAAATCGACATGATTTGGTTTATTGACAACTTGGTCTGTTTCGTAATAGTCTTTGTGGTATTCCTTTAGCTTAGGAATAACTTGCGTAACCCTTGTAGATCCGTAACCAATAGCAGCGTACAAATCATCAATAGATGAAAAACTTAATTTACTTGCAATTTCTTCAAGCCATTCTCTTTTTAGTAATTCATTGAAACTATAGCCCATTTTTGCAACTTCTTTTTCAAGCATATCTCTTCCAGAAACAATATTCTCAGTTCTTTGTTCTTTTTTAAACCACTGTTTAATTTTTGTTTTAGCTTGAGAAGATTTTACAATTTTAAGCCAGTCTTTTGAAGGACCTGAATTTGGATTTGTAAGAATTTCAACAACATTTCCTGTTTTTAATTTGTAAGTTAATGGTACAATCTTTCCGTCTACTTTTGCACCAACACATTTGTTTCCTACTGCAGAGTGAACTTTGTACGCAAAATCAATCGGTGTTGAACCAGATGGCAAATCCATTACATCACCTTTTGGTGAGTAAACAAAAACTTCATCATTGGCAAATTCTTCTTTGAATAAATCCATGAATTCTTTTGAATCTGTATAATCTTTTTGCCAATCCATGATTTCTCTTAGCCACGCTAATTTGCTATCATATTTTGATTTTTTATTGGTAGTACCTTCTTTGTACTTCCAATGCGCAGCGATACCATATTCAGAAGTTTTATGCATTTCCCAAGTTCTAATTTGTATCTCATAAGTTCTTCCGTCATGAGCTAATATTGTAGTGTGTAAAGATTGGTACATATTAGGTTTTGGAGTTGCAATATAATCTTTGAAAGTATTCGGAATTGGCCTGAAAAATCTATGAGCTATTCCCAAAACATCATAGCATTCACTTTCTTTGTTGACTATAACTCTGATGGCTGATAAATCTTTGATTTCTTCAAAAGCCAAATGTTTTTTGTACATTTTTTTATATATTGAAAAAACACTTTTTGGCCTTCCAAAAATCTCCGCTTTTATATTATATTTTTCAAGTTCATCTTGAAATTGTCTTATAATATTTTGTATTTGGGATTCTCTTTGTTGTCTAGTTTCGTTTATTTTATTTACAATATCTTGATAAATATTTGGTTCCAAATACTTTAAGCTTAAATCTTCTAATTCCCATTTTATAGTAGACATACCAAGTCTGTGAGCAAGTGGTGCATAAATTTCTAAAACTTCATTGGCTTTTTCAATCTGTTTTTCGCGAGTCATGTATTCCAAAGTTCTCATATTGTGAAGCCTGTCAGACAACTTAATTATTATAACTCTAATATCTTTGGCCATTGCCAAGATCATTTTCTTTAAATTTTCTGCTTGATTATCTTTTTTAGTTTTAAATTTGATTTGTTTTAATTTTGTAACACCATCGACCAGGTCAGCTATTTCTTTGCTAAATAAATACTCTAAATCTTCGTATGTTATTTCTGTATCCTCTACGACATCGTGAAATAGCCCGGCTATAATAGTTGCATCATCCATGTTCAAAGAAGCCAAAATTTTAGCTACAGCCATCGGATGAATTGCATAAGGCTCACCAGAATTTCTAAATTGTCCCTCATGAGCTCTAACCATGTAGCCATATGCTCTAGTTATCTCATCTACATCAGTATTTGGATTATATGATTTTATAGATTTTATCAAACTTTGTAAATCCGATTGTTCATAATGCATAAAGCTACCTCCTAATAATTATTTTGTTATAATTATACCATAACATGAGCATTATTGTTAACATTTATCTTAAATCGATTAAATTTAATTGAATATTCTTAACATTATTAAAATCATTTATTTCAGGATAGTATATAATATCTATTTTTGCATTACAAGCAATACTATTTTCAAGTTGAATCATTACATTTTCACCGAATTTTTCTAATAAATAATTATATTTTTCTATAGCTTCTGAAAACATAATTGAATCAATTGTTTTATTATTTTTGAGTAATTTCAACTTCAAAACATTCTTATTTTTTCCAATCATCCTAGCAAAGATTATTTCCAGATTTTTATCTCCCAAAATCGGTCTAGGATTATCCTTGCCAAAAGGACGAAGACGATCGATTTCTTCTATCAAATCAAAATCTATCTTGTCTACATAAAAGCTTGAATCAATAAGGATTTTTTTTACAAAGTCCTCTTTGGTAAGTCTGCTTCTTTGATTAACTTTAGTTCTAAACTCATCTAATTTATCTACTTCAATTGATAATCCACACGCCATAGGATGACCACCAAATGATACAAACAATTCTCTAAACTCATCAAATTCTTTGAATATATCATACTCTGAAATACTTCTTCCTGATCCTTTAAGAACATCTTGATTTTCTGATTGTGTTAGTATTAACGTTGGTTTATTATATTTTTCTTTAATTCTTCCAGCTATGATTCCACAAACACTTTCATGAATTCCTTCAACATTACAAATCAATATATCATCATTTATCAGTCCTGTGTTTTCAATTATTTCAATAGCTTTATTAAATCCATCTTCTGTTAACTTTTTTCTTTTTTCATTGAGATCAACTAAAATTTTAGCGTAAGCCTCAACATTATCCATATTTTCATCGCGAAATAGTTCAACGCCTAATTTTGCAGTATCTAATCTTCCAGCAGCATTGATACATGGACCAATTATAAATCCTAAACTGTAAACATTTACTCCATTTTTAATTCCAGTCATATCAATTAAGCATTTTAATCCGTAATTCTCTGTATTATTGATTTCTTCTAATCCTTTAGTCACAAAATATCTATTTTCGTCCTTTAAATCTACGATATCACACACAGTTCCCATTGCTACATATTGGAGCAAATTTTCACATTCTAACATACCGTATCCTTTTTTGATATTTATAGCCTGAATTAATTTATAAGCAACTCCTGCGCCACATAAACTTTTAAATGGATAATTACAAGATTGTTGTTGGGGATTAATAACTGCATCAGCATTTGGAATGATTTCTTTTCCATCAAGTTTTATTGTTTGGTGATGATCAGTTACAATTATTTTTAAGCCATTTTGTTTGGCATAATCACATTGTTCTATAGCACTTATACCATTATCACATGTTATTATTAAATCAATATTATCTTCAATACATTTGTCTATTATGCTAAAAGAAATCCCATATCCATCAATCATTCTATTAGGAATATCATAAGAAAGTTTATCTGTAAAATATCCAAGGCCATCTAATAAAGTCATAGTCGATGAATTTCCATCTTGATCATAATCTCCAACTATTCTTATGTTTTGATCATTTTCAATAGCATTGATAATTATATCTACCGCTTTATCCATATCTTTCATTAAAAAAGGATCATGATATGAATTTTCGGCATCAGGATTTAAAAAAGTTTGGAAATCTGTTATGTTTCTATTTAATAAAATCTTTGCTATTAATGGATGAATATTATATCGTTGTGATACCTCGCTAAAATTATTGCCTCTATTATTTATTAACCATTTATTCATTCATTCTCTCCAAATAAAAAAATGGATTTATAGCTCAAATTTTAAGTTTGAGCTATAAATCAATTTCTATTTTTCTTCATTATCTTCTTTTTTGTTTTCTGTTACTTTTGCTGCTTTTACATTTGATGCAATAGCATTTTTAACAAATTCAAGTCTTGTTTTTTGTGATGAAGTTTCCAAGATGACACTATCATCATTTACAGAAACTATTGTTCCCTTAACTCCACCAATTGTAATTACTTCGTCTCCAACTTTTATAGCGTTTCTCATATCCATTAATTGTTTTTGTTGCTTTTGTTGTGGACGAATCATTAAAAAATACATTACAGCAAAAAGTGCAATCAAAGGCAATAATGATGCTAACATTTTTGGCATAATAATCCTCCTTAAATATTTACTTATTTAATATTATCACATTTTTGGTGATAATCATAACCATAATTTCTATAGAATTCATCTTTGAATTCTAAGTATCTATCTTCTTCTATAGATTTTCTAATATTTTCCATCAATTTGATTAAAAATCTCAAATTATGAATAGACAATAATCTTGCGCCTAAGATTTCATCTACATTTAGTAAATGTCTGATATATGCTCTAGTATGGTTTTTGCAAGCATAACAATCGCAATTATCGTCAAGTGCAGAAAAATCATCTTTGTATTTTGCATTTTTTACGACTAATTTACCTTTAGAAGTTAAGGCTGTACCATTACGAGCAATTCTAGTAGGAAGAACACAATCACACATATCAACACCATGTTCAACTGCTTCGAATAAGTAATCCGGTGTACCAACACCCATTAAATATCTCGGTTTATTTTCTGGCATAAAATCAGTTGTAAAATCTAATAAATCAATCATCAAATCTCTAGGTTCGCCTACGGATAATCCACCTATAGCATACCCTGGCAAATCAAAATCAATTGTATTCTTAGCAGAATATTCTCTTAAATCTTTGTACATGCCACCTTGAATAATCCCAAAAAGATTTTGTTTATCAGTGTTTTTATGATAATCTTTACATCTTTTAAGCCATCTTAGTGTTCTTTTCATTGAGTCTTCTGTGTATTCATAACTTGCTGGATAAGGAACACATTCATCAAAAGCCATCATTATATCGGATCCCAAATCATTTTGAATTTCCATTGATTTTTCGGGAGAAATAAAATGTTTTGATCCATCAATATGGCTTCTAAAATGTACTCCTTCTTCTGTAATTTTTCTTGTCTTACTCAAACTAAAAACTTGAAATCCGCCACTATCTGTTAGAATTGGTTTATCCCAATTCATAAATTTATGAAGTCCATCTGCTTTTCTAATAATTTCTTGACCTGGTTTTAAATATAGATGATATGTGTTAGATAGAATTATTTGAGATCCAATAGATTTCAATTCATCATTGTTCATTGCTTTAACTGTTGCTCTTGTGCCTACAGGCATAAACACAGGTGTTTTTATAACACCATGATTTGTTTCTATTGTCCCTGTTCTAGCTTTGCATTGAGAAGACTTTTTCTCTAGTGTAAATTTAAACATTCTTGCCTCCATTTATGAACATAGCATCCCCAAAGCTAAAAAATCTAAAATCATTTTGCTTTGCTTTTTCATAAGCATCAAAAATGTATTCTTTCTTTGAAAAAGCACTAACCAACATCATTAAAGTAGACTTAGGTAAATGGAAGTTAGTGATTAAGCTGTCCACGATATTAAATTCAAAGCCTGGATAGATAAAAATATCTGTCCAGCCACTTTCAGCTACTAATTTTGAATTATTATTGTGTGTAACTGTTTCTAAAGTTCTTACGCTTGTAGTTCCTACTGCTATAATGTTATGTCCTTTACTTTTTTGTCGATTAATAATATCAACGGTTTCTTGACTTATAGTATAATATTCAGAATGCATATGATGATCTTTAACATCATCTACTTTAACTGGTCTGAATGTTCCTAATCCTACATGTAATGTTAAGAATACTACATAAATTCCTTTTTCTTTGATTTTTTCTAAAAGTTCATTTGTAAAATGAAGACCTGCCGTAGGTGCTGCTGCACTTCCTTTGTGTTTTGAATAAACAGTTTGATACCTTTCTTTATCATCCAATTTTTCTTTAATATATGGAGGAAGTGGCATATTTCCAAGTTCATCTAATCGTTCTTCAAAAATTCCTTCATAATCGAATTTTAAAATTCTAGATCCATCTTCTGTAATGTCTACGACTTTTGCGCTTACTTTATCAGAAAATTCTATTACTTGACTTAATTTCATTTTCTTTCCAGGCTTTACCAAACATTCCCACTTATCTTCTGTTTGTTGTAGAAGTAAAACCTCAATTTTTTCTTCTTTTCCTGGTCTGTGTCCAAAAAGTCTAGCAGGAATAACTCGTGTGTTATTACATACTAAAACATCACCAGGGTTTAAATAATCTATAATATTATAAAACTTTTTTATTTCTGTATTTCCGTTAAATCTATCCATAACCATTAGCTTAGATTCATCTCTTTTATCTAATGGAGTTTGTGCGATAAATTTTTCATCTAACTCGTAATCAAAATCATCTGTATTCATCTTATAAAATCACCTCTTTCTAACTATATTAAAATGTTTGTACGCTTTATCTGTGACAATTCTTCCTCTTGAAGTTCTATTGATGAATCCTATTTGCAACAAATAAGGTTCATAAACATCTTCAATAGTAATTCTTTCTTCACCAGTTGCCGCTGCAATTGTATCAACACCAACAGGTCCACCATCAAAATTATTAATCATTGTCATTATTATTTTTCTATCAACATAATCTAGTCCACATTTGTCTACTTCTAACAAATTTAAACCACGATTACTTATTTCCTTTGTAATGGTTCCGTCTGCTCTTACTTCTGCATAATCCCTAACTCTTTTTAATAGCCTGTTAGCGATTCTTGGAGTGCCTCTACTTCGCCTTGCTATTTCCATAGCACCTTCTTCATCAATGCCTATTCCCAAAACACCCGCAGATCTAGTAACTATTTTCTTCAAACTTTCTATATCATATAACTCTAAGTTTAATAGAACACCAAATCTATCACGAAGTGGTCCTGTCAATTGACCTGATCTTGTAGTAGCACCAATAAGTGTAAATTTCTCCAAATCTATTCGTAAGCTTCTTGCAGAAGGTCCTTTTCCCACTATAATATCCAAAGCATAATCTTCCATTGCAGGATACAAAATTTCTTCAACAGAACGATTAATTCTGTGTATTTCATCTATAAACAAGACATCATCTTTTTGTAAATTTGTAAGAATACTTGCTAAATCAGAAGGCTTTTCGATTGCAGGTCCACTAGTAACCCTTAGGTTAACTCCCATTTCATTAGCTATAATGTGTGCTAAAGTAGTTTTACCTAATCCAGGTGGTCCATATAATAGAGCGTGATCCAATGGTTCATTTCTATTCTTTGCAGCTTCAATAAAAATTGACAATTTCTTCTTGACTTTATCTTGACCAATATAATCGCTCATCCATTTTGGTCTTAAATTAAAATCAATATCTTCGTCGCTTTTCGTAAAAGATGCTCCAACAATTCTATCGTTTTTATCTTCCATTTTCTCACCTACCTACTACTGTCCAAGCTTTTCATTGCTTTTTTCATTATATCTTCAATTGATAATCCAGAAATATCAGTGTTTTCGATAAATGCATCCACATCATTTTTAAAATAACCAAGTTGTAATAATGCTTCTCTTGCAAATTCTGAATCACTTGATTTTTTCACTTCTTTGTTAACAGATTTTTCTGATGGAGCAAAATCTTTTTCGATTTTTTCTTTTAGCTCTAAAATAATCCTCGATGCTGTTTTTTTGCCAACGCCAGGTGCTTGTGTTAGAAGTTTAATATCATCAGTAATAATAGCGGTTTTACATTCATCAACTGTCATAGTTGATAGTATATTCATTGCATATTTTGGGCCAATAGATGTTACATCTGTTAACAAATTAAATAAGTCTCTTTCTTTTTGAGATGAAAATCCGTACAAAATACTTGCATCTTCTCTTTCGACAAATTCAGTATATACTTTATATTCATCAAATGCACTGACATTATCCCTAAAAAAATCAGTTATGAATATTTTATAACCAATTTTGTTGTTTTCCAATACTATGTAATTTTCATGAACTTCAGTAATAACTCCAATAATATACGAATACATACTATCTCCTATTTCATTTCATTTAGATATTTAAATTTACTTCCAAAAATGTGACACAAAGCCACAGCTACAGCATCTGCAGCATCATCAGGTTTAGGTATATCGTTAAATTTTAGAATTGTTTTAACAGTTTCTTGTACTTGTCTTTTATCAGCTCTTCCATATCCTACAACTGCTTGTTTAATTTGAAGAGGCGTATATTCATAAAGACATAAATTCTTATTGATACAGCTTAGAATTTCTACTCCTCTTGCTTGAGATACAGTTATTGCTGTCTTTACATTTTTATTGAAAAACAATTCTTCAAATGCGCAATCTTCAGGTTGAAATTCATCGATAATTTTGTTCATCTCGTTGTAAATAAATGATAATCTGTCAGGTAATGTTGATTTTGAACTTGTTGTTATGCAACCATATTCAAGACATTTTATTTTGTTATTATCATAATCCAATATAGAATATCCAACGATTGCTATACCAGGATCAATTCCTAAAACTCTCACTTATTATCAAATCCTATACTCTAATATATTTTAACATGTTTTAATATTATATCATAAACATTTTGACTTGTTAATTTGCCTATATGTTATAATATAATCAGTTAAAAGGAGAAAAAATGAAGACAATTTTAATAACTGGCGCCAGCGGAGGTATTGGAGAAGGAATTTGCAAAATGTTAGAAAATCATCCAGAATATAGAATCGTTGTGCACTATTTTAATAATGAAGATAAAGCTAAAGAAATCGTTGAAAATATTAGAAATAAAGGCATAGATGCAATATCATATAAGTGTGATTTAAGAAATTTTGATGAATGCAAAAAAATGTTCGAATCAATTAGAAATAAATTTAGATGTGTTGATATATTGATTAACAACGCAGGAATATCTATTGTAGATCAATTTCAAGATATTAAAGTTAATGATTGGTATAATATGTTTGATGTTAATGTGCATGGAACCTATCATATGTGCAAATTAGCATTGGAAGATATGTTAGATAAAAAGGAAGGAAATATTATTAATATTACTTCAATTTGGGGAATGATTGGCGGATCAATGGAATCTTGTTACTCAGCAACAAAAGCTGCGATAATAGGGCTTACAAAATCCTTAGCTAAAGAATTTGGATATAGTAACATTAAAATAAATGCTATTGCCCCTGGAGCTATAGATACACCTATGTTAGATAATATCTCAAAAGATGATTTAGATTATGTTATAGAAGACACCCCTATGGGAAGACTTGGAACACCTGAAGATATTGCAAATCTTGTAGAATTTTTAATATCAGATAAAAATTCATTTATGACTGGACAAATATTAAGTCCAAATGGAGGTTTTGTAATTGTTTAAAGAAAATTTAACCGATATAAAAATTTTAATAGTTGAAGATGAGAAAAACATATCAAATGCAGAAAGAAAATACTTAGAAGTTGAAGGATTTGAAGTTGATCAAGCATTTGACGGACAAGAAGCTATTACTATGATTAATACAACAGATTATTCATTAATTATTTTAGACTTAATGTTGCCAAAAGTTAGCGGTGAAAAAGTTATGGAAGTAATTAGATCTAGAACTGAAACACCAGTAATCATGGTTACAGCTAAAGTAGATGAATCTGAAATATTAGAGGGTTTAAAACTTGGAGCTGACGATTATATTACTAAACCTTTCAGTTTAAAAATATTAGTTCAAAAAGTAAAAACAATTCTCAGAAGAGTTGAAAAGCTTGGCCTCCCAAAATCCGAAAAAATTTATTTTGATAATGGACGTGTAAGTATTTCTTTTGAAGATAACACGTTTATTAAAGACGGAGAAAGCATAAATCTTACTAGCAATGAATTTCAAATAATCAAAACTTTATTCTCTAATCCCAATAAAATATTTACTAGAGATGAAATAATAGAATTATCTTTTGGTTATGATTATGAGGCTTTTGACAGAGCTATAGATACTCACATTAAAAATATTAGACATAAAATTGAAGATAATCCAAAAAAACCTCGTTATATTAAAACAATTTATGGCGTTGGCTATAAGTTAGGTGTATACGATGAAGCTTAAGTCGGAAATATTATATGAGTTTTTAAGAGCTATTATATTTCCTATCATGTTATTGTCATTTATTGCGGTATTCATTTTTCAATTATCATTCAGAAATTTTGTTAACAATGAAGAACTAAACAGACAAAACAAAATTGAACAGCTAACTAAAAACTTATTTTTAGATCAACAACAAGGACTAAGCATAAAAAGTATTGATAAGTACATGTGGTATTTGAGCGAGTTAGATCTTGATGTTATTTTTTATGACAATAACGATAAGGAATTATATTCTTTTAAAGAAGGATTCGAATTAGCTAAGAAAACTCCACTTTATAACACTATAGTAAAAGATGTATACGATGAAAACAACAAAAAAATAGGTCATATCAAATATATTTATAGGATTAATAATAATTTCAAACAAAGAGGAGAAGTATTCATAACAAACTTATTAAGATTAATAATTTTATCCACATTTTTATCATACTTTACAAGTTTGATAATATCAATTTTCCTTTCAAGAAAGGTGACTAATCCTATTGAAGAATTAACTCAAGCTACAGTCAATATAAGAAAACAAAACTACATTCTACCAATTATAAAAAGTAATATAGTTGAAGTAAATCAATTATCCCAAAATATCAATTACATGGCAAATTCATTAAAATCTCAAGAATTTAATCGAAAACAATATGCACAAAATATTAGTCATGAATTGAGAACCCCTTTAACTAATTTAAGGTTAAATTTAGAATTGATTCAAGACGGCATTATGGAACCTAATGAACAAAATGTAAGTACTCTTCTTATAGAAATTGATAGATTGACTAGCTTAATTAATCAGCTAAATAATACATTTAAAAAATCAACTCCAGAAACTATATATAATCCTACAGATTTTAATCTAACTGAATTTTTACATGAAATATTTAAATCTATGAAAACACAATATGATAAAGCAGGAGTTTTATTTGATATGGAAATATCAGAGGATTTGGATATCCATACTGACAAAGAAAAGTTAGCTAATATAATTATCAACTTATTATCTAATGCACTTAAAGCTTGTCAAACAAAAGATTCAGTATTATTAAGAGCTAGACATATCAACAGAAAAATTGTTATCTCCGTAAAAGATACTGGAATAGGTATTAGTGAAGAAAATAAGCCGAAAATTTTCGAAAGATTTTACAGAGTTGATGATTGCAGAAACACAAAAGAAAATGGTTACGGACTGGGTCTGTCAATTGTTAAAAACTACGCTGATATTATCGGTGCTGATATATCAGTTAATTCAAAACTAAACTTAGGTACAGTAATGATGATTTCTTTTAATGACGATATAATTGTAAAATAAAAAAAGATTGGTAACAGTATTGCTACCAATCTTTTTTTTATGACCAAATCTATAAGCCGTGTTCTGTATTTGATAATCATCTATCTAGACTAATTGTTACCAATTAGTTCAAGCAATCTACCTACCGGAGACGACGAGCAGCCGTCTTTAATCCTATTTGATTTTGCACTGAATGGGGTTTACATAGCCATAAAGTCACCTTTATGCTGGTAGGCTCTTACCCTACCTTTCCACCCTTACCAATAAATGGCGGTATATCTCTGTTGCACTAGCCTTAGGGTCGCCCCCACTGGACGTTATCCAGCATCCTCGCTCTATAGTGCACGGACTTTCCTCATGAATTCATGCGATTATCTGATTTAGTCACCATAACATTATAACATAATTAGAAAATTTTTCTAGTTGGTTTTTTTAAATAATTAACATCTATTTTGATATCTGGAAAAGATTTTTGAATAGTTTGTCTTAACGGTTCAAGAATAAATTTTTCTGATTCATAGTGGCCAATATCTATTAGTATAAGATTGTTATCTTGTGCATCTATCTGTTCATCGTGTTTAAATTCAGAAGATACAAATACATCACAATTAGTATCAATACAATTTTCAATTAAGTGACCACCACTTCCGCCTAGCACCGCTATTCTTTTAATCTTTCGATTTGTATTACCGTATACAATTACACTTTCAAGATTTAATTTATTTTTCAAATCACAAATAAAATTCTCTGCAAAATCCTCTTCAATATCAGCATATTTCCCATATCCTATATTATTTTTATGAGAATCTAAAATTTTAGTATTAGTCAAGCCTAATTGTTTAGCTAGCGCATCACTTACTCCAAATTCGACACTATCTAAGTTGGTATGCGAAGAATAAATACAAATTTCATTTTTTATCGCACTAATTAATCGTGTATTTACACTATTATCTTGTTCTATAATATTTTTTAATGGATGAAAAATAACTGGATGATGTGTAAATATCAAATCATATTTTTCTCTAATAGCTCTATTCAGGCAATTATCATCTAAATCTAAGGAAATCAAAATCTTATTTATTTCTCTATTTAAATTACCAAATTGAATACCACTATTGTCAAAGTCTTCCTGAATTTCTAAAGGAACTAATTTTTCATACCAACTTATAAAATCTTTAAGCTTCAATTTTATTCAACACTTTCTCAAGTTCTTTTATTTCGACATTAATATTATCAATAGCATTTTTTACATTATCAGAGTCTTTTTCTGATATATTCGACAATATTGTTTTCTTATTTTCTATCTGTTGTTTTATATATTGCTTCAAATTTTCAGATTTATTATCGATTAAAAATTTTCCAAATTCATACTCATAATCATTCGAAAATAATTGCTTACCGACTTTAATTTTAATTATTTGATAATATTTGTCATTTTCAAACAAATCAACTTCTTCTATAATTTCAAAAGAATTGTCATGTAAAAATTTTCTTAGTACGGAAAGTGAATTATTTGCTCCTAAGATTAAGCAATTTGCACTTTTAGCTACATCGATATTTTTTCCCAGAATATCAGCGATTAAATTTCCTCCCATTCCTGAAATTATTATCGTGTCAACTTGATATTCGTTTAAATTATCCAAGCCATCAGATACATTTAGTATTATTTTTTCCGGTTTATCAAGATAATCTAATTTTTCTCTTAATTTATCTAATGATTTTTCACTAATATCCGATGCGATGACTTTCTTTGCTTTATTTGACTTTATTAATTCGAATGGAACAATTCCATGATCTGTTCCTATGTCAGCAACTATTGAATTATCATCTACTAAGTTAATTATTTCTTCAAGCCTAAGTTTTTTCATTTTATTCCAAAAAATCCTTTAATTTTTGACTTCTAGATGGATGTTTTAATTTTCTCAAAGCTTTTGCTTCTATTTGTCTTATTCTTTCTCTTGTGACATCAAAGTCTTTGCCAACCTCTTCAAGTGTTCTAGGAGTACCATCAACAAGTCCAAATCTTAATGCTAATACTTTTCTTTCTCTTTCATTTAAAGTGTTTAAAATGCCTTCTAATTCTTCTCTAAGCATAGTAAAATTTGCTGCTTCATCTGGAGCGATAGCAGTATCATCTTCAATAAAATCTCCTAAATGACTGTCTTCTTCTTCACCAATAGGTGTTTCCAAACTTACAGGTTCTTGAGCAATTTTTCTGACTTCTCTAACCTTTTCTACTTCAATTCCCATTTCTTTAGCTATTTCTTCATTTGTAGGGTCTCTTCCCAAATCTTGTAATAATTGTCTTTCAATTCTAACAAGTCTATTAATAGTTTCCACCATGTGTACAGGAATTCTTATTGTTCTAGCTTGGTCAGCAATTGCTCTTGTAATAGCTTGTCTGATCCACCAAGTAGCATATGTTGAGAATTTGAATCCTCTTGTATAGTCAAATTTATCAACTGCTTTCATAAGACCAAGATTACCTTCTTGAATCAAATCCAAAAAGCTCATTCCACGTCCAACGTATCTTTTAGCAATACTTACAACCAAACGTAAGTTTGCTTCTGCTAACTTTTTCTTAGCTCTCTTAGAGCCATTTTCCATTTCTTGTGCTAATTGAACTTCTTCTTCAGCTGATAACAAAGGAATTTTTCCAATTTCTTTTAAATACATTTTTACTGGGTCGTCTACATTAATTCCTTTAATATCAGAAACATCTTCGATGATCTTTTTGTCATCTTTAATATCGTCATCGTCTTCATCATCAATAGATTCATCATCTTCGATATCGTCTTTGTCATCATCCTTTGAAGATGATTTCTTCTCTATTTCATCATTACTTTCAAAAATCTCAATATTATTTTCAATTAACAAATTTCTTATATCTTCTATATCATCTTCATCAAGGCAAGAAATATCATCAATATTTTTGAAGTCTTTGATAGTAACTATGCCATCATTCTCATTACCTATCTCTATTAATTGGTTTAATGCATCTTTTTTTATTTGTTCAACATCCAAGTTTTCTTCTGACATAAAAAAACTCCTTTCTGACTATTTGTACTCTTTAATTTGTCTATTAATTTCTAAGATTTTATTCAAAATTTCATTGTATTCTTTATTAATCTTTTCATTAAATTCTACTGATTGCATTAGATCTAGCTGAGATTTAATATTATCTTTTTCTTGAGTCATTAGGTATTTTTTAATCTCCAATACGACTCTACCAATATTATTAATACTAATTGAATATCTAGATTTCTGATATAAATAATCGATAGTTCGATCCATTTGAATATCATTTTTGAAATAATCTCTAGCCGCTTTTTCATCAATTTCATTTTCATTATTTTTAGAATAATAAAAATCCACAAACTCCATAAAGTTATTATAAGAACTGATTTTAGTTTTGAATTTTGAGAATTCTTCTTTTAAATCATAGTATATATCTTTATGAAAACAAGCAATTGTCATTATATCAATTGCAGTTATTTTTTCCTGATTATTAATACTATCTTTTTCTGTATTTTGATTATCTTCAGTTCTCTCATAATGAAAATTCACGTTAGGCTTAGTTTCTTTCAGCTTATTATAGACATCTTTTTTCAAACTCACATATTCTATGTTTAAATCATCAGAAAATCTCTTAATATATTCATCCCTAATGACTTCTCTATCTAATTTTGATAATAAAGTTGTCAAATCATCTATAAGTTGTATTTTTTCTTTTACATCATTAATATCGTATTTTTGAAGTATTTTCTTGTATTCATAAATAACACTATCCATTGCGTTATCTATTAACCTATCGAAACTTTCATTTCCGTATTGTTTAATATAATCATCAGGATCCATATTATCAGGTATGACAATAATGTTAGGACTAATATCCTGCTCTTTAAATATTTCTATAGCACGAGATGTTGCGTTTTGACCTGCTGAGTCACCATCATAACATATATAAATATTCTTACAATATCTTTTGATTAATTTTGCTTGATCATGTGTTAGAGAAGTACCTAATGAAGCAATAGCATAGTCAAATCCATAATTTGTCAATGAGATAACATCCATATATCCTTCTACCAATATGATTTTCCCAACTTTAGTAGAATTTTTTAAATTAGAAACTCCATAAACATTCTTGCTTTTATCGTAAGCTAGGCTCTGAGGAGAATTCATATATTTTGCCCTTGAATCCGCAAGAGCTCTACCACCAAAACCAATAACATTGCCTCTTATATCTATAATAGGAAACATCAACCTATTTCGAAATTTATCATAAACATTCCCTTTTTCGTCCTGATTTATGAGGCCGACTTCTATTATATCATCTTTTTGATACCCTTTTTGTAGTAAATGACGATAAAGACTGTTTTTCCCATCAGCGTAACCTATTATAAACTTATTAATCAAATTATTATTAAGATTTCTTTTTTTTATATAATCCTTCGGTATGTCATTTATCAATAGATTTTTGTAATAAAATAATTTGGCTTCATTATTAATTTCAAATAATTTTTTGCGATGTTCGTATTTTTCTTTATTTACTTCATTTGTTTCGACTAAAATACCTAACTTATCTGCCAAAAATTTAATAGCTTCAGGATATGACATGCCCTCTTTTTGCATTATAAAGGATATAACATCGCCACCAACACCACAACCAAAACAATGAAAAATGCCTTTTGATGGCGATACACTAAAAGACGGCGTCTTCTCATTGTGAAATGGACATAGTCCAACATAATTTGAACCAGCCCTTTTCAATTCAACATAATCTCCAATTACAGAAACTATGTCTGCAACACTTTTTATCTCATCTATTTTATCTTGTGGTATAAATCCCATCTTATCATCCTATCTTTATATGCTCCAAGAATCTGGTATGAAAATTTCTTTAAAAGTTCTTTTTGCAAATGAATCAGTCATACCAGCGATATAATCTGTAACTATATCATCTTTGGTTTTATTTTGTAACTCAATATTATTGTAAATATCTGTGTGTGATTTTGGTAATCTACTAATATCTTCTAAATAGTAACTATATAGATTAGTTAGTACATATTCTACTTTTTTATCATCTTTTCTTACTATGTCGTTAAAATATACGTTCTTAAACATAAATGATCGCAAATCTTCCATTAGTCTATAAGTTTTATCAGACATTTCAATGTGATTTTTATCGAAACTATTTTCAACTAAATCATTTACTAAGAAATTAATTCTTTTTGAACCTCTATCTCCTAGTTCTTCTGTAATTTCTATAGGTAAATCACTATGTTTTATAATATTTGATCTAATAGAATCATCAATATCGTGATTAATGTAGGCAATTCTATCTGAATATTTAATAATTTGCCCTTCTAAGGTATTTGCCTTGTTGCTACCTGAATGATTCACTATTCCATCTAATGTTTGTTTCGTTAGATTAAGACCTATTCTAGAACTTGAATGTTCTAGATATTGGACAACATTAATGGATTGTTTATAATGTTTGAATCCTTTTGGATTGAGTTTATCTAATATCTTTTCACCTACATGCCCAAAAGGTGTATGTCCCAAATCATGTCCCAAGCCTATTGCTTCTACTAAATCTTCGTTTAAACGTAAACACCTTGCAATAGTTCTAGCTATTTGGGTAACCTCTAATGTGTGCGTTAACCTTGTTCTGTAATGGTCTTTTTCAGGATTTAAGTACACTTGTGTTTTATGTTTAAGTCTTCTAAAAGATTTTGAGTGAATAATTCTATCTCTGTCAATTTGAAACGGATTTCTTAAATTATCATTTGGTTCGGATTGAATTCTCGCAGCTTCATTTGATTTTGTAGCAAATTCACTATAATAATTTTCATATAATTTAAAATCTACATTCATATTAAATCACACCCTAATCTATATTTTTTATATACCCCAAAACACGGTGTATAATTCATAAATACATTAAAAAAAGCCAAACACCTGTTTGGCTTTTGGATATAAAGTAGATTTTAGTTATCTTCTTCGATTTCTTTTAATTTTAAATCTAATAATGCACCTAAATCACTGTTAATCAAAGTTTCTTCACTTGATTCTGGTTTAGTTTCTACTTTTTTAGGTTTAACTTTTTTAGGTCTTGGCTTTCTTTCTGGTTTTTCAGGTTTTGGTAATAAAGCTTTCATACTTAAAGCTATTCTTTTCTTTTCAGGATTGATTTCTAAGATTTTAACTTTAACTGTATCACCAATATTTAATTCATCTGATGGTTTATCAACGTGTTCATTTGAAATTTCAGAAACGTGAACTAAGCCTTCAATTCCTTCAGCTAATTTAATAAAAGCACCAAAGTCAACTAAGTTTACAACTTCTCCTTCAATAACATCCCCTTCGTGATTGTTTTCAACGAAAGCGTCAAATGGTTTTTGTTGTAATTGTTTCAAGCCAAGTGAGATTCTATTCTTTTCTCTGTTAGCTTTAAGAACTAAAGTTTCGATTTCATCTCCAACTTTTAAAACATCTTCTGGGGATTCAATTCTATTCCAAGAAATATCTGAAATATGAAGTAAACCATCTACTCCACCTAAATCGATAAATGCACCAAAGTCTGTTAATCTTTGTACCTTACCAGTTATTGTTTCACCAACAGTTATGTTTTCCCAAGCCTTATCTTCAATTTCTTTTTGTTCTGCTTCTACAACAGCTCTGTGAGATAAAACTAAACGTCTCTTCTTTTCATCTATATTCAAAACTTTACATACCAAAGTTTCTCCTACATATTTAGATAAATCTTTTACAAAGTGAGTAGTTACTTGAGAACCTGGTATAAAAGCTCTTACATTATCAATTGTAGCTATTAAGCCGCCTTTTACTACTTGTGTTACTTTTGCTTCTACAGTTGAATCATTATCAAAACTAGAAACTAAATTCTTCCAGTTTTTAATTCCTTCAACTCTTTTTGTAGAAAGTACAACATTTCCTTCTCCGTCATCTAGCTTAATAACGTAAACTTCGATTTCGTCGCCTTGTTTGTACAAATCCTTAGGTAATTTACCTTCTTCTGTTGATAATTCGTCTAATTTAATAATACCATCAGCCTTATAGCCAATATTAACCATGACTTCATCATCTGTTACATAAATAACTTCACCCTTTACGATTTCTTTTGGGTAAATCTTATTCATGCTTTCTTCTACTTGTTCCATAAAATCCTTGCTGTAATTATCCATTAAATTTACAACCTCCTCAATAATCCAAGCCGGTGTGGACGCACCAGCTGTAATACCTAATAATTTAGATTCAATAATACTATCATCGATACAAATATCCTTGTATGTTTCAATTCTTAAAACTTTTTTGCAATTTTGTTTTGCAATATCATACAATTTATTTGTGTTAGAACTATTCAAGCCACCAATCACAATCATACAATCGACATTCTTAGAAAGCTCTAAACAAGCCATTTGTCGGCTTTTTGTAGCCCCACAAATAGTATTATCTATCACAACGTTAGTATTACCTCTTACTATTATATCAGAAATTTCCAAAAATTTCCTCTTTAAATTAGTAGTTTGTGAAATTACATATAATTTTTCACCTTTTATTTTTTTTGCCTCATCAATTGAGTTAACAACTTCAACATTATTTTCGACTTGTCCTTTCATCGCTATAATTTCCGGATGATTTGGATCTCCAATAATAATAATTTTGTAACCTTCTTCGTGTTTTTTATTTATTTTTTCATAAATTTTTAATAGTGATGGGCAAGTTAAATCTACTAATTTGTATCCATTATTTTTTATTTCTTCTTTTAATTTTAATGTTGCACCGTGAGATCTAATAAAAATCGTAGAGCCTTTCTCAGCTTGAGTATAATCGTCTATCTGTTTTATACCCAAAGCTTCTAATCTTTTACATTCTTGTTCGTTATGGATAAGCTGACCCAAAGTATACTTTAATTTTGATGGGTCATTTTCAATTATCTCTATTGCTCTTTTAACTCCATAACAAAATCCCGCATTTTGTTGTACTATTATATTCATCAATTCACCTTGTAAATATTTTCGTATATAGCTCTAGTTATTGCTTTATTTCTTATATCTTTTGAAACATCATCAAAACTTGATATAGCTATTTTATCTCTTACAAACACTTCTACTTTTGATCTGAACTTATAATTAGAATTTATGAATACTGGGATAACATCTGCTCCTGCTCTTGACGCAATCATAGCAACTCCTGTTTTCATATTTTCTTCACTAACTGTTTTTACTCTTGTTCCTTCTGGAAATATTCCCAAAACTTCATTGTTTTTTACAAGCTTGATAGCGTCTTTTATCGTTTTAATATTTACATTATCTCTATCAACCGGAAAAGCTCCAAACTTGTTTAGTAAAAAACCTAGAAATTTATTATCAAATAATTCTTTTTTTGCCATAAATCGTATGGGTCTCTCAAAAATTATCGCTAATAAAATTGGATCCCATAAATTTATGTGATTTGCACAAATAATTAAAGGAGTTTCAGGAAGTTTCGTATTTCCATGAACAACTAATTTGTATCTTATTTTAAATACTATTTTCAATAAAAATCTTGCAAATCTATAAAACATTTCTACCTCTAATTATCTCTATTATTTTTTCAACAACTTCATCAATATTCATATCATCAGAATTTATATAAACAGCATCTTCGGCTCGTTTCAAAGGAGCATATTTTCTATTTTTATCCTGTTCATCTCTTAATTTTATGTCTTTTAGAATCGTTTCATAAGATGAATCGTCTTTTTGTTCGTTAAATCTTCTTTTGGCTCTAACTTCGGGTGATGCATCCAAATAAAACTTGTAATCAGCGTTCTTTAGTATGTTAGTACCAGCATCTCTTCCATCAATAATAATCGCTTTGTTGCTCGCAATCTGTCTTTGAATTTCAACTAATTTTTCCCTTACAGAATAATATGTTGAAACTTTTGATGCTGCCATAGATACATCATTAGTTCTTATTTTATCTCTCAAGAATTCACCATTAACTTTAATCTTAGATGATTCAAATGTTATGTCCAAATTGTTCAATACATGCATGACCTCTTCTTCGTCTTCCAAATTTATATTTTTCTTCAAACAAAAATAAGCAAGAGAACGATACATTGATCCCGTATCCAAATATTCAATGTTTAATATATTTGAGATTAATTTACAAACTGTTGATTTACCAGATCCACTTGGTCCATCAACAGTAACAGAATATACGTCATTATTAATCAATTCAATATAAACATTATCATCGTCATTTTTTCTGAGCATTCTTGATGAGATCAAAATATTTTTATTTGTTTTAATTAATCTATCGTCGAAAATTTCTTTCATAACTCTAGGCGTCGATATCAATAATATGTCAAAATTTTTGTCTTTGATATATTCATTAATATCATCATAAAGTTTTGATTCATTTTCGTATTTGATTTTTTTCATATATTTATCCCCGCTAAATAACCCGTTGAAAAAGCAAATTGTAAGTTAAATCCTCCTGTAAAACCATCAACATCAATTACTTCTCCACAAAAATATAGGTCTTTTACAATTTTAGATTCCATTGTGCTTGGATCAATCTCATTAACATCGACTCCTCCCACACTAATTATTGCGTAATCAAGCTTTTCATTTGATACATAAGTAAAATCAAAACTTTTTAAAATTCTTCTTAAATTATCACGTTCATATTTTGTTATTTCATTTACTTTTTTATTTGGATTTATACTTGCAGATTTTAAAATTGGCAGTATTAATTTTTTGATTGTTATTTTACTTATAGCATTTTCAATTGTTTTGTTTTGATTTTCGCTGAAATCTCTTAAAATCCTATCATCAAGTTTTTGATCTTTCAATCCTGGTTTCAAATCTATCGATATTTTAATGTCACCATTTTTATTGCACAATATACTTGATAAAGTAAGTACTAAGGGACCTGAAATTCCTTTTCTTGTAAAAATCATTTCACCTATATCATCGTATATCAATTTCTTATTCAAATAACATTTTAGTCCGACGTTTTTAAGACTAACTCCCTCTAATTCTTCCACATTTTCTTTTAAAATAATTGCACTCAAACCAGGCTTCATTTCGTGGATAGTATGACCTAGCTTGGTTATTTGACTGTAAAGAGATCCATCTGAGCCGGTATTTGGATATGATTTACCTCCACAGGCTATGATAACTTTATCAAATCCATATTCATCACGGTTTGTAGTCAGATAAAATTTATTAGATTTGTAAATTTTGTTTACCTGCTCATTTAAGTGCAAATGTACATTTTTATCCTTCAATATTTTTTCAAATACTTTAATCACATCTGATGATTTATCACTCTGTGGAAAAACCCTATTTCCACGTTCGACTTTTGTTCTAAGACCATTTGAATTAAAAAAATTTATGACTTGTTCGTTAGTAAAGTCATAAAATGGGCTGTAACAAAAATATTTGTTTGTATTAATATTTTCAATTAATTCTTGTATATCACATGAATTGGTAATGTTGCATCTTCCTTTTCCGGTAATGAACAATTTCTTACCTATTTTTTCATTATGATCAAAAATATGAATTTCATATTCATCTTTAATGAAGCTTGCAGCCATTAATCCTGCTGCACCTGCTCCTATTATCGCTACATTCATTATTTAATCCTTTCAATTAAGCATACAAAAGGTGGATTGTTTATTTGATTTATAAAATCGTATCTAATAACATTGAATTCTTTTTGGTTTAATTTATGAAGATATGCGATTATGTTTATACTTTCTTCAAGTCCTGGCTTGTGCCCAGGATAGAAAGTAATAACAACTTGACCTTCTGTGCTTAGCACTTTCAAAAGTTTATCTAAAGTTTTAATTACAGTATCATAATCAGTAGTTATTTTTTTATCTCCACCTGGAAGGTATCCCAAATTAAACACCACAAAATCAATTTTCTGATTAATATATTTGTCAAAATTTAGATGAGAATCGTTAATAACTTTCAAGTTCTCAAATTTTCTAGAATTATCTATACAATCTTTTTGGATATCAAACCCATAAACTTCAATGGTTTCGTTTATGGATAACATTTTGTATGAATCGTTTCCGTTTCCAAATGTCATATCTAAACAAATTTTTGAAGTTGGAATTTTATCTTTCATCAATGATTCAACTAATGTTTTAGTATTGTTATAAATCATTACAGCTTCCCCTAAAAAGTAGATTAAAGTCTATTTTGCCTTGATTTTCAAAAAATGATTTTACTAAACCATTATTATCATAAAACTCTTCAATACCAAAATCTCTCAAATTCATCCCTATACTTTTTAGAAAAAATAACTTGTTAGAATTCTCCTCTTGTAATTGAAAATCTGCTATATTTGCTCTTTTATCTTCTGTCCTAATCAGAGAATACCCTTTTGGTTTTAAGTCGTCAATATATATAAAGCAAAAATCCCCTACAATATCTTCTATTTTTAAGTTAAAATTTTTTAAAATTTCTTCGTCTTTGTTATTTGCAAGTCTAACTTCAATCATATTTACCTCTTATTAAGTCCAAATCTTTTCTCTTTAACAGTACGTATTCTCCGCTTTTTAAATTATCGTCCATCTTGTAATTACCAATCTGAACCCTTTTCAAATCTAAAACCGGATGATTTATATAATCAAACATTCTTCTAATTTGTCTGTTCCTACCCTCATAAATAGTTACCATGTATTTTGTATTGTCTTTTACATTGGCAATAAATTCTATATTTGATTTTTTTAATTTATAACCATCTAATATTATTCCATTTTTTAATTCTTGTATTTTGTTTTTGGTTGGTTTACCTTTAACTAAAACCTCGTAAACTTTTTTATGCTCAAATTTAGGATGAGTTAATTCATAAGTTAAATCACCATCATTCGTTAATATTAATAATCCATGAGAATCCTTATCCAAACGACCAACTGGATAAACCCTTGTATTAGATTTAATTAAATCAACAACTTTTTTATTAGCGAATTTATCCTTAACTGTTGAAGTATATCCAACAGGTTTATTGATAGCAATATAAACTTTTTCTTCTTTTTTTCTAATTTTCTTACCTTCAACTTCAACAATGTCACCATCATTTACTTGATACGATAAATCTAAAAGTATTGTCCCGTTGACACAAACTTTTGAGTTTTTGATTAGTTCATCAGCCTTTCTTCTAGAACAATATCCACTTTGCGCGATTAACTTATTTATTCTCATTTTCTTTTTCCTTAATAAGTTTTTCTATTTCGTTTAATTTAGGAAGATCTTCCAAAGAATTAATATTAAAATAATACAAGAACTCATCCGTAGTTCCGTATAATATAGGCTTTCCGATTTTATCGAGTCTTCCGACTTCTTTTATTAGATTTTTTTTAGTTAAAGTGTCAATTGATGAACTAGATTTTACTCCCCTTATTTCATCAATTTCAATTCTTGTTATTGGTTGTTTGTAAGCTATAATCGATAAAACTTCCATGGTGGTATTAGTTAATCTTGTATTTTTATTTTTCACAAAAATTTCTTTTAAAAATTCGTAGTATTCTTTTTTCGTTTGAATTTGGTAGCTATCGTTGATGCATCTGATTTCCAGAGAAGTGTTTCTATATTCGTATTCTTTAATTAAATCATCGAGCATATTTCTAGTTTCTTTTTTGCCAAGGTTTATAGCTTCAGATATTGAAGAAATATCTAATGGTTCACCCCATAAGAAAAGTAAAGATTCAATTTTATTTCGAATAATTTTATCTTCCATAATTACCTCATTAATATTTCCGTATTACCCTCATTTTTTACAACTTTTAGTATGTTGGATTTTAATAATTCTAGTAAAGCTAAAAAAACAGATATAACTTCATTTCTATTGGTCTTTTTGGATAAAAAATATGAAAAACTATATTTGTTATTTTTTTCTACCTTCCACAATATATCTTCAATACAATCTTCAATCTTATATTCTTCCGCTTCTATAATTTCTGTTTCTTCAATGACAATTCTATTATCTACCTTATTTAATATTTCTAACAAAGTTTCAGATAATAAATTAATGTCAGGAACAATCAAATTTTCTTTTTCAGATTGATAAACCGATAAATCCTCTTGAATTTTTCTAAAATGTTTCGATGAGATGTTTTCTAATTCAATCAATTGTTTAGAGATTTCTTTAAATTTTTTATATTCTATTAATCGTTGTTTAATTAAATCTTCATCTATCTGATCATCTTCATCAAAATCATTTTTGGGTAATAATTTTTTTGATTTTATATATAACAAAGTAGAAGCTAAGTAAATGAAATCAGTCAAATCTTTAGTAGAATGATTTTTCAAATTCTCAACTTCTTCAATGAATTTATTTGTAATTTTTGCTAAATCAACATTTTCTATATCAATTTTTTCTTTTTCAACCAAATTTAATAAAAGATCCATTGGACCGTTGAATTCTTCAGTTTCAATAATTAAACTCATAGTGCAATTGCTAACCTTAAAAACTTATCAATTATAAATGATGTTATAGGCGTTAAAACTTTACCCAACACACCTGAAAAAATTAATATAAGCAATATAAAATAAGTGTATTTTTCATATTTTGCCATAAAATCTAAAAATTTTCCTGGAAAAAAAGCAGTTATAACCTTAGAACCATCTAAAGGTGGAACGGGTATTAAGTTAAATACAGCAAAATACACATTGTATACAATAAATAAACTCAAAATTTCTGATACTACAGGATTTACATGAGAAAATTTAACATATAAAAACGAAAATATAAGTCCTAAAATTAAATTTACTGTAACTCCTGCAATTGAAACCAAGAACATCCCTAAATGTCTGTTCCTAAAATTGTATGAGTTAATTGGAACTGGCTTTGCCCAACCAAACTTGAATAAAATCAAACTAATTGCACCTAATGGATCAATGTGATCAATAGGATTGAAGCTTAATCTACCCATGCTTTTAGCCGTATTATCACCCATCCAGTAAGCAACATAACCATGAGCAAGTTCATGGAGAACAATAGTTGGAAGTAATACAAGTATAATTATAATATAATGATTTATCGTTTCTAGCATTTATTCACATTCCTTAAAAAATATAGAATTCCCATAATTGTCTTCCCGTCAACAATAGCTCCATCTTCTATCATTTGCATTAATTTTTCTTGTTCGATGAGTTCTATATTTAAAAATTCGTCATCATCTGCTTCTAGTTCGTCTCTGAATAATTCTTCAGCCAAAAAGAAACTTACTTTTTCATCACTAAAACCCGGAGAAGAATAAGCATCGAACAGATAAGTTAAATTCTTGCAATTATAACCTATTTCTTCCCTCATCTCTCTTATCGCCGCGTCTTTTGGTGTTTCATTGTGTTCAATTAACCCTGCTGGTAATTCCATTAATTGTTGGTCTATAGCTTTTCTATATTGACTCACAAAAAATAATTTATTATCTTTTACCGCAATTATGCACACAGCATTTGCGTGTTCAACAATTTCTCTTTTAGAGTATTTTCTATTTGGAAGTTCAACCGTATCTAATCTGAGGTTTAAAATTCTTCCCTCATATATCATTTCACTCTTTATAGTTTTTTCTTCATAATCCATAATTATCTCCTATCATTTTTTAATTCATTTGCTTGATTGATCATTAATTTTGCTTGTTCAATTGTCGTTTCTGTGATGTTTATTCCACCGATCAATCTCGAAATTTCATTTACCTTTTCTTCAGGAGTTAATACTTTTAAAATTGATTTTGTTTCGTTATTACAATCAATCTTTTCAATTAAAATGTGATTATCGCTCAATGAAGCTATTTGAGGTAAATGACTTATTGAAATCACTTGCTTATCTTTTGATAAATCAATAAGTTTTTCACCTACTACCAATGCCGTCCTACCACTAATTCCAGTATCAATTTCGTCAAAAATAAGAGTATTGATATCTTCAAAATCTGATATAACTGACTTAAATCCAAGCATAATACGTGAAATTTCTCCACCAGATGCAATAGATACCATTGGTTTTAAATCTTGCCCTAAATTTGTTTTAATTAGAAAATCCAATGAATCATAACCTTTTTCATTGAAATCAGAAAGCTTTTCAAATTTGACCTGAAAATCAGCATGTTTCATATTCAAATCTTTTAGATTTTGAACAATCAATTTTTCTAATTTAGAAACAATTTTTTTTCTAATTTTATGAAGTCTATCTGATAATTCAATCCCCTTCTGCTTGTCTGAATCAATTAATTTCTTGAATTTTCTTTTATTTTCTGTAATTTCATTCAGTTCTTTAAGTCTACGTTCCAAATCTTTTCTAAATGAAATTATATCATCAATAGATTTTCCGTATTTTCTCTTTAAATTTGTAATTATTGCTATTTTATTTTCTAAATCATTTAGTTTGAACTCATCTTGATAAATGCTTGATGAATATGAACTAATCCTTGAGAACAAGTCGTCCATCTCATAATAAATCTTATCCAAATCTTGCTTAAAAGAATTCACTTCATTATCAAACTCACAGATTGAGTCCATTTTGCTTAAAACAATATTAAACATAGTGTTTATATCTTGTTCATTGTAGTTTTCATCCGAATACATGTTTAATATTTCACCGATATTATTTTTAATCAAATTAACATTCGATAGTTTATTATATTCATTTTCAAGTTCTTCTTCATCCAAGTTCTCAAGATCTATTTGTGATATTTCTTCAATTTGATAATTTATTATATCGAGTTGTCTATCCTTTTCTTCGTTTGAAATATTAAAACTCTTGTACGCTTTTTTGTATTCTGCAATATTATTGAGAATTTCCCTTAACTCAGTTTTGATTTTAAAAGTTTCTTCCTTATCAAAAGAATCAATTAAATCTAGATAAAAATCCTTGTTCAATAGTGATTGAGTTCCATTTTGTCCATGAATGTCAACAAATTTACTCATTAATTCATTTAGTGTGTTAAGCGTGATTGATCTATTGTTTAATTTATTTATACTTTTTAAATTAGTATCTACAATTCTTGAAATTATTATTACTCCATCTTCAACATTGTATCCCATGTCTTCTAAAAATTTAATTTTAGAATTATCAGCTATTGTAAATGTCGCTTCAACAATAGTTTTTTTTGAAGAATCTCTGATAAAACTTTTGTTAAATCTTTGTCCTAGAAGAAGTTCAAAAGCTTCTATCAAAATTGATTTTCCTGAACCAGTTTCCCCAGTTATGATATTAAGTCCATCTGTAAAATCGACATTGATTTTGTCAATTATCGCAAAATTTTCTATATAAAGAGAATTTAACATTTTTTTACCTGATGATTGATTTGATTTCTGAAACTAATTTTTCCAATCCAGATTTATCTTCAACAGTTATATAAATAGTATCATTACCTGTTAGAATTCCTGCTATATTGTCTAATTTAGCGTTGGTAATTGCCATACCACATACTGTTGCAGTGTGAGATATTGTTTTAATAATTACCATATCTTCATTATGCTTGATAGTCAACACAGCAGATCTGAAAATCTTATCTAATCTTTCGTTTAATGAATCGTGTACAGTGTCAATTATTGCATAATGATATTCGCCTTCTCTAGTTTGAACTTTTGATATTCTTAATTCTTTTATATCTCTAGAAATAGTAGCTTGTGTAGCTCTAACTCCATGAGCTTCTAAATAGTCAGAAAGTTCTTCCTGAGTTCTTATTTCATTTTCTTCTATTAAGTCTAGAATTAATCTTTGTCTTGTGTATTTTTTCATATTTCTACCTCAATTTATTAAATGCTGTCTCCACAACATCCTTGAATTTTATATTTTTATTATCTAAAGTCGTAATATGGATTAAATACTCTATATTTCCACTCTTACCTTTTATTGGACTATGTGTCATCTCAGAAATATACAATCCTTCATCATTTAGATAATTATTAATATCATTTATTATAGATAAATGTTCCTTTTTATTATTAATTATATGATTTTTTGTTTTTAATTCAAACTGCGGCTTTATCAAAAATATCATTTCGCCATTATTTTTTAGCATTTTAACGGCATTTGGAATAATCATTTTCAATGATATAAAAGATACATCGCATACTATAAAATCAAATCTCGGATACTCATCTACATTAATATTTCGAAAATTAGTATTTTCGAATAATTTAACCCTGCTATCATGTCTGAGTTCGTCAACCATTTGATTATTGCCAACATCAATAGCATAGACTTCTTTTGCATTATTTTTTAATAAAACCTGAGTAAATCCACCAGTAGATGAGCCTATATCTAGGCATAAATCATGCTTACCTATGTTAAATACCTCAAAAGCTTTTAAAAGCTTCAGAGCGCCTCTTCCCACATATTCAATGTGTTCTTTCACTTCAACTTCATCAGAATTTATCTCAAGTGATGGTTTCTTTACTAAATTACCCTGATAATAAACTAATTCATTCTCAATCAGAGATTTTGCCTTTGTTCTAGAAGATGCAAAGTTTTTTTCGCACAAATACAAATCAATTCTCATATTAATATTTCCTGTCCAACAGTTTATTTGTAATTTCAATTAAAGGTTGAGAATTATCGATATCTTTAATACAATCTATAGCTTTATCAGAGTACTGATTTGCATCTTCAATGCCTTTTTCTTTTCCAAAAATAGTGACATAAGTTTTTTTATTAATTTTTACATCATTTTCATAATCCATAATGTCATCAATTATTTGAAAAGCCATTCCTAGATTAAAAGCATAATCTTCTAGTTTTAATAATATATTATCGTCAACTTTACTTAAAATTCCAGCAGATACAGTAGCTGCTTTAAGTAAATTACACGTTTTTTTATCGTAAATTTCAATAATATTTTTTTCAGAAATCTCACTGTCAATATCCAAAAGTTGACCTTTTATCATGCCAAAACAACCTGATTTCTTTACGATATAATTTGCACACTTTGCGTCAATTTCGTTCTTAATCGATTCAGATAATACTTCAAATGAATAATTTAAAAGTGCATCCCCTACTAAAACTGCAATATCTTCTCCGTATTTTTTATGCACTGTTAACTTTCCTCTTCTATATTCGTCATTATCCATACATTCTAAATCATCATGCACTAATGAATAATTGTGAATTAATTCTATGGCAATAGCGTAATTTACAGATTCAGTTATCGATTCATTAAACATTTGATAAGTTAACAAAAACAAAAGTGGCCTTAATCTTTTTGCACCATCGTCAACAATGGTGTATTGCATAGCTTCGCCAATTTTATCATCGGAAAATTTTAAGTCTTTTAATGAAGTGTTTATTAAATTTATAATTTCCTTACTATTCATTATCATCACTTAAAAGCATGTTTATTTGAAAATCTTCTTCTTTGTTATCTTTAATCAAAGTCATTTTTCCTTCTTGTTCTTTCAAAATAGAACTTAATCTCTTGTGAAGCTTCATGCCTTCTTCGTATAATTTTATATTTTCTTCAAGACTCAGCTCTCTGTCTTCCAACTTTTCAACGATGTCACTTAGTCTTTTTAATCCTTCATCGTATTCTCTATATTCATTCATTGAATTTCTCCTTATTTTGAACAGTTGTATCAAGTTTACCATCTTTCATAATTAAGACAATTTTTTCGTTCTCCATAACATCATCAATAGATGAAATACTCTTATCATTCTTTAATACTTTTGCATATCCATTCTCTAAAATTGTACTTGGATTCAGATGCAATAAGTTATTTTTATATGAGTCTAAAATCAATTCTTTGTAATTAATATTTGAAATCAAATTTTTAATCATTGTTATTCGAATTTTATTTAGTTTTTCGATTTCTAAAGATAATAGCTTATCAGGTTTCAACAGATTTAATTTGTGGTAAATATTTAATTCTTCATTGAACTTATCTTCCAAATTTTTCTTATAAGCTTTTTTTAAGCTATCCTTCAAAAGTTGAAGATTATCCATGTGTTCTTTAATAATGTTTTTGGGGCCTAAAAATTCCAACTGCTTACCATAATACTCTAATTCTTGATTTTCATCTTCAAATCTTCTCATCAAAATTCTATTAATTTTAGCGTAACTTTCCTGTAAAAAATATTTTAATTCATCAAAATCAGCAGTGGCTAGCTCAGCAGCTGCTGTTGGAGTAGATGCTCTTAAATCAGCTACAAAATCAGAAAGCATAAAGTCATTTTCATGACCAACGGCGCTTATGATAGGGGTTTTTGAATTATAAATAGTTTTTAAAAGATTTTCATCATTAAATGAATTTAAATCCTCAAAACTTCCACCGCCTCTTCCTACTATAAGAGTATCTAGATTTTGCTCATCCATATATTTAATGCCTTGTATAATAGATTCTGACGATTGTTCTCCTTGAACAACACAATGATATATCAAAATATCGCAAATAGGATATCTTCTCTTTATTGTTCTGCAAATATCATTCACGGCCGCTCCTGTAGAAGATGTAATCACGCCAATAGCTTTAGGATATTTAGTTATGCATTTTTTGGTTGATTCCGAAAAAAAGCCTTCCTGTTCAAGCTTTTCTTTTAACTCTAAATACTTTTGAAAAAGGTCTCCAGTGCCTGATTTCTTACATTCTTTTACAAGAAGTTGATAAGTGCTTGATCCTTGATATGTTGTTATACTTCCTCTTAGTTGAACTTTGTCTCCATCTTTTAAGTTTATAGTTTTTGCAAGAGACATTGTTTTAAAAATCATACAAGAAATCAATGCTTTTTCATCTTTTAATCTAAAATAAACATGTCCTGAAATATTTTTATTAAAATTTGAAATCTCACCTTCTATCCACACATTTGATAAAATTGGATCTTTCTTCAAAGTATTTTGAATATAATCAGAGATCTCTTTAACACTATAAACTTGCATTTTCTTTTCTCTTTAATACAGAGCCTAATATGCCGTTGATAAAACTGTATGATTTTTCTGTAGAATATTCTTTCGCTAATTCAACGGCTTCATTAATTGCAACACTATCTGGAGTGCTTTCCACGTATAGAATTTCGCAAACACCAACTTGTAAAATCGATAAATCTAATTTGTTAATTCTGTCCAAGTTCCATTGTTTTGTGTTATTTTCTATAATATTTACTATGTCATCAATATGTTCAATAAAATTTAATACAATTTCTTTGAAAAATACTATATCATTTTTATTAATATTCTGATATTTACAAAATTCTTCAATTCTATTTTTATCGTAATCTCCATTCATATTCATTTCATAGATTAATTGCATTGCGCTTTTTCTAGATTGTCTTCTTGACATATTTCCTCCAAGAAAATAACCCTCTGATAAGAGGGTTACATTAAATACTTATTTTCTCACAAACAACATCTACATTTATGACAACTAACCCAGTCATCATGCCGATATTTTCTTTTATTTTCTTTTGCACCTTATAGCATACATCCTTGATGTTATAATCAGAATCTACTTCAATATGGGCTCTTACATTTACAGCATTGTCAAGAATTTCAATGATTACTGATTTTTGAGCTCCTTTTTGTATATTTACTTTTTCTGATTGTGGTGTCATAATAGCTTTTACACCTTCAACTTCCATGCAAGCTTCTGCTGCAATAAGTGAAATTATGTCATTAGAGATCTTAACAGATCCGTTATTAAATTTATTATCCATGTTATTCCTCCACACACAAATTTTATCAAAAAATGAAAAAAAATTCAATTTTAATTTATTATTGCTTCTATAAATTTTTCTGGTTCAAACTTAACCAAATCATTAACCTGTTCGCCAATTCCAATGAATTTTACTGGAATTCCCAATTCCATTTCAAGTGGAAATATCATTCCACCTTTAGCTGTACCATCTAGTTTTGTAATTATAGCACCTGTTAAATCAGTTGCATTCATAAATTCTTTTGCTTGAATAATAGCATTTTGTCCAGTTGTGCCATCTACAATTAATAAAATTTCTTTTTTAGCTTCCGGATATTCTTTTTCAATAACTCTCTTTATTTTATTCAATTCATTCATTAAATTCTTCTTATTATGAAGCCTTCCAGCTGTATCGCAAATTAATATATCTGCATCTCTACTTTTCATAGCACTAACTCCATCAAAAACAACACTAGCTGGGTCAGAACCTTCTTTGTGACTAATAATGTCAACTTTAGCTCTATTTGCCCATTCAGTAAGCTGCTCTATAGCCGCTGCTCTAAAAGTATCGGCAGCAACCATCAAAACTTTTTTCCCATCTTTTTTGAATTTCATGGCTAATTTACCAATCGTAGTAGTTTTTCCTACACCATTTACACCGACTACTAAAATAATAGTTTTATCATCTACATTTAAATTATTGTCGATCTTATCATTAATTATATTTTCTTTTAAAATATCAGCCAAAACATTTTTTATTTCACTTGGATCTTGAATGTTATTAAGTTTTACTTTATCTCTCAATTGAGCAACAATCTTTAATGTTGTTTCAACACCAATGTCAGCGGAAATCAAAGTTTCTTCAATTTCTTCGAATAATTCTTCATCAACCGTTCTATAATTGGCTAAAACTTGATCAATCTTATTAGAAATATTGTCACGAGTTTTAAGTAATGAATTCTTTAATTTTTCAAAAAATCCTTCCTTATTTTCTTCTTTATCTTCGATAATTTCTTCAGATTGTTCTTGGTATTTTTCGTTATCAGTTTCAGACTTTTCATTCTTTTCTTCAACGACTTTTTCAGCATCATTAACTTCTTCGCTTATTTCTATATTTTCATTGGATTGACTAATTTCTAATTCTTCTTGTTGTAAATCTTCTTCTGTATTTTTTGTTTCTTCGTCATCTTTTTTAGACTTAAACTTATCAAAGAACTTATTTAGCATATCTCTCTCCTATCTACATCTAATTTAATCATTTTAGATATTCCATCTTTTTCCATACTTATTCCATATAAAATGTTAGCTATCTCCATTGTACTCTTTCTATGTGTAATAATAATGAATTGAGTTTTTTCTTTAAATTTAATTAAATATTCTTTGTATCTCCTAATATTTATTTCATCTAAAGCAGCATCTATTTCGTCTAATATACAAAAAGAAGATGGTCTTGTCTCAAAAATCGCAAAAAGCAACGCTACCGCTGTCAACGATCTTTCTCCACCGGACAACAAGTTTAGACTTTGAAGTTTTTTCCCAGGTGGTTGAGCAGTTATTTCAATTCCAGAACTTAGAACATCATCTTCGGTCAATTTAAGACTTGCATATCCTCCATTAAAAAGTTGTTTAAAAATCGCAATAAATTTTGTATTTATTTCTTCAAATTTTTTGGTGAATACTTCTTTCATTTCTCTATTAAGCTTATTAATAGCGCTCATGATATCTGCCCTGGATTCAATTAAATCATTTTTACTCTTAGTCATAAAATCAAATTCTTTTTTAACTGATTCATATTCTTGAATACTATCTACAGAAAAAGAACCTATATTTCTTAAATCATTGATAATTTTATTGATTTCTTTCTGACTAATTTTAATATCAGAATTAGATTCTATTGTGTCGATATTAATATCATAGAGCTCATTAATATCTATTTTAATATTATTTAACTTCTCTGTTGTATTTAAAGCCTTTTCGATTAATGAGTTATTGCTAATTTCTATTTTTTGAACACTAGCATTTGAATCATATATTGATTGCTCAATCTTTGTTAACTCTGATTTAAATTCATTCATATTGGACTTCATATATAAAATTTCATTATTTAGCCCAGAAATAATATCATCATAATCAACAGTTTTAGATTTTATATCATTTTTATGGCTTTTGTATTTAGAAATACTTTTATGAATTTCATCAATTTTAACTGAATTAACTTTAAAGTTATCTTCCAAATATTCTTTTCTGATTTTTGCATCATTTAACTGATTATTAAATATATTTAAATCCCTTTGTACAGAAGAGTATTCAGATTTTAAACTAATTATATTCATTTTTTCCGAATTATATTGTTCTTGTA
Source organism: Finegoldia sp. BIOML-A4 (assembly GCF_009679635.1). Taxonomy (NCBI): domain Bacteria; kingdom Bacillati; phylum Bacillota; class Tissierellia; order Tissierellales; family Peptoniphilaceae; genus Finegoldia; species Finegoldia sp. BIOML-A4. Next base: position 133,974 of record NZ_WKZC01000001.1, on the reverse strand, counting down.
ATTTCTCAATTTCAACACTTAATTCTTTTAAAACATTTTCTAATTCTACAATTTGATTTTTTAAATCAGTTTCTTGTAAATCATTGGCTTCACTTTGTATAGTATTTGAATTTAACTTATTATCAAAATCACTAATACTAGACCTCAAATATTTAATCTCAAACTGTTTGTCTTTTATGTTGATATTACAAGCATCCTTTTCAGTTCTTAATTTTACAATCTTATCTTCAATAATTTCTAAATCGGATTTGTTTTGATTAACAATATCAATATTTTCTTCGTATATTTTTTTCAAATCGTTGTATTCATTAACACAGTTTTTATACAAATTTTCAACAGAATTTAAACTATTTTTTGTTGATAGTATTGAGTAATTGGAAGGCTTTTTATATCCACCTACCATTGAACCCCAACTATTAATGATATCACCATCTAATGTAACTATTCTATAGTTTTTGTATTTCGAACTTACGTTAATAGCATCTTCCATATTTTGAGTGACAAGTGTTTTCTGTGCAAAATAATCTACAATATCCCTAAATTTTTCATCAGATTTTATAAATTCATTTAAATGTCCAAGTACCAATTTATCTTTTACATAATCATAATTTCTAGATTTTATTTTATTTAATGGTAAAAAAGTAAGTCTTCCTATCTTATTTGACTTTAAAAAATTAATTAATTCCTTACCATCATTTTCATTGCTGACAATTATATTTTGAAACGCTGATGACATTATTGCATCAACAGATTTCTCATACTGCTTTTCTACACTGATTAAATCCCCAAGTGTCCCTATTACTTTATCTTGTAAACTAGGATTTAACTTTTTAAAAAAGTTTTGAACTGTAAAATTGTACCCTTCGTGATTATCTATAGTATTTTTCAAAAACATATATTTATTTTTGTTAGTTATGGATTCTTCTTTTAAGTTGGATAATTTGTCTCTTAAATTAATTAAAGCTTTCTCTTTATCATTTATAATGCTAGAAATTCGTTCTTTATCTTTATCTAAATTATCCAAATGTTTGTCATAATCACTTAGCGTTTCTTCTAAATTTCGTAATGCTTCTACTAATTGATTTAATTTGAATTCAGATTCTTCTTTTTGCTTTTTTACCTCTGATATTTCTTTCAACCTTTCTTGTTCGATAGCATCACGTGAAGATTTTTCTATAATATGTTGTGTATAAATTGACTGTAATTTATTTAATTTTTCTGATTTCTTATCGCTCAATTCTTTTTTAATGTTAAGTTCATCTTCAGAATCATCAATATTCATTTTTTCTAAATTTGAATTTATTTCTTCAAGCTTTTTCTCAGAGTTTTTTATTGTATTTTGTAAATTATCAATTTTTGATGTTAAATTTTTAATTTCTGATGAATAATTCTCGTTTTCTTTTGTTAATCTCTCTAATTCAGTGTTGCTATTTTTAAGTCTTTCATCATTCAATTGAATATCTGATTCGTTTTTTATTTTTTGACTCTTAATATCCGCTAAATTAGAGATTTTCAATTCTGTATCGATATCTATTTTATTGATGCTTTTTAATAAATCATTTCTTTTATTTGCAAATCTTACAAGTTTTGATTTTAAGTCAATCAAGCTTTTATCATTATTTTCTTTTTTCTCAATGACATCACTTAGTGTAATAGAAAGTTTTTCGATATCCAATAAAGCTTTTTGGATTTCCATTTCCTTTAGTTTTTCTTCCAGATCAATTCCTTGTTTAGCCTTTTTACTTTCTTTTTCTAAATATTTTAATCTATCGACTTGTGAAATTAATATATCTTCAATTCTTAGTAAATTCTCATTAGTTTGTTCAAGTTTCTTAACACTTTGTTCTTTAATGTATTTTTGTTTGGAAATTCCAGATGCTTCTTCAAATAATTCCCTTCTATCTTCACTTTTTGATGACAGAATTTCGTCGATTTTACCTTGGCCTATTACAGAATATCCTTCTTTCCCAATTCCCGTATTCAAGAATAATTCCTTTACATCTTTTAAACGAACTTGGTTTTTATTAATGTAATATTCACTTTCACCAGTACGGAAAACTCTTCTCGTTACTGTAATTTCTTGATAATCAATGTCTTTCCATAAGTCATTTTCGAATGTTATGGAAACTTGTGCAAAGTTAACAGGTTTTTCCTTCTGAGTTCCAGCAAAAATAACATCTTGCATTTTATTCCCACGGAGATTTTTTGCTGATTGTTCACCTAAAACCCATAAAATAGCATCAGAAATATTTGACTTCCCGCTACCATTTGGCCCAACAATTGCTGTTATGGGATTATCAAAATTCAATTTTATTTTATCTTTAAAGGACTTAAAACCTTGTATTTCAACTGATTTTAATCCCACAGCTACACCTCTTTTTCAATATATTTAAAAATATTTTCTAAATTAATATCAATTTTGTTAATATGATCTAACACTAAGAAGTTATTATTAGAATTAGAATATTTTATTGTTTTTAATCCATATTTTTCTTTAAAATATTTTTTGTTTTCCCCATTATAGCCGACAAAATTATTCAAAATATTTGGTTTGGCATGTATTTCTAGTGTTTCAAGATTATCATTTTTCAAAACATAATCTACCACTTTTCTGTACAAATTATCTTCTACCAATTGTCTATAATTTGGATGAATTGCCCCTGCAACTATATCTTCGCCTTGTTTTATATTTTCTGTATTTAATAGACCTAATCTAATAACTGGAATGTTAGCGTTTATAAATTTCAAATATATTTTGGTACAATTTTCGACCGAATCGTGCAAATTTTCCGGACTATATTTATTAATTTTGGTAAAAGTTTCAAGCATAGTATTCTTTATAACTAAAGTTGGATATATCCTGACAAAATCAGGTTGTAACTTGATTAATTCATCTGCAGTATATAAGTCCATCTCTGTGGTTGATTTGTATAAGCCTGTCATCATTTGGAGCCCTAAACTAAATCCCATAGATTTTATCAGCTCAGAAGATGTTTTAACACACTTACTATCGTGACATCTTAAATTTGAATCTAATACACTATCTACCATTGATTGAACGCCTAACTCTATAGTTTCTACTTTAAATTCCTTAAGAATATTTAAAATGTGTTTATCAATATAATCAGGTCTTGTAGAAAGTCTAATCGATCGAACTTTACCGTCTTCAATGAATTCATTTGCTATTTTTAAATAGTCTATCATAGCTGTTTCTTCAATTCCTGTAAAAGATCCACCATAAAAAGCTATCTGAATATCTTCTTGACTTTTATTAGGAAAATTTGCAAGTTGATTTCTTATTTCATTTATTATTTCATCTTTTTTAACAACTTCGATATAATTTGTAATTTTGCGTTGATTACAGAAAATGCAATCATTTGGACATCCTAAATGAGGAATGAACAATGATACAATGTAATTTTTCTTACTCATTTATTACCCTTAATTTAATCAAGGCGTTTCTTGCAGCATCTTGTTCTGCATGTTTTTTTGAAGATCCAAATCCAGATCCTATAACCAAGTTACCTTCATAAACATCAACATAGAATTTCTTGTCGTGATCTGGGCCTTCTTCTTTAACAATCTTGTACTTTAATTTATCTCTTGAATTTTTTTGATTATTTTCCTGTAACATAGTCTTATAGTCAATAAAACTAGACTTTGTTTCTATTTCAGCTATGAATAGACTTTTAAACTTATTTTCTACAATTTTAAAAGCCGATTCATAACCAGAATCCAAATATATTGCACCAAAAACTGCTTCGAAAGTATCAGCAAGTACACTAGGTTTTTCACTGCCACCTGAAATAAATTCACCGTGACCCATCATTAAATATTTTCCTAATTCTAAATACTTGGCCATATTTGAGAAAGATTTTTCACATACCATTTGACTTCTAATCTTTGTCATAGCACCTTCTTTTAACGAAGATTTACTATTATACAAGAAGTCACTAACAATTAGATCCAAGACTGCATCTCCTAAAAATTCCAATCTTTCGTTTGAAATATCTTTATATGATTTGTTTTCATTTCCGTATGAGCTATGAAAAAAAGCCAGGTTTAACAGATTAATATCTGTAAACCTGTAATCTAATTTTTCTTCTAGGTCATGTAGCATTTCAATTCTAGCTTTGTCCACAACTATTTTCCTTGTGCCCTTTCAATTTCATTAACTACATCTTCTACATTTTTTAACTCAGATAACTTTTCGTCATCAAGTTCTATATCAAATTCTTCTTCTACATCCATTACGATTTCCAATAAGCGTACTGAATCCGCTTTAAGATCTTCTACAAATCTTGTTTTTTCGTCTATATCGTCTCTATTAAATTCCTTTTTTAAGCCTTCAACAACTTTTTCATAAATTTCTTTATTCATTTGCTAACTCCTTTTTTAATTTATCAGTAACATCTTCTTCAACGAATTTTATCAGCGTTAAAATCCCAGACATAATAGCGTCCCTGTTAGATGAGCCATGAGCTTTAAACACCGGCTTCTTAGTTCCTAGAAATGGTGCAGATCCAACACTGTTATAATCAATACCTGTACTCATTGATTTAATCATAGGAATAATAGCTTGTTGAGATTTTTCATCAAGCTTAGATAATTTTGACTTAGCTAAAGTTTTAATAAACTCAACGGAACCTTCTATTGTTTTCAGAAGAATATTTCCTGAAAAACCATCAGTTACCACGACATCAAAATCACCTTTCAAAACATCTCTTGCTTCAACATTACCTTTAAAATAAGGATATTTTGATAAATTCTTGTATGTTTCTAATCTTAATGAATCTCCCTTATGTTCTTCGACTCCAATATTTAATAGACCTACTTTGCAATCCTCTTTTCCTAAAATATTTTTGGAATAAACATATCCCATTTTTGCAAATTGTTCTAATAACTCAGAAGTGACGTCAACATTAGCTCCAACATCTAATACTACCACATCACCCTTTAAGCTAGGTACTGTAACCATCAAACAAGGTCTAGATACATTATCAAGTCTTCTAGTTATAAGTGTAGCCCCTGTTAATAAAGCACCAGTAGAGCCTGTCGATAAGAACCCATCGTAATCTTCGTTTAATAAATTAAAACATTTTCTCATACTAGAATCTTTTTTCGATCTTATCGCTTTCGTTGGTGATTCATTATTTTCAATGGTTTCTGTAGCATTTACAAAATCTATTTTGTCTTCAAATCTTTTATTTACAATATTTCTATTTTCTTCTTCATTTCCTACTATCGTCAAGTTAAAATCTTTTTGTTCAAGAGCCATTATAGCCCCTTCTATTAATTCTGATGCTCCTTTATCGGAACCCAAAGTATCTAATAAAATTTTCATACTTCACCTCTAGTATATTCTATCACAATATTGTATGTTATAACATCAAACAAATAAAAAAGCCGCTTAATAATAATTAAGCGGCTCTCTTTTCATTAATTTTGTTCTGAATTATCTACAACTTGTTTTCCATCGTAATACCCACATTCTTTACATACTCTGTGAGGTAATTTTGGAGATCCACAATTAGGACATGTAGTTATAGTAACTCTTGGTAATTTATACGAAGAAGCTCTTCTTTTATCTCTTCTAGTTTTAGAAGTTTTTCTCTTTGGTACTGCCATGCTACACCTCCTTAAGGACTTTAGTCCTTAAAATTTATACAAACAACGTAGTTAATTATAATATAATAATGTTAAGTTGTCAATAAAAATATTATTATTTTGCTAAGTCTAAAGTGTCTCTAGCAATCATTAATTCTTCATTAGTTGGAACAACATAAACTTTAACTTTTGAATCATCAGCTGAGATTAAAGCTTCTTCACGAGTATTGTTCTTTTCAAGGTCTAATTTAACGCCTAGTTCTTCAAATGTATCTAAGATATCTTTTCTCATAGATGAAGAGTTTTCCCCGATACCACCAGCGAAGCAAATTGCATCAACATGACCTAATTCAGCCATATATCCACCAATATATCTCTTAACTCTTTCAATAAACATATCAAGTGCTAATTGAGCTCTGTCATTTCCTTTTTCTGCTTCTTCTTCAAGATCTCTAAAGTCTGAACTAATTCCTGAAACTCCTAATACACCAGATTTTTTATTCAAAATTTGGTTCATTTCATCAGCTGAATATCCTTTTTCATTCATTAAGAATGTCATTACAGTAGGATCCAAATCTCCACTTCTAGTTCCCATTAAAAGTCCTTCCAATGGTGTAAGTCCCATTGATGTATCGTAGCATTTTCCGTCTTTAACAGCTGCTATAGATGAACCATTACCTAAGTGAACTGTAATAATATTGATGTCTTCTTTATCTAATAATTGTTGAGTTCTTAAAGTAATATATCTGTGGCTTGTTCCGTGGAAGCCAAATTTTCTTAATCTGTAATCTTCATAGTATTCGTAAGGAATAGCATACATAAATGTTTTAGCTGGCATTGTTTGATGGAAAGCAGTGTCGAATACAGCGATATTTTTCTTTCCTGGAGCTAATTTTTCACACGCTTCAATTCCCATTAAGTTAGCTGGGTTGTGAAGTGGACCAAATTTGATAAATTCTCTAATCTTATCTTTTACTTTATCGTCAATAATGCAAGATTCTGTTAATTTATCTCCACCGTGTAGTACTCTGTGACCAATAGCAGATACTTCGTCTAAACTCTTGATAACACCATATTTTTCATCTAATAAAGCATCGAAAACATGGTTAATAGCTTCAGTGTGATCTTTCATTGGTTCTTCGACTACTAATTTTTCTCCATTAACTTTATGAGTTAATTTAGAACCTTCAATTCCAATTCTTTCTACTAATCCTTTACATAATACACTTTCATCAGTCATATCAAATAATTGATATTTTAATGAAGAACTACCACAATTGATTACTAATACTTTCATTTTTTCCTCCTAATTTTTACCTAATTTACTTTCTTTTCCATGAATCAATCTATTTATATTGGATCTATGCTTGAATAATGATATTATCCCTAGCAAAATATAAATTAAACCAATGTAAAAGTCTTTTCTAATGTAAATTAATCCATAAATAACAGCTGAAACACATCCTATTATGCTTCCGAGTGAAACATATTTAGTTATAAGTACAACTATTAAAAACAATATTAATAAAAATAAAATTTGTAAAGGTTGGGCAAACAATAAAACACCGAAAGATGTCGCAATTCCCTTACCACCTTTAAAATTATAAATAACCGGTAATATATGTCCTATTACACATAAAAGCCCACATACTAGTATACCTAAACTGCCGAAAAATTTAAAGCCCAAATATGCACACAATAATCCTTTTAAGAAATCAATCAAAAAAGTTGCCAAACCAAACTTCACTCCATAAACTCTTAAAGCATTCGTTGCACCTGCATTTTTGCTTCCATAATTTCTTATATCCTGTTTATAAATCAACTTAGAAAGCACAATAGAACCACTTATATTACCTATGAAATAACATATTATTCCAAGGATGATTAAATATAAATAATTCACTATTTTCCCCTTGTCTTAAATTCAAATTGCAAAGGAACACCTTCAAAGCTAAAGTTTTCCCTTAGCTGATTTTCGATATATCTTTGGTATGAAAAATGCATCAAATCATTTCTATTTATGAACACCAAAAATTTTGGTGGTCTGGCTTCTATCTGAGTAATATAAAAGATTTTCAAACGAACACCTTTATCTGATGGTGGCGGATTTAATAATACTGCTTTTGATATTACATCATTCAAAACACCTGTGCTAATTCTCATAGAATAATTATTATCTACTTTTTCGATTTCAGTAAACAAAGTATCTATTCTTTTGTTTTCTTTTACACTTATGAACACGATAGGAACATACATTACAAATCCCAATTTAGTTCGGATATCTTTTTTGAAATCATTCATAGTGTTTGTTTGTTTTTCAACAAGATCCCATTTATTCACAAGAATAATCATAGCTTTACCTTGATCATGAGCATAACCCAAGATTTTAGTATCTTGTTCGCTAACACCTTCAGTGGCATCTATCATTAGAACGCAAATATCAGACCTATCAATCGCTGATAAAGTCCTAACAACAGAATACCTCTCAACTTCTGTGTCAATCTTTTTTCTTTTTCTTAGACCTGCTGTATCTATAAATATATACTCATTTCCCTTGTAATTAATCTTGGAATCTATGGCATCTCTTGTAGTTCCTGCAATATCAGTAACTATCATTCTTTCTTCGTTTAATAAGTTATTAATCAAAGAACTTTTACCAACATTCGGTTTTCCAATTAGACAAACTTTTGTAATATCCTCATCAGATTCTGTATTTGAATTATCATCAAATTTTGAAACAACAGCTTCTAGTAAATCTCCAAGCCCCATAGAATTTGAAGCACTTATAGGAAATATTTCATAAAATCCTAGATTATAAAAATCATATACATTGTCCTGTTGTTTGATGTGATCAATTTTATTTACAACTAAAATTACGCTTTTTTTCGTTCTTCTAAGCATATCGGCAACTTCCATATCAATTGGAGTGATACCTTGTTTACCGTCAACCATAAACAAAATAACATCTGCAGTTTCAATAGCAAGTTCTGTTTGTTTTTTAATATTTTTAGTAATGATTTCATTACTTTTTGGTTCCAAACCACCTGTATCTACAACTGTAAAATATTTATTTTGCCACTCAGCTTCCATATACAATCTATCTCTTGTAACACCTGGATCATCTTGAGTGATGGCGATTCTTTTCTTAATTAATTTATTGAATAATGTAGATTTTCCTACATTAGCTCTTCCTACAATAGCAACAACTGGTTTTGCCATGTTATCACCTCATTTCTCTATAAATGATACCATAAAATGTGTCAAATATACAATATTTCATCAAAAAATAAAGCTAATACTAAACTTTTGTCTAGTATTAGCTTAAAATTTATCTATTGATTGGGAATTGTTTCATCAATTCTACAACGTCTTTTTTGATTTCTTCAGCAGGTCTACGTTTCTTTAATGCGTCTAACATAAATTCTGCTACTTTTGCAGCTTCTGCTTCTTTTAATCCTCTAGTTGTAATAGCTGGTGTACCAATTCTTATACCACTAGTTACAAATGGTGTTTCTGGATCATTTGGAATAGTGTTCTTGTTTGTTGTAATATTAACTTCGCTCAATAATGCTTCAGCTTCTTTACCTGTCATTTCAAAGCTTCTGCAGTCGATTAATAATAAGTGGTTATCTGTACCACCAGAAACTAATCTTACATCGTTATCTAAAAATACTTTTTCCATTGCTTTTGCATTCTTCAAAATTTGATGAGTGTATTCTTTAAATTCTGGTTGCAAGTCTTCTTTGAAACATACTGCTTTTGCTGCAATAATATGTTCTAATGGACCACCTTGGAATCCTGGGAATACTGATTTGTCTATTAATTTTTTGTGTTCTTCCTTACAAAGGATAGCTCCACCTCTTGGTCCTCTTAATGTTTTATGTGTAGTTGTAGTTACAAAATCTGCATAAGGAACTGGACTTGGATGATCTCCAGTAGCTACTAATCCAGCAATGTGAGCCATATCTACCATTAAATATGCTCCAACTTCATCTGCAATTTCTCTGAATTTTTTGAAATCTATAACTCTTGGATATGCAGAAGCACCAGCTACGATTAATTTAGGTTTGTGTTTTAAAGCTAATTCACGAACGTTTTCATAATCAATTGTTTCAGTTTCAGGATCTACACCATAATCTACGAAATTATAGAATTTACCTGACATATTTACCGGTGATCCATGAGTTAAGTGTCCACCTTCTGTTAATCTCATACCTAATACTGTATCTCCAGGTTTTAAAACTGCAACATATACAGCAATATTAGCATTTGCTCCACAGTGAGGTTGAACGTTAGCATGATCTGCATTAAATAATTCTTTTAATCTATCTATAGCTAATTGTTCTATTTTATCAACATGTTCACAACCGCCGTAATATCTTTTTCCAGGATATCCTTCAGCATACTTGTTAGTTAACTCAGTACCCATAGTTTCAAGTACTGCTTTTGAAACAAAGTTTTCTGAAGCTATCAACTCGATATGTTCTTCTTGTCTTTTGATTTCATCATTTAGATGTCCAAAAACCTCTGGGTCAAAATTTTCTAAATTTTGTCTACAATTATTCATACAAACCTCCAATTATTTTCGTGATATGAACTAGGTCCTTATCAACAAATTTTTTATCTATAAATTTTACAATTATATAGCCAATTAATAATCCTACAAGTCCTATACCAAAAGATGCTAATTCAAAATTTCCTATTTTATTTTCCAAAATAGAATATGATGATATAAGAGCAATTAGGAAAAATGTTAAAGGCACTAAATACAACAATGCTGTATATTTAAGCATTGAAGAATCATCACCTGAAATTTGCACTCTATCCCCTACCTTAGCACTTATATAGTTTGCACATTCTATAACTTGCGTTTGATGTTCACAACCTGAACATTTGCTGCAACCTTCACCACCACAAGCTCCTTTTCTAGTTATTAGAACAGATGCTTTTGTGGATTCAGTTTTTATAACCATTCCTTCTTTTGCCAAAAAAATTACCTCAATTCTTTAATAACATATGATGCAATCATAAGTCCGACACATGAAGGTACAAAGCTTATACTTGCCGGAGCATTTCTTCCATTTGAAGATAGAACTTCTCCTGACCTTTGTTCATCAGACCAAATGCATGTAAGTTTGTCAACGTTTCTTCTTTTTAGCTCTTTTCTCATTACTTTAGCCATTGGACAAGTGTGGGTCTTTTTAATATCCGTAATTCTAAAAAGAAAAGGATTTAGTTTCGATCCCGCACCCATAGAACTTATCAACTTAATATCGTTTTTATAACAATACTCAGCCAAATCTAGCTTCGCTGATATTAAATCAATAGCGTCTATAACATAATTATAATCTTTAAGATTAAATAAATCAACAGTAGAATTATCAAACTTTTCCCTAAATTTAATAACTTTGCAATTCGGATTAATTCTGTGAATTCTTTTTTCAAATTCATCTACCTTATAATTTCCAACAGTATCTTCCAAAGCTATAATTTGGCGATTGATGTTTGTTATATCGATAGTATCATAATCTACTATTGCTAATGTTCCTACTCCACATCTAGCCAAAGCTTCTATTACAAAACCTCCAACTCCACCGCAGCCAATAACAGCTACTTTGGAGTTGATGATATTTTCTAGGTCATTTTCACCTATTAGAAGTTTTGTTCTTTCAAATCTTTTATCCATACTAATCTAATTTGATGTGAATTTCTTTAAGTTGTTTCTCGTCAACATTTGATGGAGCACCTGTCAATAAATCTGTAGCAGATTGTGTTTTAGGGAATGCTATAACATCTTTGATATTATCAGTTCCAACTAATAACATCATAAGTCTATCCATACCATACGCTAATCCACCGTGTGGAGGTGTTCCATAGTTGAAAGCTTCAACGAAGAATCCAAATTTGTTTTCAATCATTTCTTCATTTAATTCTAATGCTTCGAACATTTTCTTTTGTAAATCAGAATTGTTAATTCTTATAGAGCCTCCACCTATTTCATCTCCATTACATACAATATCGTAAGCTTTAGCTCTTACTTTTTCCTTGTCAGTTAACAAATATTGAATGTCTTCTTCTTTTGGCATTGTAAATGGGTGATGCATTGCTACAAATCTGTTTTCTTCTTCGTCGAATTCAAATAATGGGAAATCAACTATCCAAACAAATTCGAATGTATCATTGTCAACCAAATTCATATCTCTTGCAATTTTGTTTCTTAATGCACTTAATCCATTAAATACAACATCATTTTTGTCTGCCAGTATAAATATTAAAGCATTTTCGTCTTCTTTTGTAGATTCAATTATCGAATTCATTTCTTCATCAGATAAGAATTTTTTAATTGAAGATTGAATTTCTCCATCGTGAACTCTTATCCAACTTAAACCTTTAGCACCGTATTCTTTTACAAATTTTTCTAATTTGTCAATTTTTTTACGTGAGTATTCACTTTCATAATCCCCAATATTGATACATCTAACACTCTTGTTTTTATCATTACAACTTGAGAATACTTTGAATTCTGAATCTTTTACTAATTCAGTGATATTTTTCAATTCAAATCCAAATCTCAAATCTGGCTTGTCGCATCCATATCTTTCCATAGCTTCTGCGTAAGTCATTCTCTTAATAGGAGTTGGAATATCAATTCCTCTAATTTCTTTAAAAAGTTTTTTAATCAAGCCTTCATTCAATGTCATTACATCTTCTTGATCAACAAAACTCATTTCCATATCCACTTGAGTGAATTCCGGTTGTCTATTTGCCCTCAAATCTTCATCTCTGAAACATTTAACGATTTGGTAGTATCTGTCCATTCCACTAATCATAAGAAGTTGCTTCATTAACTGTGGTGATTGTGGCAATGCGTAGAAACTGTGTTCATTTACTCTACTTGCAACCAAATAATCTCTAGCTCCTTCTGGAGTTGGCTTTCCTAAAAATGGAGTTTCAATTTCATAAAATCCATTTTCATCTAAATAATCACGAATTAATTTATTAGCTTTGGCTCTTAATTTTAAATTATTTTGTAATTTAGGTTTTCTTAAATCCAAATATCTGTACTTTAACCTAACAGCTTCTTGAGCATTATCATCATCTTTAATGTAAATTGGAGGAACATTAGCTGTATCCAAAACAATTAGTTCATTAGCTATAACTTCAATTTCTCCAGTAGGAATGTTATTGTTTTTTGATTCTCTTTCTCTAACATCACCTTTTACACATAAAACATATTCGCTTTTAACATCTTTTGCTTTATCGTAAATCTCTTTGTTATCATCCTTTATAGCTATTTGAGTTATTCCTGTGTTATCTCTCAAATCTATAAAGATAAGAGATCCTAAATTTCTCTCTTTTTGAACCCAGCCCATAAGAATGACTTCTTTATTTACATCACTTAATCTCAACTCCCCACACATGTGAGTACGTCTAAGATTTCCCATACTATTCATAAAAAACCTCCTAAAATATAAAAAAACCCGTCCTTATGATAAGGGACGAGTTAAATCGCGGTACCACCCTAATTAGGTAAACCTCACTTTAATTTATAACGCTATTAAGCGGAAAATTCGACTCAAAAATGTCTGCAATTACTATGAATAATAAGTCACACCAACCCTTATCTCTCTGAAAATCAATCATAATGCGCTCTTTTTATCTTTGTCTTTATAACAAAATTATATTCAAAAAACTTTCAATTGTCAAACCATCTATTTTTTTCTTCTGTTTTTATAAAAAGCGATAATTTCGTTTAGTTCATCGACCTTAAAAATTAAAATACAACTCAAATAACTAATTCCTGCAACAATTATAGACATCATTAGTGATAATGTATTAGAAAATCTCATATTTGTCGTTTTAAATGTAATATAAGCTAAAACTCCCATTATCAACGATGAAATCAACATCTTAAAAATATTTACAAATGATGATTTTGTAGAGCTAAAATCCCCAATTTTTTTGTGTAATCTCATTATTATCATTATTGCTCCAATTAGATTTGCAAAACTTGTTGCTACTGCTAATCCTACTAAGCCAAAAATTCTTGATAAAATAATATTTCCTATTATATTTATAGCAACCATAATAACAGAATTAATCGTAGGAGTTTTTGTATCATTCATGGCATAAAATGATTTCGATAAAATATCTCTGATAGCAGTTCCTATGATTCCCAAAGCGTAGAAGAACATACAAACTGATGTCATGTCAACATCATTCATCGTGAACGCTCCCCTAAAGAATAGCATCTTAGTAATAGGATAAGATAATACCAAAAGTCCTATTGTCGCTGGGATTACTAAAATACAAATCATAGACATTGATTTCATTATGCTATCTTTCATTTTATTCAAATCATTTGCGATAAAATTTCTAGACAATTCAGGATACACAATTACAGAAATATTTGCTATAACAATTCCAGTTACAAATTCAATAAGCCTTGATGCATAATTTAGAATTGGAATACCATTAGCTGAAACTGTAGATGCTATCGACTTATCTACCATAACATTAATTTGATTTACCGATACTCCTAAAATTATCGGAATTGATAGTAATACAATCATTTTTACATTTTTATCTGAAAAATCTAAAATCTTATGATATTTAAAATTCTTTCTTTTCGTTATAAATATGTAAGGCAAATATTGAAGTGCATTTCCCAATAACAAACCAATTCCAACTATCATATTATTGTCGTATTTGTTAGATAGTACAAGAGCAAGAATAATGAAAAAATTCATTATAAAACCTTGTAAATTTTGAACTACAAAATGATTATTCGCATTCAAATATCCCTTGAATACACATGACATTATGGACGGTATCATTGACAATAAAGTCAATCGCATGAATTTTATAGTTAATTCTTTTGTATATCCAGTAAATCCTGGAGCGAAAATTTTAATTACAGATGGTGTAAAAATCTCAAGTATTACTATTAATGCTAATATTATAATAACAACTATATTGTTGATATTTGATGTAAAAATATCGCCTTCTTCCTTTCCCTTTTCATGTACTATTTTATTGTATATAGGAATAAAAGATGTTGAAATTCCCGCTGAAAACAAACTAACTATTGTTATTGGCAGTATTTGTGAAACCAAAAATGCGTTAGCAACCGGTCCATTTGTAGGAAAAAAATATGCCAGTGTAGTTTCTCTTACTAATCCTAAGACTTTTGATAGTAGTGTAATTATCATCAGTATAATTGCAGTCTTTTTCATAAGTATCTCCTGTTTATATTTAAAAAATTTGTTGGTTGTGATATTATTTATACTATAGATAATAACACAGGTCTAACGATAATTAAAGGTGATAAGATGAATATAAAGTTATTGGTAAAACAAATGGATGAGTTGGTTAACTCTTCAGACATAAAAATAATAAACGATATCGATAATATTTCGTTAAATTGTATTTCTGATCAGAAAAACACCCTATCCATAATTGAATATGGCAAAAATATTATGTGTCCTAAAAATTCTAATATTCTTTTTTTGAAAGCAGAAGATGAAATTATAGAAAACGAGAACGCAAATATTATTTATTCAAAAGAAGATGATATTTTCAAAGTTTACGAAATTATAAATGGATTTTTGCGTAAAAACGCAGAGTTCTATAATAGAATTTACAATACAATTTCAAACCGTGAGGCCGTTAATAATTTGCTTTTAATCATAAAAGATTATTTTGATGTAAATGTATGCCTATTGAACTCAAACAAAAAGTTGTTGCTAAATACATTTGATTTTTCAACTATAAAAAAGATTTATCCGTTGGAAATAAAAAAGAAAAGCTTGAGCAAATTGTACGGATATCTCGCTTTTGAAACTATTGAAGATGAATATGAATTTGAATTCAGAAAAATTTCCAAAATAATTTCAACATATATTTATAACAATGTAAACGGGCTGATAAATTCAAAAGAAGACATATACAGCACTATTAAGAATTTGATTTCTGGAAATATTACAGAAAAAGACGAAGAAAATATCGCAAATATAGGTTGGAAAACAGATGACAATTACGATATTAATGTAATAAAAATTGAAGGTGGTTTATTCAAATACCAAGATATGTTCTCACACGGTAATAGGTTTGTTTTGGATTATCCGATGTATATGTATTCTGTATTACAAGAAGGATACCTTGTGTTATTAACTAATAATAAAATTAAAGATGTTTCATCAGTAAAGACAAACTTAAACTTTTTTACTGAAAAATACGACTTAAAAAGCATTAAATTATCACTAAAAAACAACCTATTCAATTTGAAAAAAGCTTATGATTTATCTAGAAGAATTTTAGAAAACAATATAGAATTAACTGATAACATAAACGATAATTGCTGTAAAATCATCTATGATTTGGTATGCTTGGATTCTGAAATAGAAATTTTAGTTCCAGAATTCATCTATAAACTAAAATATGACGATATAAATAATGGCACAGACCTTCTCAGAACATTATACTTTTATCTTGTAGAAGAACGTTCATTAATAAAGGCCTCTCAAAGACTGAATGTTCACAGAAACTCAATCGTTTATAGAATAAACAAAATTAATGAATTGGTAGATATTAATTTGGATTGTTACAAAGCAAGAAAAAACATAATAAGCGCTTTGGAAATCATCGACCGATTGGACAATACGCTAAAAATAACAGAAGAAGACATTTAATTGTCTTCTTCTATTTTTTGCAATAATTGCATTGCCATATTAAAAATATCTTCGTGTACATCATCATAAGAAACCAAAGTTGACAATGTGTCTTTTGCTTTTGCAACTCTATTTGAGTTTAGTTCAATAACTGCTTTATTGTACAATAAAATCTCGTTGTCTTTATGAATTTTAAGCCCACGATTTAAAACCTGAATTGATTTTTCAAAATCATAATCGTTGAAATAAGCCACAGACATATCATTATATAAATCAACGTGATCAAATCCCATATTCTCTGCTTTTTCAAAATATTCGATAGCTGTATTCAAATCATTCAAATTCAAGTAACACTTGCCCATTAGATAAACAATTCTGGAAGTTTTTTCAAGTTCTCTGAAAATTTCAAGTGCCTTTTGTGGTTTTGAATTGATTAAAGTAGTCGCAAAATCCAAATCTCTTAAAGGCTTTATATCCTCCATTAAACGTTCAACTTCATTTATCACAATTAATACTCTTTTTTCATCGTAATCATTAGGAGAAATTGCCATCTTGTGTGTATTTTTTAAGTAATCATAAGCTTTTATATAATTATGATTTAGTAATTCTAAGTTTGCAAGTTCTACATAACTTAAGAAGAAATCAGGAAAATTTGCAACATTTTCATTTAGAACTCTGAATGCTTCTTCGATAAAAATACTAGAATTAAATTCATCTTCAAGAGCCATTAATCTCAAACAATACGCGTAGTAATATGCATTATCTGCAATATCCGATTTTAATATATCATTTGTTCTAAAATAAATAACAGCTTCTTTTGGGTTTGAAATCTTTTCAACTCCCATAGATATTATTGATTTTTCAATATCAGGAAAAATATTGTACATAATATCTGTGTAGTTTACACAGTATTTGAATGATCTATCGTAAGCTATGTTATAAATCATGCCTTTAATTATTAATTCCAAATCAAAATTTTTGACGAAATCATTATTCTTGACCCCATCTAACAAATCTTTCTCTAAAACAGGTAGTGGAATATCTTTATCAATGTAATCATTTGATTCTAATAAATTCACATAAACCAATTGATTCATAAATTTACTGAAATATTCGTCAATCTTATTAATCATTTATTTCTCCCCCGTTTCTAAAATTCTGTACAAATTAGCCCTATACAACATGAATAACGAAATAAACATCAAAAGTAATCCAAATTTCAAAATCGACACCACTTCATTTGACATTATAAAGTCTTCAAATGTGTAATTTTTCATAATCAAATTAAATAAAATTGCAAAAATCACAACATTAGGTATGTTCCATGTTAAAAAATTTTTAAAATTAAATTTTAATGATGTGCAAATCGATTTATAAAATTCTTCGTCAATCATGTAAAGTGTCTCCACTAACGGATTAAATATTAATAAAAGAACAACTACTGCTCCCTCGTATTTTTTTAAGAAAAAATACAAAAACAATAAAATTCCTCCATTAAAAGCGACCTTTAACATTAATTTGGGAATAGTAATCGGTTCTATTTGATAGTTATCTCTTGTATGAACCGAAATACTAAGCATATTTAAAAGGATACTCAACAGAAATGTAACCAAAACCGCTATTATCACACTAGATATTTCTTTAGATACAGATAATCTAAACAAAATATTATTCGACATATTTAACGATAATTTCATTACAATCATTGATGCAAAAATCAACGGAAAATATTTAATTGTATGTGCGGTTCTTGTAAAAGAATTTTTGATTATTTCTATAAATGAGTCCATTATTCTCCCTACATTCTAACTGGTGCTTCAATGCCTAACAAGCTCAAAGATAATTTCAAGCATTTGTTAACAGAATAAGTTAAATACAATCTTTGATATTTTAGTTCATCTTCTACAGTGTTGATTGGACAATTTGCATAAAATTTATTGAATAGTTTTGCTAATTCTACTGTATAACGTGTTAAGAAAGAAGGTTCGTATTTTTCAGTAGCATTTAATAAAACTTCTTCAAATTTTGATAAGTGTTTTACAATGTCGATTTCTGTATCGTCAACTAATAAATCAAATTTGCTATTGTCTTTTAATTCAAATTCTCCCTTGTCTAATATAGAACAGCTTCTTGCAAATGTATATTGTGTATATGGTCCAGTTTCTCCATCAAAATTCAAAACTTGATCCCAATCAAACGTATAATCTTTTATTCTATTATTGAATAAATCTTGGAATATTACAGCTCCAACACCAACTTGTTTTGCCACTTCTTCTTTATTTTCAAGATTAGGATTTCTTTCTTCTATGATTGATTTTGTTTTATCAATAGCTCTATTTAAAACATCTTCTAGGAAAATAACTTTACCTTCTCTTGTTTTCATAGATCCATCTTTCATGCTAACCATACCAAAAGAAACATGTTCGCAATCATTCCACCAATCAAATCCCATTTTTTTCAAAACGGCTCTTAATTGTTCAAAATGAAGTTTTTGTTGACTAGCAACAACGTATACATTTTTATAAAAATCGTAAGTTTTTTTACGATACATTGCAGTAGCAATATCTCTTGTTAAGTATGTTGAAGACCCATTTGATTTTTTTATTAAAACAGGTGGCAAGTTTTCATCATCCAAATTGATTATCATTGCACCATCGGATTCTTCTAGCAAATTTTTCTTATCAATTGCTTCTAATGCATCTCCAATAAATTGTGAGTGGAATGATTCACCATTAAAATTGTCAAACTCAACTCCTAGTAAATCATAAACTCTTTGAAATTCTTTTAGAGAAATTTCTCTAAACCATGACCATAATTTTACAGCTGTAGGATCTTTTTTTTCTAATTTATCGAACCAATCGCGTGCCTCATCCATGTAAGTTTCATCTTCTTTTGCAATTTTATTGTATTTTACGTAAAGATTTAAAAGTTCTTTTATTGGATCAGCATTTATTTTATCTTCGTCTCCCCATTTTAAATAAGCTGATATCATCATACCAAATTGAGTTCCATAATCACCGATGTAATTAACACCTGTTGTATTAAACCCTTGATATTTCATTATGTTTCTTATGGCATTTCCTATTACAGTGGAGCGTAAATGTCCAATATGAAATGGCTTTGCAATATTTGTAGAAGAAAAGTCGAACACAACATTTTTCCCAACGCCAATATGACTACTTCCAAAATCATCTTTAACAGCTTCTGTTAGAACACTTTCTACTAATTTTGAATTATCTACAAAAAAGTTTACGTAAGGACCTACATTTGCAATTTTTTTGATATTTTCATTGCTGAATTCTTTTTTAGCTAATTCTTCTGCGATTAAATTAGGTGCTTTCCTAAAAGTTTTTGCTAATTTAAACACTGGAAACGCATAATCTCCCATATCACTGTTTGGTGGAATTTCGATTAAATCTGATATTTCTTCTTCAGTTAGACCAGTGTCAAATCCTAGTATAATTTGTTTTACTTCTTCTTTAAAATTTATCATTTTAATCCCCTTATTTTAAATAAATGAAAGTAGCTCCAAGCCCGCCTTCATTATAAGCTGCATCTTCAACCTTTTTGATTCTTTTATCACTTCTTAGGTATTCTCTGATACCTTTTCTGAGCATACCAGTTCCTTTTCCGTGAATTATATTCACTTTTTTCAAACCGACAATTACACAGTCATCAATGTATTTGTCAAGTTCGTATATCGCTTCTTCGATATTCTTACCACGCAAATCTATTTCGCTTTTTATATCAGAATTAGCTTTATTTTTTATAATACTTTTAATGCTCTTTGATGATTGAATCACTTCTTGTTCTTTAATTTTCTTCAAGTTCTTAACATTGGCATTTATCTTTAAGATACCCACTTGAACCAATAAATCACCTTTTTTATCAGGCTCTGAAACAATAGTACCTTGTTGGTCAATTCCTAAGATTTCGACTTCATCTCCTAATTGAAGATTTTGTTTCTTAGATGTTTCGTTCAATAGTTTTTTACTGGAACTCTTTTTAATTCTTTTATTAAATTTACTTTCAACATCATTAGCTACTGTTCTGGCATCAGATTCTTTCTCTAAGAATTTTAATTTATTGATAAGCTCACGTGATTCTTCCTTAGCTTGAATATAAATTTCATTTGCGTTTTCTTTTGCTTCATTAATAATTCTTTCTTTTTCGAGTTTTGTCTTTTCAAGTTCTTTTTCGTATCTGTCACGAAGCTTTAATAAATCTTCTTTAAGTTCTAATTGTCTTCTTTTATCTTCGTCAATTTGTTTCTTTTCAGATTCAATATCTGATAAAACATCCTCAAAATCTTTGTCTTCTTGAGACAAGATTTCCTTTGCATTATTAATTATATCATCATCAAGACCAAGTCTTCTAGAAATTTCAAATGCATTTGATTTACCAGGAATTCCAATTCGCAATCTATAAGTTGGTGATAAAGTATTTACATCAAATTCTACTGAACCATTTTTTACGTATCTTTCTGTCAATGCAAATATTTTAAGTTGAGAATAGTGAGTTGTAGCAATTGTTCTTATAGATTT
Organism: Finegoldia sp. BIOML-A4; assembly: GCF_009679635.1. Lineage (NCBI taxonomy): Bacteria > Bacillati > Bacillota > Tissierellia > Tissierellales > Peptoniphilaceae > Finegoldia > Finegoldia sp. BIOML-A4. The sequence continues at coordinate 113,153 of NZ_WKZC01000001.1, read as the reverse complement.
GTCTAAGAAAATTCTTAAAATTGCAATCGCCAACGCCGCTCCTTCTGTTGGATCTGTCCCAGCTCCAAGCTCGTCGAATAACACAAGAGAATTAAACGTAATATTATTTACAATGTGTACAATATTTTTCATGTGAGCCGAAAAAGTTGACAAAGATTGTTCTATACTTTGTTCATCACCAATATCTGTGAATATATTATCGAATATTGCTACTTCCGAATTTTCATCTACGGGAATTAAAATTCCAGATTGTGCCATTAAAGTTATCAGACCTACTGTTTTAAGTGTTACAGTTTTACCACCAGTATTAGGTCCAGTTATTACCAATGTATTATAATCATCACCAAGATAAATACTTATAGGCACAACTTTTTTCTTGTCCAATAAAGGATGTCTTGCATTTTTGAAATTAAAATATCCATTAGTGTTTAGTTTGGGATTTGTCGCATCAATTTCTATCGCATATTTTGCTTTAGCGAATATGAAATCTAATCTTGATAAAACATCCTGATCCACAAAAATCGAATCCTTAGCATCATAAACTCTATCAGAAATTTCTTTCAAAATTCTTATTATTTCTTCTCTTTCTTCTGCTTCAAGCATTCTCAATTCATTGTTTAATTCTACAACCTCCATCGGTTCGATGTATACTGTTTGACCCGAAGATGAATGGTCGTGTACGATTCCTTTAAAAGATGATTTATGTGAAACTTTTACAGGAATTACATATCTATCATCTCTCATAGTTACGATATTTTCTTGTAATGCTTGATCATTAGAAGATAAAATACTGTTAATTTTATCTCTAATATTTTCTGTCTTTTGCCTTTTAGTTTGTCTAATTCTAGCGAGATTTCTACTAGCATTATCGCTAATTTCATCTTCGGATATTATTGCATTATTTATAGTTGCTACTAAATCGGACTCTTCCACCAAAGAATCCATCATTGCCATAATCATAGGGTAATTTTCGTGATTTTCGTCAGATTCTCCAGCGTATCTTTTTATATCGTGAACGCTACTTAAGATTTGGCCGATTTTCAACAAAACTTCTGGAACTATGTATCCACCTTTTGATACATGCATTATACTTGCTTTAACATTTATAATCTCATATATAGGAGGATTAGAAAATTTGTAAATCATACTCATAGCTTCATAAGTTTCATCCAAGCTTTGTCTGATTTCATCCTCATCAATCATAGGTTCCAATTTATTGGCTATACTTTTCCCCAATTTAGATTTGCAAAATTTTTCAATTTTATTTTTTATTTCGTTGTATTCAAGTGTGTTTAATGTCTTTTTATCCATTTATAAAATTCCTTTTTTAAAATGAAATTCATTAGATTTTCCAGTTGCATATTTGTTCTTTCTAATTGAATATAAGTTAAAATCTATATCATTCTCATCTATCTTAATTCTATCACAAGAATAAATTAAAGAGTAATCGTCCATTCTTACAACCTTATATTTAGAAAAATCTCCTTCAATATAACAATCATTAAACTTACAGAACTCACAATTTTTCCCATTACATTTTATTATGCTCGAAAAAGGACAATAAATAGTAATCATATTAACTAAGTTTTCTTCAACAACCAATTCATAATTGTAATTTGAATTTTCTACAATTTCTTTAATTTCAGATTTGTTTAATTCAACTGATAAAGTTATTACATCTACTCCCAAATCATTTAAAACTTTTGCTGATAAAGTATTAAATACATTCATCTGATAGTCACTAACCACGAAATTAGCATTAATGTCCCTGGCTATAGCTATATCTCCAATATTATTGATTAAAAGTTTGGATACATTATTTTCTCTGCACCTTTTTATAAACTTATCCGTTTTTTCTTGATTCAAAAATCTTGGAACTCTCACGATGTATTCTGATGAAATTTTATCGCTGTAACCATCCACTTCATCTACATAAACTGTTTTATAACTTGAATTATTAATTCTATTTTTTTCTATTAGTTTATCTAAATTTTTCAGATCAACATTTTTTTGTTTTCTATGATTAAAATCAGCTTTTTCGTTCAAATAGAATTCTATGAAATCTCTTCTTATCTGATTTATCTGACTTTTCGATAAAAATAATCCATCATCTAGAATAATCTCCAATTTATTAATGTTTACTGGATAGTTTCCTGTTTTTAGTACTTGATTACGAATAAAATCGTCATCTATTGGCTTATTTTTTGCGTCATCGCAAATTATATTAGTGTTATATTTTAGTCCATTAACAGATATTTGAATAGGTTGAAATTTTTTACAAATAAACTTGACTTGTAAATTAAATTTCACATTTTTTTCTTCATTTGACTCATCAACTATTTTAATGTGACTAACTCTTTTTACATCAGAATTTTCAAGAGCATCACCTATATTTTTAAATGAAGCTATGTTATTTTTCGTATAATTTTCAGTTAATGTCAACGGAAAAGTATTTTTCCCGTTAGAAAGTATTAAAATATCTTTCTTAAATACATCATCTGTAAATTTTATTTTCCCTTTTCCTAATACTTTTCCTACTGTGTTACCTTTAATTTGATTTTTCCTACCAAGTTCAACGTAATTGTATCCATTTGTATTATTGATTAATCCTTTTGTAAATCCACGATTTTTAACTTCGTCTAAATAATAATCGTATTTACCATTATCTAATTTTTCTCTGTAAGATTTTACAATAGAGTACACGTATTCCTTGGATTTCATTCTTCCTTCGATTTTCAAACTATCACAATATTTCGCGATTTCGTCAACATTATCAATAGTACACAAATCTTTTGGACTGAGGTAAGACAGATTTGAATTAATAGTTTCGTTGGCTAAAATAATATTGTAATCCTTCCTACAAGGTTGAGCACATCTTCCTCTATTTGCACTTCTATCACCATTTAATGAACTCATCAAGCATTGCCCTGATTGGCACACACATAATGATCCATGAATGAAAACTTCAATTTCAATGTCACAGTTATTCCTAATATTTTTTAATTCTTCTAAATCAGTTTCCCTAGCCAATACAATTCTTTTGAAACCAAGTTCTTTGGCAATTAATGCCCCATTCAAATTATTAATGTTCATCTGAGTAGATGCATGTAAATCCATATCAGGAAATAACTTGTTTACAAGATATGCCAGACCAATATCTTGCACAATTAGTGCATCAATATCGATGTTATATAATCTATTTACATAATCAATTGCCTTGTGAATTTCTGATTGTTTTATAAGAGTGTTTAATGTTACATAAACTTTTACGTTTCTTAAATGGCAGTATTTTACAACTTCCTTAACATCTTCTACAGTAAAATTTTCAGCATAAGCCCTTGCGGAAAAATCTTTTGTTCCAAGATAAACGGCATCAGTTCCCGCACGGACACTTGCTTTTACCATTTCCCAATTTCCGCAAGGAGCTAATATTTCACTAATCAATGATTTCATCCCTTTGATAATCCATTAAAATATTTTCTAGCTTATTTTTTTCAAAAGCTAATTTATTATATTCGTCTTTTAAATCTTTGTATTTTTGAGATATATCATCATTTTCTGTTTCGTAAAATTCAATTTGCTTTTTCAAATCTTCCGTAATTTTATTTTCTTTTTTGAGTTTTGTATTTAAATCTGATGCGTTTTGTTCATATTGCGCTTTGATTTCGTTAGCGTATTTTTCAGCTTTTTTCTTTATATCTTCTTTTTCCTTTTCAGAATTTTCTTTAATTTCATTGTATTGTTTAGTCATTTGCTTTAAGTTTGTTTCTTTAATAACCAAATTTTGATATAATTTTTCGCAATCAGATTTTAAGTTAGAATAATCCTTTATAATTGGATCATTCTCTTTTTTGTATTCATTTAATTCAGTTGTTAAATTATCGTGAGTTTCTGCCAAATTCATAAGAGCTAAGATAGTTGCATTCAAAGTCGTTAATTTTGAATTTCTGTTTTTACAATCTGCAATATCCTTGTTAATTTTCTCAACTATCTTATCTGTTTCTTCTTTAGATTTTTCAGTAACAATATTGTAAGTTGAACCTTGAATTACAACTTGTAATTTGTTCATATACATTCCTACTTTCTCAATGTTGCGTTGAATTTTTGTTCTAATGAATTTAATATTTCTTCTTGTATTTTTTCAATAGTTTTGTCTTTTAATGTTTCATCTTTTGATTGATATATAATTCTGTAAGCTAAGCTCTTCTTATCATTATCAACATGTTCACCTTTATATTCATCGAATAAGTAAACATCCTTAATGATACCATTAGAGTGCTTTAGAATTTCTTTTTCAATTTCAATACTTTCCAATTCTCTATCCACCACAAGAGCTATATCTCTTTCAATTGAAGGATATTTACTAATTGGTGAGTAAAGCTTTTTGAAATCCATATGTTTAATTAATTCTGTAAAATGAATTTCTCCAACATAAACCCTATTATCAAAGTCATAATTGTCTCTTACTTCATAACTTATTTCACCAAATGTTGCGCTCAATTCACCATTTACAAATATATCAGCACATCTACCGCTGTGATAAGTTTTATTATCTTTGTTTTTTACGATTTCATAATTATCAATTCCCAATTCGTTAAATAATGCCAAAATCATGGATCTAACATCGTAGAAATCATAATCTCCATACATTCCCAAAGCTAATTTTTTAGTTTCGATTCTTTCGTTTCCGACCAAGTGGAAAGTATTTCCCAATTCATATACGCAAATATCTTTGATTTTATTTTTATAATTCTTAGATAGTATATCCAAAATATTTGGTATAATTGTGGATCTCATCACAGAGAAATCTTCTCCTAGTGGATTGATTAGTTTGATCAATTTATCATCATCCATTTCAACCATTGCTTTAGAATAAGACTTTGGGCTGATGAATGAATAAGACAACACTTCAAAAGTATTCATAGAATACAAAGCTTTTTTCGTATTATCTATGGCAATTCTTTCTTCGCTCTTAACACCTCTCTTTAGTTTTCCGATAAGAGGTTTAGCGCCAATTTTCTCAAATGTGTAAATTCTTCCAACTTCCTCAATTAAATCTTGATAAATTGAAACGTCTTGTCTGTGGAATGGAACTTTAACTTTGATTCTTTCGTCGTCTTCTGACACAATTTTAAATTCCAATAATTGTAATATATTTTTAATTTCTTCATTTGAAATATCTGATCCTAATAAATCATTGCATTTTTTGTAAGATAGCTCTACATCTTCTAATTTTTCTTCACATGTAATCACATCTATAGAATTATTAATCACAGTGGCATTTGTAATATCTTCAATTAATTTACAAACTCTCAATGATGCTAAATCACATAATTGCTGGCTTACACCCTTTTCAAATCTTGTGGAGGCATCAGTTCTTAAAGATAATCTTCTTGATGAAAGTCTAATTGTATCGCTATCAAAACTTGCAGCTTCAATAAGCACATTTGTAGTATCTGATGTTATTTCTGAATCAAAACCACCCATAATTCCAGCGATACCTAATGTGTTTTCACCGTCACAAATTATTATATCATCTGATAATTCACGTTCAACATCGTCTAGTGTTGTAAATTTTTGTGAACCAGATTCTTTTACTATAATTTTCTTATCTGCGATTTTATCCAAATCGTAGGCGTGAATTGGTTGACCAGTTTCCAACATTACAAAATTTGTAATATCAACAATATTGTTAATAGGTCTAATTCCAGATTGAATAAGTCTATTTTTTAGCCATTGTGGACTATCTCCTATCTTTACATTTTTTACAACTCTAGCCACATAACGAGTACACTTGTTAGTTTGAATATCAACAGAATTTACGTAATCATTAATATCTTCATCAAAGTTTTTGATTTCAATAGAAGGATATTTGATTTTTTTGCCAAAAGAGGCAGCATATTCTCTTGCCATTCCTAAAACGGATAAGCAATCCGGTCTGTTTGGTGTGATTTCAAATTCAATTATAGGCTCATTGATTTCAAGTGCATTAATAACAGTTTCGCCAATTTCGTTTTCAGATAAAACAGCAATTCCATCTTTGGAGTTTTTATCTACAACTGAAGTTTCAAATCCCATTTCTTCAAAGCTTGTCAACATTCCAGGGCTCATAATTCCTTTAAGATCAGCTTCTTTTAAAACAATATCTCCAGGAAGAGTTGCCCCTACCTGTGCATAACAAACAAACATATCTTCTTTGATGTTTTTTGCACCTGTTACTACTTCTATTTCTGAATTGCCAGTATCTAACGTGACTATGGATAATCTATCTGCATTTGGATGCTTATCAATTTTCTTTATTTGAGCTACGATTAATTTATCGTTTAAATATCTACTTTTATCTATAACCGATTCAACGTGACTTCCTGTTTCTGAAAGTCTATCTGTAATAGTTTTTATCGATTCGTCTACATCGACGTAATCTTTAAGCCAATTAATAGGTAATAACATATTTCCTCCTAGAATTGTTCCAAAAATCTCTTATCGTTATCGTACAACAATCTTATATTGTCGATTTTGTGTTTTACCATTGTAATCCTGTCAACTCCCATACCAAATGCAAATCCAGTATAAACTTCAGGATCTATTCCACAATTTCTTAAAACATTTGGATGAACCATTCCACATCCTAAAAGTTCCATACTCCAACCTGTATCGTTGCAACTTGGGCATCCTTCGCCTTTACAATCGAAGCAAGTGACATCTACTTCCATAGAAGGTTCTGTAAATGGAAAATAATGTGGTCTAAATCTTGTTTCTATTTCTTCTCCAAATAAGTTTTTGATGAAAATATTGATTGTATCCATTAAGTTAGCCATAGTAACGCCTTTGTCCACAACCAATCCTTCGATTTGATGGAACATTGGTGAATGTGTATCATCTACATCATCAAATCTAAAAGTTCTTCCCGCAGAAACCATTCTAATAGGTGGTTTTTGATCTTTCATTGTTCTGATTTGTACACTTGATGTGTGTGGTCTAAGTACAGTTTTATCATCCAAATAAAAAGTATCAGATAAAGATCTTGAAGGATGATATTTTGGTGAATTTAATAAATCAAATGTATTTTCAACCGTATCAATTTCAGGACCATCTACAATATCAAATCCCATTGTTTGGAACAAATTTTCCAATTGGATTATCGTTTCATTAAGTGGATGTCTGTGAGAAATCTTTCTGACACCTCTATTTGCAGTTACATCTAATTCTTCTTCTTTTAATTTAATCTTTTTTTGCTCTTGTTTTAATTGTTCAAATTTATTGGACAATAATTCTTCAATTTCAGATCTAACTTCATTTGCTAATTGTCCCATAACCGGTCTTTCTTCTTTAGAAAGTTTACCCATATTTCTTAGAACAAGTGTCAAATCACCTTTTTTGCCAAGAACTTTTACTCTAATATCTTCTAAAGATTTTAGATCACTGGCATTATCGATTAAACCAACAGTTTTTTCTTTAATTTTCAAAATTTCTTCTTTCATTATTTTCTCCTTAAACAATAAAAAAATCCCTCATCCCCTATGGGACGAAAGATTGTATTTCCGCGGTACCACCCAAATTATGATAACATCACTCGCAAGTTTAACGCACCCTACACGGCTATATTAGCAACTTCAAAGCGAACCAACAAAATTCGATAAATATGTCACACCAACCCATATCTCTCTTTGTATCTAGTTTTGTATTTTCTTCTTCAACATTTTTAATTATTTTATAATATAACTACTAATTTGTCAATTTTGATAGGTAAAACATACTCAAACTAGCAGCTATAGAAGCATTTAATGATTCGGTTAAATTATCCATAGGAATTATCAAAAATTCATCAGCGTATTTTTTTATTTCATCACTAATTCCATTTGCTTCATTTCCAATTATTAGAACATGTTTTTCTTTGTCCTTAATTTCAAGAATACTTTTAGAATTTTTCTCTAAAGATGTCTCATAAATTTTAAATCCATTTGATTTATAATTCTCTAAGACATCTATACTTTCATAAGAAATATTTATTCTGAATAAACTACCCATAGCACTTCTAATAGTTTTCAAATTATATATATCGCAACTATTGTCAGATAAAATAATATTATTATAATCAAAAGCTTCTGCACTTCTTATTATTGTCCCCAAATTTCCTGGATCGTTTATACATTCAAGAAATAGAATTTTATCTGTATCCTTATCTTTGTTCTCAATAAAATCAACTACACAAATTATACCTTCAGGATTGTTCATTTCGCTGAGACTGTTGAAAGTTTTTGAATCAAAACAAACACAGCCATCAATAAATTCTTCCCCTTCTCTTAGTATTATTTGTTTGATATTTAAATTTGATTTAATCGCTTCTTCATAAAGCTTATAACCTTCTATTACAAATTCGTTATACTTGTACCTATATTTTTTCTTATAAAGTGATTTTACGTGTTTGTATATTTTATTTGAAGTAGAGGTTATCATCTTTATCACCTGTTTCAGTAATTTTGTCCAAATCTTTATTTGATCCAATTACTATCAAGTAATCTTCAAACTTTACTGTATATTCTGGTGAAGGATTGATATTCATTTCTCCATTATTCTTAACAGCAACAACGTTAATGCCGTATTTACTTCTCATACCAATATCAATGAAGTTCTTTCCTATCCATTCTTTTTTGGGAGTAATCTCTGCAATTGAATAATCATCAGTAAATTCAATATAGTCGAAGATTTGATCACTTATTAAACTCTTAGCAAGTCTTACCGCTGAATCATTTTCTGGAATTATTGCTCTATCTGCTCCAACCTTAAGTAAAATATTACCGTGAAGAGTATCTTTAGCTTTTGTGATTACTTTTTTTACCCCTAATTTTTTACAAACTACAGTAGATAGAATTGATGCTTCAAAATTTGAAGATATAGCAACTATCGCCACATCGAAATTTCCAACACCGACTGAACTCAATGAATTTTCCGTCAAATGTTCAATATACACTGCGTGAGTTACAATACGACTCATTTCATCTACAGTATCTTCATTATTATCTATTAATAATACTTCGTGGCCAGTATTGGATAATTCAATAGCACATGCTCTACCAAATCTACCACAGCCAACTACTACAAATTGTTTCATATTTAAAACCTAACCTATTATAATATTTTCATGAGCTTCTTTGTAAGCTTTTTTGTTTTTCGTATTAGACAACGCAAATAAAATAGTTAATGATCCCACTCTACCTATATACATAGTGGAAATTATCAAAATCTTTGAAATAATATTTAAAGTCGGAGTTAAACTTCGAGTTAAACCAACTGTACCAAATGCGCTTACTACTTCGTAAACTACATCTAAATATTTTGCTTTATCTATAACTAAAATTGCAAATGTAACAAAAATCACCCAAACCATTGATAAAGTAATTATAGCTAAAGCTTTTTTTACTTGAGAAAATCTAATTCTACGGTTGAATACTTCTACATCTTCTTGACCTTTGATTTCACTCAATGCCACAATAATTAACAGTGCAAAAGTTGTCGTTTTAATACCTCCTGCAGTACCTGCTGGAGATCCACCAATAAACATATTCAATATAGACAAAACACTTGAACTGTCCAATAATTTTGATTGATCAATTGAAGCAAAACCGGCTGTCCTTAAAGTCACAGCTTGAAAAACAGAATTAGATATCTTGTCTGCCAAGCTTAAATTGCCAATAGTTTCAGGATTCAAAAATTCCATAGCTAAAATTAAAACTGATGTTATGGATAACATCAATACAGTCGTTGTAAGTACAATTTTTGAATGCAATGAATATTTTTGAAAATCAAAACCATTGTGCAACACATCAAGTATTACATTAAAACCAATACCACCTATTACTATTAAAAGTCCAATTACTAGCATAATAAAAAAATTAGTATTTATATCAATTAGAGAATTAGGTCCTAGAATATCAAATCCTGCATTACAAAAAGCTGAAATTGAATGGAAGAAACTATAAAATATTCCCTTCAATCCATACATTGGTATAAATTTCGTCATCAGTAAAAAAGCACCAATTGTTTCTATGGAAAAAGTAGATATCAGTATATATCTAATTAGTTTTACCATTCCCTGCATATCAATACTATTTGTTTGTTCTTTAATAATTAATCTATCTTTTAAAGTAATTCTTCTTCCCATGACAAGTGCAATCAAAGTTGCAAATGTCATAAAACCAAGTCCGCCCATTTGGATTAAAATGATAATAATTAGTTTTCCTAAAGCGCTCCATGTGCTATATGTAGCAACAGTAACCAAACCTGTTACGCATACAGAAGATGTTGCTGTAAACAGACAATCAATGTATGGAACTTTTGTTGCATTTTGACTTATAGGTAGTGACAATAATAACGATCCTACTATAATCAAAAAAATAAAACTTAGAATCAACACCAATGGCGGATTGTCTTCTAAATATTTTTTTAAATGTTTCATAAACAAATCATACTACAAAAGAATTTAAAAGTAAAACAAATTATTGAACATTTTACAAAAAAAGAGTTACTTATTTATTCAAATAAATAACTCTTTTGTAAAACTAATTTTATAACTCTAAATTATAATAATTTAATTCCCAATTTATCACATTCATCAAGCATATTTTTAGGCCAAATTGATGATTGAACTTCTCCTATATGTGCTTTTTGTAAGAAGAACATACAAATTCTAGATTGACCAATACCCCCGCCTATAGATTGAGGAAGTGCATCATTAAGTAGCATTTGATGATATTCTAAATTTTTTCTATCATTATTTTGTTTTTTGTCTAATTGATAAATCAATCTATCCTTATCAACTCTAATTCCCATAGAGCTTAATTCAAGGCAATTGTTTAAAACAGGATTATAAACTAATATATCTCCATTTAAGCTCCAGTCGTCGTAATCGGGAGATCTGTCAGAATGAGATTTACCCGATTTTAAAGAATCACCAATTCCAATTAAAAACACAGAACCGTATTTTTTAGTAATCAAAGTTTCTCTTTCATCTGAAGTATTATCCGGATACATTTCTTCTAACTCTTCAGTAGTTACAAAAGTAATTTCATCTCTAAGTATTTTTTTGTAATCATCATAAGAATTAATCAACATTGTTTGAGTGTCTAAGAAACATTGATATATATTTCTTACTGTATCTTTTAAAAATTCTACATTTCTGTCTTCTTTTGAAATTACTTTTTCCCAATCCCACTGATCCACATACAATGAATGTGTGTTATCACAAACTTCTGAAGGTCTGATAGCATTCATGTCCGTATAAATCCCTTCTCCTACTGGGATCTCGTAGTTTTTTAATGCTATTCTCTTCCATTTTGCAAGTGATTGTACGATTTCCAACCTACTCATTGAACCGTCTTCCAAGAATTCAAAACCTACAGGTTTTTCAATGCCATTTAAGTTGTCATTAATTCCAGTATTAGCTCTAACAAATAACGGAGCAGAAACTCTAGTCAAATTTAAAGTCTCAGACAACCTATATTGAAAAAAATCTTTGATAATTTTAATAGCTTTCTGTGTTTCTAATAAATCCAAAGAGGATTTGTATCCTTTCGGTACTTTTAATTCCATAAATATCTCCTTTATTCAAAATTAACCATATTTTATTATTATATCAAACATACGAAATATGTAAAATAATTTGAATCGGATAATTTAAGCACTAAAAAAAGCACCTTAATAGATGCTTTTTGTACTATTCATTTTCTGCAGTTTCTATATTTTCTTCAGTCACTGGCTCAGTTTCTTCAGAAGATTGCTTTTCAAATTCTTCATTGTATTTATTGATAACTGCTACTTCAATTTTTTCTCTGGCTGGAGAACTAATTGGATGAGCTATGTCACGATATTTATTATTACCGATTTTTCTACTAGGCATAGCTAAGAATAACCCCTCTTCACCTTCTATAACTTTGATGTCATGAATTACTATTTCGTCATCAAAAGTAACAGAAGCAATTGCTTTTAATCTGTTATCAATATTTAGTATTTTAACTCTAACATCTGTAATTTGCATAACCTCACCACCTTGTGTTTTATATATATAATTATAACGCTAAAAAACTCTTTTGTAAATAAATGTAAATATTAAACAAAACATTTATATATAATATATTTTTGTGAGATTAAGATGTCACTAAATCTTAAGCATCTTCTAATTTTAAATAAATGCTTTTCAATTTTTCTCCAATTTTCTGAACACTTCGTTCTTTAACATATCTATACGCTTCTTCAACAGTAGAATATTTGCCATTTATTATATTAACAATTTTGTTTTTAAACTCATCATTGGTTTTTGCTTTGATAACTTCTTTACCATCAGTAAACATATTTTCGTAAATCTTAATGTCTCTTACCAAAACTTTTATTTTAGAAGCGAAAGCCTCTAATAGTACAATTCCTTCTGTCTCTTCTCTGGTCATAAATAGGAACAAATCACTCCCTCGATAACAATCTACCAGTTCTTTTTGATCAACATATCCAGCCATAATTACATTATCCGGCTTATTTTTTATTGCTTTTTTAATATGAGTAGTCAATAGTTTAGGATTAGTGTGACCAAACCAAATAAATTTGTACTGCGGAAGCTTCCTTGCAACTTCTATAAAATCATCCAGACCCTTTCTCTTCATCAAATGACCTACAGAAATAATAACTTTATCATCATCTTTCAAATTATACTTATCTCGAAATCTCTTTCTGCTATCTTTGTCGCCCTTAAATTTATCAAGGTCAATACCATTCGATAGGCTGTATATTTTCTTATTGATTCCATATCCTTCAAGTATGTTTTTCGAATATTGTGATGGAGTTATAATAATATCTCCTATATCGTAGCAACTAATAATCCATTTTTTAAAAAGTCTGCTCAATAAATTCGCTCCACGAAAAGAATTTCTAAAATCTTCCATCGTGGAATGTCCATAATAAATAACTTTCTTACCTTGTTTCTTTGCTTTTCGTCCGAATTTTTTTGATTTTGGCATTATAGTATTTATATGAACAATATCATAATCGTCAGTTTCATCGGTTGTGTAGTCAATATTATTTAGTTTCAAAGCTTTTTCCTGGTGTTCAATCGCTTGACCTACTCCACTTTGCTTTACTAAATCATAATCTCCTTTATATATCAAAATTTTCATTTATTCTTAAATCCTTAATACTAGTTTCTTAAATAATACTTCTAATCCTAATGAATAAAGAGCTATAGACATAGGCTTTCCTAATATAATTATCCAGAAATATTTTTGGAATTTCATTTTTGTTGTTCCAGCTATGTAACATAGCATATCATCTGGTGCAATTGGAAAAAATATCAAAGCCGCAAATACATGATCAAATCTGTTCTTTTTGGTAAGAATTTTGATGTATTTGTTATATGCCCTTTCTCCAAAAATTGCTATAATCAATGGCGTACCGTATTTTCTACCAATAAAAAATACAATTATTGACCCTATACAAATACTTACATAGTTGTATACAAATCCCATCCATGATCCGAATAAGATTACTCCCCCGAGACAAGTTATACCACCAGGAATTATTGGGATAATGACTTGCATAATCTGAAATAAGATAAATATCAGAGCAGCTAATTTCCCAAACTGATTCATAAATTCTTGAAACTTATCGATATCTTTAAGTATTCCTGTTTTCCATGCGTAAATCATAACGCATATACTTAGTAATATTCCAAGTGCATTTAGAACATGGATAATAATCTGAAATTTTTTGTTGTCAGCCTCGAGTATCTTATTGAACAGATTTTGCATGATTTTCAATTACCTTTGTATATATCTGCTCAATTTTATTTGCAAATGAATCTTCTGTATAGTTTTCATCTACTAATTGTTTACAATTTTTACCCATTTTATCTCTAAGTTTTTTATTGTCCAAAATTTGATTTAGATAATAAATAAATTCTTCTTCTGTATCGTAACCGAATCCTGTTTTACCTTCAATCAACACCCCGTCCAAGCAGTCATCGTGCCTACAAATTATTGGTGTAGAACATGCCATTGACTCAATAAATGTTAATCCTTGTGTTTCGGATGTCGATGCAGATACGAATACATCTGCTTTGGAGTAAAAGTTTCCTACTTTTGAGGAATCAATCATTCCTGTAAATATCAATCTATCTCTTATTTTTGAATTTGAACAAATATCTTTTAATTCCGAAAGAAATGGTCCTGCACCTGCAATAATGAACACAATATCATCTCTATCAATGTTTTCAAGATACTGAAGAATTTCGGTGATATTTTTTTCTTTACCTATTCTTCCTAGAAATAATAATATATGCTTATCTTCAGGAATTTTATAGCCACTTCGTATATCAAAATCGTCACATTCAGATAACTTATGAACATTAATTCCAGTTGGTGCCACATATATATCTTCGTGTATATTGTATTCTGTAAGCAAATTATATATTTTATTAGTTGGAACTACTACACCGTCAGTAGTTTTAATAATTTGTTTCGTAAATTGTTTTGCAAGTTCCTTGCCAATCTTTTTATTCAAAGAAAAATAATGAGTGTAATCCTCGTAAACAGTGTGGTAAGTATGCAAAAGTGGAATATCCAAATCCTTCGCAATCTTTTTTGCTTGGATAAACATAGTGAATTCTGTTTGTGAATGAACTATATCTGGTTTCCAATCCATAATATCTTCATAAAATCTATTATAAAATAACTTATTCATTCTAGCGTCTGGATAAAATTTTCCAGCTCCTAAAGAGCCCATATAATAAATGTCGTCTTCTTGTTTTGAATTAAAACTATCTGAAAAAGTTAAAATCCTAACATCGTGTCCCAATCTATCTAAAGCTTTCTTTAAAGATTCAATCGATGTTACAACTCCATTTATTGTCGGTCTGTATGTATCTGTGGTTATTAATATTTTCATAAAACACCTTCCACATAAGATTATAACATAAATGAAAGGTGTGTATTTGTTACAATAATATTACATTTTATGCAAATAAAAAAGGAATTATTACCTAATTCCTCTCATACATTACATATTAAATAATTTGTCAATTTTCTCCATCAAATTATTATGAACTTCTTTATTTTCTTCTAAAAATTTTATAGTTTCATCTTCAACTTCTTTTAATCTCTCATCAGATAGATTGTTCTTTCCATAAGGATACACCACTGTATTTTCTTTTTCAATGTGTTTTTGTAAATGTCTTCTGTATCCCATTAGATTTCCTATTACTTCAACAAAATTCTCATCCGATCTTTCTTTTTCGTATTCTTTAATACTTTGACCAAGGTCAAAAATTATACCTCTTGCTATTTCGTGTTCTACTAACATTCCATTCAAAACCATAACTTCACCAATTCTACCCAAATCTTCTTTCATCTTTTTAAACAAAATTTCTTCTTCTTTTCTGTGGTGAAATTTATCTGCGTATTCTTTTAAAATATAAATCAATAATTCTACGAATTCAACATTTATATCCTTATTATTTATAAATTCAATTGACTTTTCTTTCATTAAACCTATTATTTTACTTATATTTTCGTGTTCTTTTTCTAAAACTAAAATACTATCCATATTATCACTCCTTTTATACAACAATTATATTATAAAAGCGTAAAAAATATTGTAACATTCGTTACAATAAAAAACGGCGTTATAAAACGCCGAATATAATTAATTTTTAGTTCCTGGATAATCTGCCAAATTATTCATGTAGTATGTTAATGTGTACAGACTTTCATCAAGATGTACATTTTCCAATACAACATTTTTTGGTAATTTCAAATCCAATGAAGCAAAATTCCAAATACCTTTTATGCCACCATCAACTAGCTTATCACAAACATCTTGAGCTACATCTGTTGGTAGGGCAATAACAGCTATTTCTGGTTTCTTTTCTTTTAGATACTCTTCAATTTTATCAATATCTTTGATTTCATAATCTGAAATTTTTGTACCCACCTTTTTACCATGGTCAAATACATCAACAATATTAAAACCTGAAGATTTAAAACCTTTATAGTTCATTATGGCTTTTCCAATATTTCCACAACCCAAAATGATTGCTTTGTAAGATTTGTTTATTCCCATAATTTTTTCAATTTCTGATTTCAATTCTTCAACGTTGTATCCGTATCCTTGTTGACCAAAACCACCGAAATGATTTAAATCTTGCCTAATTTGAGAAGCAGTTAAACCTGTAATGCTGCTCAATTCTTGACTTGATACTCTTATTATTCCCTTTTGCTCGATCATTCCTAAATATCTGTAATATTTTGGAAGTCTCTTAACAACAGCTAATGATACTCTTGCCCTTGCCATATTATCACTCCATTCATTGTTATTAATATAATTATATCAAAAAAATATTTTAATTTCAATAATTCTGCAATTAATTTGAATAAGAAAAAGCCAAGCATTTTTTTATGCTTGACTTTGTTTATTATGATATTTATATTTTAAAAATTAACTATTTTCTAATTCACTTAGCAATTGTTTTAATGTTTTATTTAGAACAGGATGTACAAAAAATTGTGCAAAATCATTCAAAGGTTCCAACACAAATTTTCTATCTTGAACATAAGGATGAGGAACTTTCAAATCATCAGTATATATTATTTCTCCATCGCAAAATAAAATATCTATATCTATAGTTCTAGGTCCCCATTTTTCGTGTCTTTCTCTGCCAAGATCCAACTCAATTTGTTGAGTTATTTTCAGCAAATCTTCAGGCTCTTCGTATGATTCTATTTCAACGGCACAATTGAGAAAATCTTCCTGATCAGTTTTTCCCCAAGCTTTTGTAGTGTACATTTCAGACACGTTTTTTAATTCAATACTATTTGTGTTTTTCAATCTATCAATAGCAGAATTAACATATTCTTGTTTATCTCCAATGTTGGATCCTATTCCCAAAAAATATCTTCTTTTTTTTCTATTAATTGTCACTTTTACAGTATCAAGCGGCAAATTTATTGGAGCCCATGGTTTTTTAATTTCTACAGTAAGTTCTTGTACGATTTTGTATTTTTCAAATATAAACTCAACCAATTTATAAGCTACTGTTTCTATTAAATCTATCGATTCTGAACGAAAATAATCGTAAATTTCTTTACTCAAAACCCCATAGTGTATTGAATCTTCTAAATTATTAGAAGTTGCGCCTTTTTTCATGTTGTATCCCATTTTTAATGTCACCAAAAATTTTTGTCCCAATTCTTTTTCAGATTGAAATACTCCATGGTTAGCGTATATTTCCAAATCTTTTACTAATAGGTAGTCCATTATTTTCCTTCTCTTTTTATAGCCAAAGCCATTCTCATAGCATCATAACTTTCTTTTACATTGTGAACTCTAAAAATTGAACATCCATTCATTACACCAATAGCAGTAGTTATAGCTGTTCCAAAATCTCTTTCAGTAGCTACATCTATTCCCATAGCTTTACCAATAAATCTTTTTCTACTTGTTCCCAATAAAACAGGATATCCCAAATCGACAAATTCTTTGATTCTGTTTACAACGGTTAAATCTTTTTCGTAATCAAGTGCAAATCCAACTCCCGGATCCAATATAATTAATTCATCTTTGATTCCCGCTTTTTTTGCTAATTCAACAGATTCTAATGTTTCTCTGTTTAAGTCCTTCATTAAATCATTGTAATTATTATTATCTTTATTGTGCATCAATATTACAGGAATATCTAGTTCCTTAGCAGTTTTAGACATTTCTGGATCTGATTTCAATCCCCAGACATCATTTAAAATATCTGCCCCTTCTTTCACAACTTCTCTTAAAGTATTAGATTTGTAAGTGTCCAAAGAAATTGGAATATCAAAATTTTCTCTTATTTTTCTAATTATAGGAATTACTCTTTCAAGTTCTTCTTCAGAAGATACAGGAGTGTGTCCTGGTCTTGTGGATTCAGCACCAATATCAATGATACTAGCTCCTTCGTCTATCATATCTTCGACATGTTTCACAGCTCTGTCAACTTCATTCCATTTTCCTCCGTCTGAAAAAGAATCTGGTGTGACATTCAAAATTCCCATTATATAAGCATCGTTTTTAAAATCAAATTCTTTGTTTCTAATTAACATATTGTATCCTTTCAATAAATAACTGTTTTATTTTTCTTTTCTTCTGGCCAATTACAAATACTTCTAGCAGGACATCTGAAACACATCCTCGATAGCTTGTCTGCTTTGTAAAAAATCTCTATAAATCTGTCGTCGTTTTCTTCATTAGTTCTATGATGTTTAATCGCACTAATTATTCGTTTTTTTGACTCATCATTAAAATCTAAATCTTTCAAAATTTCTTGTGCAATTTCTTGTGATAATATACTGTGATTGATTCCTGTATCTACTTCGTCAGCTCTTCCCAAATCATGCAAAAGCGCAGTAACATATATTAAATCCTTATCAATATTCAGATTCTCTTCTAAGTTTATAATATAGCAGATTCTTGCTACATCCATAAGATGAGAGAAATCATGTTTGCAAAACACACGAGTTTTCTCATCATCTTCAATTTTATTTATTTTTTTATTAAATAATTTGTGCTTAAGGACAATGTCGGTATTTTTCATTATAATCCCATTAATCTGTATGCTTCGTTTTTCAAATCCAAATCTTCTTCAAAAGCTCCTCTTGCTACTGAAGTCATTGTTGAAGTACCTGGTTTTTTAACTCCTCTCATATTCATGCACATGTGTTCAGCTTCAATAGTGACCAAACATCCTTTACAATTTAAATATTCCATTAATGCATCAGCTATTTCGATATTTAAACGTTCTTGTAATTGTGGTTTTTTTGAATACACGTCAACAGTTCTAGCTAATTTTGATAAACCAGCAACTCTTTTATCAGGAATATAAGCAATATTAACTTTTCCCCAGAATGGTAGTAAATGATGTTCACACATAGAATAGAAAGGAATGTCCTTTTCTATTACCATATTGTCATCAACTATTTCAAAAGATTTTGACAAATGTAGTTTTGCATTTTGATTTAATCCACTAAATATTTCTTCGTACATTCTAGCTACTCTTTGAGGTGTTTCCAATAATCCTTCTCTGTTTGGATCTTCACCAATAGCTTCTATTATCATCGATACTGCTTGTTCAATTTTTTCTTTATCCATTTAAATCCCTCTCATTTATAAAAATATAAGAGCACCCGAGAGTGCTCCACAAAAAAAGCATTATCCTTTGTTTCAAAGATAATGCTCCCACTAATTCATATTATCAGCGGAAGCGGCATTGATATCGCAATAATTTCGTTAATGGGCAACTCCCTATCCCATTACACTAAACGCATCAACCCTACTCTGTAATTATTATTATACCACACTTATGTGTTTTTTAATCTTGATATTTTAATCCATCAAAGTGAAAATAGTCAATCATATCATCATCTTCATAGATAATGATATCAGATGGTTCTCTATTTCTTTCAGCTACATTAAAACAGTCTTCAAGCTTTGCGTATTCAACAGCTCTGCAAGTATTTTGAACTGCAAAATCAAATTTTCCATCTTTGTATTTTTCAATAAAATCTTTTTTAGTTAAATCATTCATCGTCTTTCTTCTTCCTATTCTTCAAATATTCTGTGTAAGTTTTTTGCATTAATTTTTCAATTTCAGAAAAATCCATATTAATTCCCAATTTTTCTCTTTTAGCAATATAACTCAAAACTTCTATATAACTCATCGCTAACGCCGTGGTCATTATAGATGCAGTCGCTGCAGATATTAATCCACCAGCTAAGCTACCTACTCCTGGAATAAACTTCAACGCATTCGTTACTATGAATCTTCCCGCAAAAGTAGCTCCCCCAGTTCCTCCAATCGCCGCTATGATTGAAGCAACTCTTTGTTTATCCATCGATATTCCAAATATAGAATTAATATGAGCTATCATTCCAATTTGCATAGGCACTAAAATGGAGGCATCTGAGAAAGGTATAGGAACAAATCCAATACCAAAAGCTGTTTTTATATATCTTTTTGCCCAACGTCTTGCCGTTTTTGCTTTTAAATCAATGTCGACATGTTGGGCATTAATAAAAGAATTTTTAATTTCCTCATCTAAAAGTTCGAAACTTTTAGTCATCAGCTCTTTTAACCCTTTTTCTTCAATAACCATATCGTTAATGCGATATGGTTTTGCAAGTATTTCTATAACATCTGCCACATCTAAATTCAAATTCTGAATATAGTCTTTTAATTTTTCAGAATTTTCTCCTAGAGATTGTGTTAAGACTATAATTACTGGTGCAAATTGTTTTAAGGAATTAATAAGAGCTATTTCAGAATCTTCTATCCTAGATCCATTTGAGTTAATACAATAATATATCAAATGAATTCTATTTTTTTCACCTTGACGTTTTAAATTTTTTAATAAAGTTGTTATTTCTGTAAGAACTTCTCTTTGATTTTGTGAGTTTAGTTCGAGTCCTTGAGTGTCGTATAAATTAATAGGAATATTTTCCTTAGTAATTTTTTGCAAATATTTAGTGACAGGCTTTCCTACACCTGTCTCCACCAAATTATCTCTAAACATTCCATTAATTAACGTTGATTTACCAACTCCAGTTTTCCCAACCAATAAAATATTGATTGGACTCATTTTTTGTATTTCTTCACTTGTTTTGCCAAGCACTTCATTTATTAAATCGTAATTATTCATTATCTCACCAACTTATCTTATATATACCCGATATTCATTTTCAACTAACATTTTTAATTCATTGCATTAAAAAAGATGAGGAATATATCCTCACCTTTGATTTGTCTACATATACGCTCCAGGACCTGGTTGAGGCATAGCTGGTTCGTCTTCTTTTATTGAAACGACTGCTGCTTCTGTAGTTAATAATAAACTTGCAACAGATGCTGCATTTTGTAATGCAGATAATGTTACTTTTGTTGGATCTACAATACCAGCTTTTAACATATCTACATATTCACCTTTGTATGCATCAAATCCAATTCCTTTGTCTTTGTTTTTAACATTTTCAACTATAACAGACCCGTCGATTCCGGCATTAATTGCGATTTGTTTTACAGGTTCTTCTAACGCTTTTAGAATTATTTTAACTCCTGTTTTTTCATCGCCTTCAACTTCATCGACAAGTTTTTCAACTTCTTCAAGAACATCCAATAGAACTGTTCCACCACCAGCTACAATGCCTTCTTCAACTGCCGCTCTGGTAGCTGCAAGTGCATCTTCTATTCTCAATTTTCTTTCTTTTAATTCTGTTTCTGTAGCTGCTCCAACTTCAATCACAGCAACTCCACCAGATAATTTCGCTAATCTTTCTTGAAGTTTTTCTCTATCATATTCAGAATCAGTTTCAGGAATTCTGTTTTGAATTTGGTTAATTCTTTCTTCAATCTTAGATTGTTCACCATTTCCGTCAACAATAGTAGTCTTGTCTTTTGATACATTAACTTTTCTTGCTCTTCCTAGCATGTCAAAAGATGCATCTTTCAATTCGATTCCCAAATCTTCTGTGATCAATTGAGCTCCAGTTAAAATACATATATCTTCAAGCATTTCTTTTCTTCTATCCCCAAAGCCTGGTGCCTTCACTGCTACACAGTTGAATGTTCCTCTGATTTTATTTAAAACTAAAGTTGCTAATGCTTCACCTTCAACATCTTCTGCAATTATAAATAATGGCTTACCTTGTTGAACAACTTGTTCTAACAATGGTAATATATCTTGAATATTTGTAATTTTTCTGTCAGTAACTAAAATGAATGGATCTTCCATTGCTGCTACCATTTTATCTGAATCAGAAACCATGTAAGGAGATACATATCCTCTATCGAATTCCATACCTTCTACAACATTTAATGTAGTTCCCATAGATTTTGATTCTTCAACAGTAATTACACCATTATTTCCAACTTTTTCCATAGCTTCTGCAATTAGTTTACCAATAGTTTCATCAGCTGCTGATACGCTACCAACATTTGCAATTTCTTCTTTTGTAGTAACACTGTGACTTCTTGCTTTAATAGCTTCCACAGATTTTTCAACAGCTTTTCTGATACCTTTTTGTAAAACAATTGGATTAGCACCAGCCGCTAAGTTCTTCAAACCTTCTCTAATAATTGCTTGTGCTAAAAGTGTTGCAGTAGTGGTACCATCACCTGCTACATCATTAGTTTTAGTAGCAACTTCTTTTACTAATTGTGCACCCATGTTTTCGTATTCATCTTCAAGTTCAATTTCTCTTGCAATTGAAACACCGTCATTTGTAATCAATGGTGCGCCGTATTCTTTATCCAAAACTACGTTACGACCTTTAGGTCCCAATGTTACTTTAACTGTATCTGATAATTTATTAATACCTTCTACCATGCTTTTACGAGCATCGTCTGAAAATTTGATTTGTTTTGCCATAAAATTTATCCTCCTATTCTACAACTGCTAGAATATCTTCATATTTAACTAAGATATATTCTGTGTCTTCTAGTTTTATTTCTGTTCCAGCGTATTTTGAGTATATAACTTTATCTCCAACTTTAATATTGCCTTTCATTTTTTCATCTTCTTCTACTTCAGATCCAATAGCTAAAACTTCTGCATAAACAGGAGCTTCTTTAGCTGAAGATGGGAGAACTATTCCAGAGAATGTTTTTTCTTCTTCTTTTTCTTGTTTTTTTAATACTAATCTATCACCAATAGGTTTTAAATTCATGATATCCTCCTTCAGAATCTTTTGTTAGCACTCTAACCTGTTGAGTGTTAATCCTCTTATATAATAAACCACGTTTTTGTTTTAATCAAACGTATTTATTAGCATTTAAAAGCAAATAACTCAATTTATTTTGATATTTCTCGCTTTAATTCTATTTTCTATGATGAAATTCTCAAAGTTATTTTCCGATAGTATTTTCTCTTCCATAGTAGAATAAATATTGCTGTGCATATCCAGCATAATCTCCGAATAAATCGTCCGCGTATTTTGCAATTAAATTTTTATTTGTATCTTCTTTAATAAACAAATATTCCATAACTCGTTTAATCCACACATCAACTGGAAATGTATTATGTCTGTTGTATGAAAAAAGCATTATACAATCAGCAACTTTTGGTCCTACTCCTGGAAGTTTAATTAATTCTTTTCTTAATTCTTCGTTTGATAAGTTATCTATTTCCAAAATATCAAACTCATTATTCGCGACCATTTTTGCCACATCTACAATTCTTTTATCTCTGAATCCAACACGGCACACTTCTCTCATTTCTTCCACTGGTACTTTTGCTAAATCTTCAGGCTTAGGAAAAGAATATAATTTTCTACCGTTAAATTCTCCCAAAAATTTTCCGTAATTTTCACAAATTATATTTACGGATTTCATAATTCTAGGTATTTGATTGTTTGCTGAGATTATGAATGAAATTATTGTAGAAAATTTATCTTGATTTAATATTCTGATTCCATCACCATATTCTAAGGCGTTTTTTAAAGTTTCATTGAAAGATAATTTTTCTTTGATTTCTGAATAATCTGTTTTCAAATCAAAATAATTTTCCCATTTTTTATAGTAATCATCTTCTGTACAGTTTTTGATATAAACGTAATCTCCAACCAAACTTACATTACAGTACATATCACCATCAACAGTTGTATAGGACATATCGTCTTCTTTGTACCATCTAAACGCCTGCCCACATTCAAAAATGTGGGTAGGGTTAAAAGATGATTGTTTAATTTTAGTAAGTTTTAATTCATCATTAAATTCTATTTGTGTTTGCATTAATACCATCCGCGTATTTTCATTGTTTCGCTTATCTTTTTGATTGAATGTACATAAGCAGCTTGTCTTAATGTTATATTAAGCTTTTCGGATAATTTCCAAATTTCATCAAAGGATTTATTAATCAATTGATATTCTTTGTCTCTGACTTCTTCCTCAGACCAATAATATCCTGCTTTATTTTGTACCCATTCAAAATAAGATACAGTGACTCCACCAGAGTTTGCTAAAATATCTGGAACAATAACTACATTTTTTTCATTTAAGATTTCATCTGCATCCTTTGTTATAGGTCCATTTGCACCTTCTACAATGATTTTCGCTTTAATTGAATTAACATTTTCAGTTGTAATTGCATTTTCCAAAGCTGCAGGTATAATAACATCTACATCTGCTGAGAAAAAATCTTCCGTAGAAATCACTTCACATCCTTCAATACTAGCAAAGTCTTTTTCTTTAGTCTTAGAAATTTTGAAACATTCATCAAAATTAAATCCGTCTTTTTTATAAATTGCAAATACTCCCCTTTGCTTGTTATACTCCATAATGTATTTGACTTTCATGCCATGTTCAAGCACGTATTTTAAAGTATAAATCCCAACATTACCTAATCCTTGTAACGCAACAGTTGTTTCTTCTAATTTTTTATTTAAATTTAGAACAGCTTTTTTAGCGCTTAAAGCTACTGAAAATCCTGTAGCTTCTGTTCTTCCCAAGGAACCTCCAAATTCAATTGGTTTACCAGTGAAAGTTCCCATTTGATTAGTACCAGTTAATTTGTTATACTCATCAGCCATCCAACTCATAATTTTCCCATTTGTATTAACATCTGGGGCTGGAATATCAAAATCTTCTCCTAAATATTTGTACATTCCATCAACAAATCCTCTAGATAATCTTTCCAATTCACCTTCAGAAAGTTTTGATGGATCTACAATTATTCCACCTTTTCCTCCACCATAAGGTAGATTAGTTACTTGGCATTTAAAAGTCATCCATATAGACAAAGCTTTAACTTCATCCAAGTTAACATCTTCTCTAAATCTCAAACCACCTTTTGTAGGGCCCATTGCATTATTATGTTGTGATCTGTAGCCTTTAAACACTTTCATTGATCCATCATCCATTTTCACCGGAATATTTATTTCAATTACTCTGTAAGGATCTTTCAGTAATTCATAAACGCTATAATCTAATTCTAAAATATCACAAGCTTTTTTTATTTGATATCTTGCATTTTCTAACGGATTCAATGTTTCTGTCATATAATTAAAACTCCATTTCTTTATTAACAAATTCTATAATTTCTTCAACTGTCATTCTCTTTTGTTCCATAGTATCTCTATCTCTGATAGTAACGGTATTATCTTCTAAAGTATCAAAATCAATAGTTACACAATATGGAGTTCCTGCTTCGTCTTCTCTTCTGTATCTCTTACCAATTGAACCAGCATCATCAAAATGAGTCATGAAATTCTTAGCTAACTCATTATAAACTTCCATTGCCTTATCATTTAATTTTTTAGTTAAAGGAAGAACTGCAACTTTATATGCCGCTAATGCAGGATGAATTTTTAAAACGGTTCTTGTAGAGTTGTCTTCTAATTGTTCTTCTTCATAAGCATCACATAAGAAAGTTAAAAACATTCTGTCTACACCTACAGATGGTTCTATACAATATGGAATATATTTTTCGTTTGTTGTTGGATCCATATATTCTAGTTTTTCTCCAGAACCTTCACTGTGTTTTGACAAATCATAATCAGTTCTATCGGCAATACCCCACAATTCTCCCCATCCAAATGGAAATAGATATTCAAAGTCTGTTGTGGCTTTTGAATAGAATGATAATTCTTCTTGTTCATGGTCTCTAAGTCTCAAGTTTTCTTCTCTAATTCCCAAATTCAATAAGAATTCTTTACAGAAGTTTCTCCAATATTCGAACCATTCCAAATCAGTTCCTGGTTCACAGAAGAATTCTAGTTCCATTTGTTCAAATTCTCTTGTTCTGAAAATAAAGTTACCCGGAGTGATTTCGTTTCTGAATGATTTACCTATTTGACCAATTCCAAAAGGAATTTTCTTTCTTGAAGTTCTTTGAACATTCTTAAAGTTCACAAAAATACCTTGTGCTGTTTCAGGTCTCAAATAAATTTCTGATTTGTTATCTTCAGTAACACCTTGGAAAGTTTTGAACATCAAGTTGAATTTTCTGATATCAGTAAAATTATGCTTACCGCATTCAGGACATTTGATGTTTTCTTTTTCAATAATATCCAATAATTCTTGTTCTGATTTTCCGTCTAATCCAGTTATTTCTTCATTTTTTTCATCCATGAAATAGTCTTCAATTAATTTATCAGCTCTAAACCTAGATTTACATTCTTTACAGTCGATTAATGGGTCTGAGAATCCACCAACATGACCAGATACTACCCAAGTTTGAGGATTCATAAGGATAGCTGCATCCAAACCAACATTGTAAGGGCTTTGTTGGATAAATTTTTTCCACCAAGCTCTTTTTATATTATTTTTGATTTCAACACCTAATGAACCGTAGTCCCAAGTATTTGATAATCCTCCATAGATTTCACTACCAGGAAATATTATTCCCCTTGATTTACATAAGCTTACTATTTTCTCCATAGTTTTTTCTTCGTTTTTCATAAAACCCTCCATTTTTTTGAATAATAAAAAATCCCCGAAGTAAAACTTCAGGGACGAAATGTAATTTCCGCGGTTCCACCCTAATTATGATAAAACATCACTCTTAGAATTATTAGCTCCAGACTGCCGTTATAACTTGTTAATTTTCACCACACATTAACTCTCTGTAATTGTTATATTATTTATCTTTCTTCGCTTTTCAATATTCATATAAATTATATCATAAATTTACAAAAATGTTAATTGACTGTCTGATAAATTTTCCATATCTAAGTTAATAAAATTATCCAACAAAAACTCGTGTATTTCTTTGGAATTTTCTCCGTGCAAATATGTTTGTTCAAAAGATTGCGGCAATATAATTGGCATTCTAGTATGAATTTCAGCTATTAATCCTTTTGCTTCTGTGGTAAGCATACTCACATGTCTTATACTTGTTTCTTCACTTTTGTATTCTCTGAAAATACCTGCGATAGAAAATATTTGTTGATTCGCAACAGTTAATCTATACTTATCTTTGTTTTTCTGATTCCACTCAAAAAAAGCAGTTGCAGGAATCAAGCATCTTCTGCATTCGAAATCTTCCTTGAAAAACTTTGAAGTATAAATCTTTTCAATTCTAGAATTTATTATAGATTTTTTCATAAAATCAACATCTATTCCCCACCTCATATGATCAAATTCGTCACATAAAGTTAAAATTTGTTGACCAGGAAATACTTCTGTTGTTGGATTAAATTTTGTGATTTGTTTTTTATTGTATCTTTTCAATAAATCAAGTTTACTTATATTCAGTTCAAATCTAGAACACAAATATATCACCTCTTTTATATTTGTAAAAAGCCAGATGAATTACTTTTCATCTGACTTAATAACTTGCTTTTTGTATTTAATTTGTAAAATTATTCCTGCAATTACAATTGCAATACTCACTAATTGACTCACTCTTAATGCTCCAATGTACAAGCTATCAGTTCTGAGTCCTTCTACAAAAAATCTCAATATTCCGTATAAAACCATGTACAAACTTGTTATTTGTCCATGGAATTTTTTCTTGTTTTTAAATATATACACCAATATTAAAAATATTATAAAATCTCCTAATGATTCATATAAGAATGTAGGATGAACTTTTACACCATCTATTGTAATTGCCCAAGGAAGATTAGTTGGAGTACCATAGGCTTCTTTGTTAATAAAATTACCCCATCTACCAATTGCTTGTCCCAATGCAATCGCAGGCATAAAAATATCTAGCAACTTCAAAAATTTAAGATTTTTCTTTTTACAAATAACGTAACAAGTAATAACTGCGGCAATTATTCCTCCATAAATCGCTAATCCACCACCGCGAATATCGATGATTTCTCCTAAATTTTTGGAATAATAATCCCATTCGAATATGACATAATATGCCCTCGCTCCTACAATTGCAAGAGGAAGTGCCCACACTAAAATGTCCAATATGGTATTTTCTGAAATATTTTCTAATTTGGCTAACTTTACAGCTACTACATAGCCCAAAATCACCCCTAAAGTAATCAATATTCCATACCACATTATATCTATTCCAAAAATAGAAAAAGCTACCCTGTCCATTTTTATTCGTAATCCCAGTTATGACTTACTTGTTGAACGTCATCACTATCTTCAAGATTATCGATTAATTTTTCCATTTTATCTACATTGGATTCGTCGTTAATTTTAACGTAATTTGATGGTTCATAAACCAAATCAGATTTTATAAATTTGTATCCTTTATCCAATAAAGTATCTCTTACTTGTGCGAAATCTTCCATAGCCGTGTTGATTACAAAAATTCCATCATCAGCTTCAAAATCTTCTGCCCCAGCATCTAAGCTGTCCATCATTACTTCTTCTTCATCCAAGGATTCTGCGTCAATTAATAACAGACCTTTTCTTTGGAACATAAATGATACAGAACCATTTTGTCCAAGATTTCCACCAAATTTATCAAAATAATGTCTTACATCTGAAGCAGTTCTATTTCTATTGTCTGTCAAACATTCAACTATAACTGCAACTCCTTCTGGACCATATCCTTCGTATACTATGTTTTCGTAGTTTGCAGAATCTCCGTCGCCACTCGCTTTTTTAATTGCTCTGTCTATGTTATCGTTAGGCATATTTTCCGCACGAGCTTTTTCTATAACAGATTTTAAGCTAGGATTGTATTCAGGATCAGCTCCACCTTCTCTAACAGCAACAGTTATCGCTCTTGCCATTTTTGTGAATACTTTACCTCTTCTAGCATCTTCACTACCTTTTTTGTTTTTTATTTTGCTCCATTTATTATGTCCTGACATAAAATCACATCCTTAATATTTATTTCTATCGAACTCAAATGATTTCGCAAATTTTCTTTTATGTTCGCTTTGTTTAATTTTTTTGTCAATCAAATTTTTTGATTTAGTTTCAGAATTATTCATCAAATATTTATCTAGTTCTTCGTAAGTAAACCCAAACTCATCTTCATCGGTTTGACCTTCCCACAAACCAGCACTAGGTTTTTTATTAATAATTACATCTGGAACGCCCAAAACTTTTGCCATCTCAAAAATATCTGTTTTATACAAATTCAAAAGTGGCATAAGATCAGCACCACTGTCTCCGTATTTTGTAAAATATCCAGTCATAAATTCGGAACGATTTGATCCGGATAATACCATATAACCATTATTTTGAGCATAATAGTACAACGTCAACATTCTAAGCCTTGGCTTAATGTTTGATACTGCCATTTCTACAGAAGTTTTTTCAAAAGTTTGTATTAATGCATCAAAACCATCATTCAAATCGACTTTTTTAAAATTCAAATCAATCGCTTCTGCTAATATTCTAGCATCTTCTTCATCTTTAGGATTGCTTTTTATAGGCATAATCAAACCTAACGCGTTATCTCCAAAAGCTTTTTTGCACAAACACGCTAATACAGCGCTGTCGATTCCGCCGCTAATTCCAAAAACCGCTCCTTTTAAATTAGCTGATTCGACTTCTTCTTTTATCCATTTTGTTATATCTTCACATAATTTTGCGTAATTCATTTTAATCCACCCTCAAATTTTATCACAATTTACATCATTTTAAAATATTAACTTACCATTTAATGATGATTGGTAAGTAAATTCAATCATTGTAAACTTTATGTTATCGCTTGTTAAATCAATTAACTTATTTTCTATTTCTTCGTATTTATCTTCATCTAATAAAATATCAAAAACCACTTTTTCTAAATATTGCTTGTCAGCTACGTAAATATCATTATTCATCAAAAAATTTTCAATACTTCCAACATTGGTGTAATCAAATTCCATCTGAAAATTTCTAAATATTTTCTTATCTACAATAACCGACTCATTCAAACACTCACTAGAAGCTTTTGTGTATGCTCTTATAAGACCACCAGCTCCAAGTTTAATTCCGCCGTAGTATCTTGTAACAACTACACAAACATTAGTCAAATCTTCTTTTTTAATTACTTCAAGAATTGGAATCCCTGCTGTTTGAGAAGGCTCACCGTCGTCATCAAATCTCTGAATTAATTTGTCCTCTCCTATAATATATGCAGAGCAATTGTGAGTTGCATCATGATATTTTGTTTTTATACTATCCACAAATTCTAAAGCTTCTTCTTCTGATTCCACAAACTTACAATTACCAATAAATTCTGATTTGTTGATTACAAAAGAAAAAGGTATGCTTTTGTGAATACTTTTATAATTTTTCATATATAAATTCCTCGTATTTTTCTATCTCTGATTCAGAAATCTCAACCTTAAGACGTACATCTTCATTATTATATGTTACATCTTCACATTTAAAATTTTGTAAAACTGTGTTCAAAACATCCTGATGATCGTAGTCAAATCTCATTTTAACACATTTGTAATTGCCATATAATTCTTCTTGAATTTTGTACAATAACATTTCGATGTCTTCATCGTTAAAAGCTGATATCTTAACTTTATTTTCTAAATTATACGGAAAAATGATGTTAGGATTTTTATCAGATTTATTAAATAACGTAACCATTGGTTTGTCCAATACTTTTAATTCTTTTAATATATTCATTGTTGTGGTTATTTGATTGTCCAAATCAGAACTTGAAGAATCTAATATAAATAAAATCAAGTCAGAATGTTTCAAATCCAATAACGTTGACTTAAATGCCTCGATTAAATCTGTTGGAATATCTTTAATAAATCCAACGGTATCTATTACAAGGCATTGTTTTTTATTTGGTAATGTACATTTTCTCAAAGTAGTATCCAGTGTTTTAAATAGTAAATCCTCTGTTTCAAACTCTTCCGTGTACTTATCTTTGTAGAAATTCACCAATTTGTTGGACAAAGTAGACTTACCAGCATTTGTGTATCCAACCATACTCACCATTTTTATATCAGATTTTAGTCTTTGTTTTCTCATGTTTTCTTGGCTTTTATCGATACTTTTTAATTCTCGTTTTATATTGTTAATTTTGTTTTGGATAGTTCTTCTATCTACTTCAAGTTTTGTTTCCCCAGGACCTCTAGTTCCAATTCCACCACCAGTTCTGGATAAGTGATCTCTGAATCCAATTAATCTTGGAAGTCTGTATTTGTATTCTGCAAGTTCAACTTGTAGCACACTTTGTTTTGTTTTAGCTCTACTTGCAAATATATCTAAAATTAAATTTGTTTTGTCTACTATTTTAAGTCCAGTTATATCTTCCAAGTTTTTTATATTTGAACCAGATAGTTCTACATTAAATATCAAAGTTGTTACGTCCATTTTTTCTGCAGCATCTTTAATCTCCAGACATTTCCCTTTTCCTATGTAATATTTTGAATCAATAAAGTTTTTTCTAACTTCTGAAATTGCGCAGACTTCACCACCAGAAGATTCAATCAAACTTTCCATTTCTTTTATATCTTCATCGTTTATTTTTTTGTTTTTAAATTCAAAATAAACTAAAATTGTTTTTTCTTTCATTGTTGCTCCTTTATTTATATTATATAATAATCTCTCCTTAAGTAAAATGTTCATCGTATTTCTAGGAATATATGTTGAATCTACACTTTGTGGTATAATAGTGTATATATATTTTATGGAGGAATTTATGAATAAAGATAAAAATATAATATTGAAATCCATAAAAATTTTAATATTATGTTTGATTTGTATATTTGCATTTGTAGGTGGATTAATCGGAGTAGCTGGAGTTCGAGCTATGCAATTAGCTCCAAAGGTTAATCCAGAAGAAATAAATAATATGATGAATCAAACATCAGAAATTTTGGATCAGGATGGAAATTTAATCGAGAAAATCAAAACCACTGAATATAGAGAGGTTGTTAAATTAGATAAGATACCAAAATACATGATGGATGCTTTCACATCTGTGGAAGATGAAAGATTTTACAAACACAATGGTGTGGATCCTATCGGTATCACATCAGCTATTTTTGATAATTTAAAATCCGGTTCTATGAAACGTGGAGCAAGTACTCTAGCACAACAATTGGCTCGTAATTTGTACTTAACTAACGAAAGATCATTTGACAGAAAATTCAAAGAAGTTTATTTAGCAATGGAATTGACAAACTATCTAGGCAGAGAAAAACTTTTGGAAACTTATATGAACACTGTTTTCTTGGGACAAAATGCCTACGGAGTTCAAGCCGCTTCTGAAATTTACTTCAAGAAAAACATCGATGAACTAACTTTATCAGAATGTGCTACTTTAGCAGGAATTGTGAAGAGTCCTACTAACTTAGCGTTATACAAGGCGATTGAACCAGGTCAAGTAAAAGACCAATCAAAAATCGTCGGTGAAGTTACTTTAAACGGTGAAACATACAAAGCTGTTTACAATCAACAAACTATCGACAGAAGAGATTACGTTCTTAAAAAAATGCTAGATAACAACAAAATCACAAAAGAAGAATACGACAAAGCTCTTCAAGAAAATATCGCAGCTAATATAAAACCGGGAATTAAAAACGTAGATAACTTGTCTAACTACTATTCAGATATTATCTATGAACAAGTTATTGCAAAACTTATCGAAAAAGGATACTCACAACAAGAAGCAAAAAGCAAACTAATCAATGGTGGATTAAAGATATATTCATGTGTTGATATGAATATGCAAA
The DNA here is from genome assembly GCF_009679635.1 of Finegoldia sp. BIOML-A4. Lineage (NCBI taxonomy): Bacteria > Bacillati > Bacillota > Tissierellia > Tissierellales > Peptoniphilaceae > Finegoldia > Finegoldia sp. BIOML-A4. Next base: position 80,546 of record NZ_WKZC01000001.1, on the reverse strand, counting down.
GTAATTTGGAAAAATTATATGATAAAAAAGTCGATGATATTATCGCAGATGGCTCATCAGCAAATTTATTAAAATGGTCAAGCGATGACGGCAGAAACATTACAAACGCTTTAAATGAAGTCATTTATTTTAGAAAGAAAAATATAATCAATGACAACGATGAGTTCTTTATTTCACCAGAACAATATACTAAAAACCCAGATGGTTCTGTCACTTTTAATTATTCAAAATCAATTAAAGTAAAACAATATGGAAACTATTTGGATTTGAAAGATTATTACTCAGTAAATGACAATAATAATTTGGTAACTCATAAAATATCTTCAATCAATATTGGTAGCAAAAATTTGAATACTGATGGTGAAGGTAACATCACAATCTCAAACAAATATATAAAAGAAAATCCAAATTTAATCAAATACGACAACAATGACAATTTGATTTTTGCTAAGGATTTCTACACTATAAATAAAGATGGAATAAAACAACCACAATCATCAAGTGTTGTTGTTGATAAAACAACTGGACAAATCAAAGCATTAGTTGGTGGAAGATATTCAGATAATAAAGATACTACTAACAGAGCATCCGATATTCCTAGACAAGTTGGTTCTAGCATGAAACCATTAGGTGTATATACTCCTGCATTGGATAATGGGTACTCCCCTGCATCAGGCTTAGATGATTTACCTCACTACAATGAAAAGCATGAATTGTGGCCACAAAACTGGTACGAAGGTTATGAAGGTTTAGTTTCACTTAGACATGCTGTTGAAAATTCAATCAACGTTACTGCCGTAAAAGTTTTGGAAGATATTGGAATTGAAAAATCAAAATCTTATTTAGAAAAATTTGGATTGATTAACGCAAAAAATCCTAAAGCGGATAACTATATAAGTGCAGCTGAAAACACTTCAGAAAACGATGAAAACACATCAGCAATGGCACTAGGTTCATTAACTAAAGGATTTACACCTGTAGAAATGGCAGGTGCTTACAACGCTATCAATAATAGCGGACAGTACAGAGAACCTATTTCCTTTACAAAAGTTACTGACAGTTTAGGAAAAGTTATAATCGAAAATCCTCAAAAACAAAATGAAGTTGTAAGCCCTCAAATCGCATACATTATGAGAGATATACTCAGAACTTCTACAGATTACAACTATTCAAAATACGCTAGGCTAGATGGCTTTGATATCGGTGGAAAAACTGGTACTACAAACGACTACCAAGACGTATGGTTTGTCGGAATGAGCCCATACTATACAATTAGTACATGGTTAGGCTTTGACAATCAACAATTGAAAATGACTCAAATTAGTCAGAAAAAAGTTGTACAAATCTGGAGTGCAGTCAACAGATATACTTTGGAAGATAAAATTCCAATAAAATTTGAAGAACCAGACGGTATCGTAAGAGTTAAGGTCGATACTTTGGCAAATAAATTGCCAAGCAAATACAGTTGGAGAGATCCTCGTGGAATTGTAAAAGAAGAAATCTACAAAGCTGGTACAGAACCTACAGAAGTTTCTGATTTGTATGAATCTAGAAGAATTGACGTTGTAGATGGAAAATTAGCTACAGATAATACTCCACCTTGGGAATTAGGATGGGGAGTTTTCATAAAAAGAGATCCTCCATACAAACCATCAGAACATAACAACATTATTCCTAAAGACTGGAAATACAGTATGCCTGGTTATTCTGATAGAACAATCTTTAATATTTTAAAACCTGATGATAAAAAAGATGAAGACAAAGATGACGAGGACAAAGACGACAAGGACGAAAAAGATAACGATAAGAAAGACGGCGACAAAGAAAACGATAGAAATAATAGAGACCGAGATCGTAAACGTAATCGTGACCGTGATTCGTCAAATGATAGAAATAATTAAAAAAAGGTTAATTTTGGAATTTTCCAAAATTAACCTTTTTCTTATTTATCTATCTTTTTCTTTCTAGTAACTTTAAAATTAATCTCATAAACAAATCTATCTTCATCAATTGAAATTTTACTTGTTCCCCCGAGCAACTCTATCAAATTTTTCGCAATATATAAACCAAGTCCACTACCTTCAGAATGACGAGACCTTTCCCCTCTTACAAATTGACCCATCAATTCTTCTGCACTAACCTCAATTTTATTCTTGGATACATTAGAGAATTTGAGTATAATATTGTCATTGACTACATCACATTCTCCGTAAACTTTTGTGTTGGGTTTGGAATACTTCACAATATTACTAAAAATATTTTCGATTACACGAGATAACTTTGCACCATCTGTCATCATCAAAACTGTTTTCCTTTTATCAATATATTCGAATTCCAATCCCATCTTATTGAAATCAGAATCAAATTGACCGTAAACTTGTAATACTAATTCATTTAGTTCCACAACTTCCATTTCGATATCAATATTTCCCGTTCCAGTTTTGGAAGCATAAATCAAATCTATTACCATTGTTTTCAATCTTTTAGCATTATATTCTAGAATTTCTATATATCTTTTCTTTTCTGATTCATCAGTTTCGTGATTCAGCAAATCTACGTAATTTATAATGGAAGTTAAAGGCGTTTTGATATCATGTGAAATATTTGTGATTAGCTCCGTTTTCATTTTTTCTGAATTAATTTTATCTTGCATCGTGTTGATAACCGAATCATGCAAATGGTTTATAAGATACACAGAATCTTTGTAAATTTCATCATCTATGAACACATCAATATCTTTTCCAGAATACATAGCCTCCACTTTTTTGTTAAGCAGTATTTTACCCAGATTATTAATCAAAATTGATATGTAAATTTTCGCTAAAATTGCACCGATGAATACAATCCCAAACAAATTCCTGTTTGAAACCATAATAGTCGCCATCGTATACATCAAAAATATCAAAGTTAATAATGACTCAACATAAATGTTGTAGTATTTTCCTTTGAAATTACTTATGAATTGATATATTAAAAAAGCATTTTTCTTCTTTTTGTAGATAGTTCTTACAACTTTAACCATTGAATAAACGAAAGCAAACATAGCATATATCAACGTTATGGCAACCGAAAAATTATATACATTAATTATATTTTCAATAAAAAATGATATAGTGAATACAAGAATGAAGCCAAAACTAAAATACAGTAGTAGATCTACCAGTTGTTTTTCAACATAACCATCGATAGAACGAAAACTTTTTTTAATCCAATTTATCATTAAATGTCCTCTATCTTATATCCCATTCCATATACAGATTTAATCAAATCAGGTCTTCTAGGATTGATTTCAACTTTTTCTCTGAGTCTTGATATGTGGACTGAAACTATTTTTTTTACATCGTAAGGTGGGGCTTCCCACACATTTTCATATATTTCTTCTGATGTGAATACTATTCCTTTGTTTTTCAATAAAAGTAAAATTATTCCATACTCATAAGGAGTTAACTTTATTTCTTCACCATCAATCAATACTTCTTTTTTATCGTCGTTGATTGTCAATCTTCCAGCTGAAAATACATTTCCATTTAGAGAATTGTCCTTGCTAAGTTCCAATCTTCTCAAACATGATTTTATCCTAGCCAATAATTCTACAGCATCGAAAGGTTTCGTAATATAATCGTCAGCACCCAAATTCAATCCCATAACCTTATCATTCAGTTCGCTTTTTGCAGACAAAATTATGATTGGCGCATTGGATACTTCTCTTATTTTTTGTGTTAGTTCTAATCCATCCATTCCTTCCATCATTATATCTACCAAAAATAAATCTATTTTATTCTTTTCCATTAATTCTAATGCATCGTAACCATTATAAGCCTTCAACACATTGTAATTATCTGTTTTCAAATATATTTCTATGGCTTTTACTATGTCTTTTTCGTCGTCGACAACCATAATATTGTACATAAAAAATCACCTTCTTAACTTTTATTATACACTAAAAATCAGAAGGCGATTATTACAAAAATTTAAAGATTCAATTTTGGAGCCAAATATTGACCAGTATAAGAATTTTTCTTACTAATTAATTTTTCAGGAGTTCCTTGGAAGATCACTTGTCCTCCACCATTTCCTCCTTCAGGTCCTAAATCTATAATATAATCAGAAACCTTAATAACATCAAGATTGTGTTCTATAACAATAACGGTATTTCCTTGATCAACAAGTCTTTGCAATACTTCAACTAATTTGTCAATATCTGCTGAATGAAGACCCGTGGTTGGCTCATCTAAAATATACACAGTTTTTCCTGTACTTTTTTTAGATAATTCACTGGCTAGTTTTACTCTTTGAGCTTCTCCACCGGATAATTCCGTTGAAGATTGTCCTAATTTAATATAGCCCAAACCTACATCTTGTAAAGTTTGCAATTTATTTTTTATAGGAGGGAAGTTTCTGAAAAATTCTAACGCTTCATCAATCGTCATATCTAACACGTCGGCGATATTTTTGCCTTTGTATTTTACTTGCAAAGTTTCTCTGTTGTATCTTTTTCCTTTACAAACATCACATGGAACATAAACATCTGGTAAAAAGTGCATTTCTACTTTTAAAGTTCCGTCGCCTTTACAAGCTTCACACCTTCCACCCTTTACGTTAAATGAGAATCTTCCTTTTTGATATCCTCTCATATTTGCTTCAGGTGTTGACGCAAACAAATCTCTTATCAAATCAAATACTTTTGTATAAGTCGCTGGATTACTTCTAGGCGTTCTACCAATCGGAGATTGATCTATTTGTACAACTTTATCCAAATTTTCAATTCCAGTAGCCGATTTGAATTTACCATTTTTCATCTTAGCATTATTCAAATCTCTGGCTAATTTCTTGTAGACAATTTCGTTAACCAATGAAGACTTTCCAGATCCTGAAACACCTGTAACACAGTTGAAGCATGAAAGTGCAAATTTCGCATTTATGTTTTTAAGGTTATTTTCTTTGCAACCTTTAAATTCCAAATATCCATTTGGTTTTCGTCTTTGTTCAGGAACGGGAATTGATAGTTCCCCTGACAAATACTTACCTGTAATGGATCTTTTTTCTTTGATAATATCATCAATAGTTCCACAAGCTACGATTTCGCCTCCATGAACACCAGCTCCCGGTCCGATGTCAACAAGATAATCGCATTCTTTCATCGTATCTTCATCGTGTTCAACTACAACCAAAGTATTTCCAATATCCGTCAAATTTCTAAGCGCTTTAATCAATTTGTCATTATCTCTTTGGTGAAGTCCGATTGAAGGTTCATCTAATACATACACAACGCCTACCAATGCAGATCCAATTTGTGTTGCCAATCTAATTCTCTGAGATTCTCCACCTGATAAAGTAGAAGCAGATCTATCCAAAGTTAAATAATCAAGCCCAACATCGTTCAAAAATTGAAGTCTGCTGATAATTTCCTTCAATATTTCATCTCCAATAAATTTCTTGGACTCTTCCAATTCCAAATCTTTGAACCATTGAAGAGAATCTTTTACAGGCATTTGACAAATTTCATAAATATTTTTTTCATTTATGCGAACTGACAAATACTCATCTTTTAATCTAGCTCCATGACAATAATCGCATTCAACGTCAGTCATATACTCACCAATTTTTTGATGCATAGAATCTGTCGCGCTTCTGTTGTATCTTTCTTCTAAGTTTTTCAAAACTCCTTCAAATTTACCGTTGAATTTTTTTCTTCCAGAAAAATGACTATCGAAAATAAATGAAAGATTTTTCTTTGATCCATTCAAGATTTCATTTATCATTTTCTTTGGAGCATCCTTAATTGGTTTGTCCAATGGAAAGTCATAAGAATCTGCGATTGCTTTTATTATTTCGAAATAATATCCACCTGGTTTCGAAGATTGATAAGGATCTATTGCGCCTTGTAAAATCGACAACTCTTTATTTGGAATTACCAAATCTTCATCAACTTTTTTATGAAAACCAAGTCCATTACAATGAGGGCACATTCCAAACGGATTATTGAACGAAAAATCTCTTGGCTCTAATTCTTGGTAAGAAATATGTCCGTCTGGACAGCTCATTGATGTACTATAAGAAATTACATCTTTGCCAATAACATCAACTTTTACATTATTTTCAGACAATCTAAGAGCTGTTTCTATGGAATCTGTAAGCCTTGAATCAATTCCATCTTTAATTATAATTCTGTCGACAATTACATCAATATCGTGTTTTTTGTTTTTATCAAGTTCGATATCTTCTGCTAATTCAACTTGCTCACCATCAACAATAGCTCTTATGAAACCATCTTTTCTCAAATTTTGCAAAAGTTTTTTGAATTCACCTTTTTTACCCTTAACAACAGGGCTTAAAATTTGAATTCTCGAACGTTCCTCTAATTCTTTCACACTGTCTACAATTTGGTCGACAGTTTGGCTAACAATTTCTTTCCCGCAAACAGGACAATAAGCAGTTCCAACTCTTGCGAAAAGTAGTCTAAAATAATCGTATATTTCTGTAACAGTTCCCACTGTTGAACGTGGGTTGTTGTTAGTTGTTTTTTGGTCTATAGAAATCGAAGGCGACAATCCTTCAATGTATTCTACATCTGGTTTATCCATTTGCCCTAAAAATTGGCGTGCGTAAGAACTCAAAGATTCGACATATCTTCGTTGCCCTTCCGCATATATAGTGTCAAATGCCAAAGAAGATTTACCTGACCCACTCAATCCAGTGAACACGACCATTTTATTCCTAGGAATGGTAAGGTCAACATTTTTTAGATTATTCTCCTTAGCACCTTTTATAACAATTTTATCTTTGCTCATTTTGCTCCTTTAGTAAGTGTTTTTCAAATTCCTGATTTGATCTCTAAGTGTAGCAGCTCTCTCGAAATCCAATTCTTCTGCAGCTTTTAACATTTCTGTGTTCAAATTTTCAATAATAACTTCTATTTCGTCCTTTGAAAATTCCGTAACTTTATTAACATCATAACTTTCATTTTCTTCTGCCACGAAAGTATTTTGGATTCTTTTTCTAACAGATTTATTAATAGTAGTTGGAATAATGTTGTGTTCTTCGTTGTATTCTTCTTGTATTTCTCTACGCCTATTAGTTTCTGTGATAGCCACATCCATCGACCTAGTAATCGTATCACCGTACATTATAACGTGACCATTTGAATTTCTAGCAGCTCTACCTATAGTTTGTATAAGAGAAGTCTCTGAACGTAGGAAACCTTCCTTATCAGCATCCAAAATCGCAATCAGAGAAACTTCTGGTAAATCCAATCCCTCTCTCAGAAGGTTAATTCCTACAAGTACATCGTATTTTCCTTCTCTCAAATCTCTTATGATTTCCATTCTTTCAATCGTATCAATATCTGAATGCAAATAAGTTACTTTTATATCCAAATCTTCAAGATAACGCGTCAAATCTTCACTCATCTTTTTAGTAAGAGTTGTGATAAGAACACGTTCACCTTTTTCAATAGTTTTATTGATTTCACTAACCAAATCGTCGATTTGTCCTTTTGTGGGACGAACCTCAATTTTGGGATCTAATAGACCCGTTGGTCTGATAATTTGTTCAACCACCTCATTAGTTTTTGCTTTTTCATACTTTCCTGGAGTTGCCGACACATATATTACTTGATTCATCATCGATTCAAATTCGTTGAATCTCAAAGGACGATTGTCCAATGCAGATGGCAATCTGAACCCATAATCAACCAAGCTAGTTTTTCTGGACCTATCTCCTTCGTACATTCCTCCGATTTGTGGCACAGTAACGTGTGATTCGTCAATCATTGTCACGAAATCTTTTGGAAAATAGTCGATAAGAGTGTAAGGTCTGCTACCAGGCTTTCTCTGAGACATATGTCTTGAATAGTTTTCTATTCCTGTACAAAATCCCATTTCTTTTAACATTTCTATATCGTATCTAGTTCTTTGCTCTAATCTTTGAGCTTCCAATAGTTTATTGTGGTCTTTAAAATATTTTAATCTATCTTCTAATTCTTCTTCAATAGTTACGATAGCTTTTTCGACTTTTTTCTGAGTCGTTGCATAGTGACTAGCAGGATAAATCGCAACGTGATTTCTTTCACCTACAATTTCTCCAGTCAAAGCATCAATTTCAGTAATTCTATCTATTTCGTCACCGAAAAATTCTATCCTAACGCTTTTTTCTCCACTCGATGCTGGGAAAATATCCAAGCTATCTCCTCTTACTCTGAAAGTTCCTCTGGTAAAATTAATGTCATTTCTAACGTATTGAATGTCGATTAATTTTTTCATAACTTCAGTTCTATCTTTTTCCATTCCTGGACGCAAAGATATAACCAAATTTTCGTAATCAATAGGATCTCCCAAACCGTAAATACAAGATACAGAAGAAACTATAATTACATCTCTTCTTTCGAATAAACTCATCGTAGCACTGTGGCGAAGCTTGTCCAATTCTTCATTGATACTTGAATCTTTTTCAATATAAGTATCTGATTGAACCACGTATGCTTCTGGCTGATAATAATCGTAATAAGAAACGAAAAATTCAACCGCATTTTCTGGAAAAAATTCTCTAAACTCACTAGCCAATTGATATGCCAAAGTTTTGTTGTGAGCTATAACCAGAGTTGGTCTTTGAACTTTTTGAATAATATTTGCCATCGTAAAAGTTTTACCTGAACCAGTAACACCTTTTAAAATCTGATGATTTTTTCCATTTTCCAAACCATTTGCAAGTTTATCAATCGCTTGTGGTTGATCACCTGTTGGCTTGAATTTTGAATGTAATTTAAATTCCATAACTCACCCCTTGAACATATGTTTTACTTTAACATTATATATCATCTGTGTATTTAATTCAATAAATAATAATTCGTATTCATTATCAAAAAAATCAAAAAAATTTTCTAAACAAAAACTAGGCTCACAGAGCCTAGCCAAATTTTTTTATTATAAATCTTCTTCATTTATTACTTTTTCATTGAAACCGTCTTTATACTCATCATTTTTTACAATATGTCTGTTAAATATTTTATCGATAGCCACTGAAATAGCAGTATCTCCAGAAATATTTGCAGCAGTTCCAAATGAATCCTGTGTCAAATAAAGTGTCATCAACAATGATGCAAGTTCACCTTCAGATGGAATTCCAACTACTGGCAAAAATGGCAATGCACTCATTATTGCTCCACCTGGAGCTCCTGGAGCAGCAACCATAGCTATCCCAAGAATTGCCATATATTTTAACATTAGTAAATAAGAATGTCCCATTCCATACATTGTTAAAATTGTAAAAGTACAAGCTGTAATTGTAATCATTGAACCTGGCATATGAACGGTAGCTCCCAATGGAATTACAAAATCTCTAATACTTTTACTTACTGAATTTTGCTTAGCACATTCCAAGTTTACTGGAATTGTCGCAACAGATGATTGAGTTCCTATTGCTGTTAAATATCCTTTTACTTGATTTCTGATTAACTTTACAGGATTTTTCTTCGTGTAAGTACCACTTATTATAAATAATACAGAAACATATATTAAGTGAAGTGCAATTACACATAAGAATATCTTCCAGAAAATTGAAAGAACTGCAAATACAGATCCAGTGAATGCCATTTTTGAGAAATTACCAAAAATAAAGAAAGGTAACAATGGTACAATTGCAGTTGACAATACTTTTGTGATTATGTCATTAAATTCTGAGATTAAATTGTAGCAATATTCTCCTTCACCGTGTTTTCTTAACCATGATATTGAAATTCCCATCATAAATGCGAAAATAATTGATGAAGTTACATCAAAAAATGGTTTGATTGGAATTTCAAAAAACGGATCCATGCCTATCTTAGTTGAGGCTTGAATCTTAGAAACTTGGTCTGGACTTATAAATGCTGGGAATACATTTGAACTCATAACATATGATAATGACCCACCAATAAGAGTAGATGCATAAGCAATTACAACAGTTACTAATAATAATTGTCCAGCTCCCTCTCCAAGATCAGCAATTCCCTTTGTTACAAAAGCAATAATCATAAGTGGAATAACAAAGTTTAGAAATGCGCCGAACATTGATGAGAATGTTACAGCAGTCTTCACGAACCATTGAGGCATATACAAACCAGCTAAAGTACCTAATCCAATCGCGATTAATAATTTTGGTATTAATCCTAGTTTTTTCTTTTCAGTTTTACTCATTTTCTTTAAATCACTCCTTATTTTATGTTGTTTTATATGTAAAATACATATTGCATTTTAAACCCAAATTATTTTACAATACAATTTAAAAAAGAGCAAGTAATTCAATAGATTTTTAACAGATTTATTTAAATTTTGTTATATTCTTGGTTTTATTTTATTTTAATAACGTATATAAAATCACTAATATCATAATATTTTATCAAACTGCCGTAATTTCCCACTATTTTTAATGTAAAAAAAGAGACTCATACTGCCCCCAATCTTACAATAATCTGTAAATATTGTGTTAGGGTCATATTATGAATCTCGTATATTTTTTATTAAATTGCAAAAATTAAATATTTCTTTTAATTTATATTTCGATTTCTTGTCAATATTATAACATCATATAATTTTAGATAAAATCTGATATCAAATTCCAAATATTTGAACTGCGTAATATCTGTCATAAGTTTGATCAGAATCTTCGTAATATGCTTTTGTAACGAATACTTTTATTTTAACTCTTGTGAACACTTCTCTCAACATATTTTCATTGTGTCCTTGAGAATTTTTCCAAGCTTCCATTGCACCACTTGCAGTGTATGGGCCATTATAGATATTTTCTCCATTGATGTTAGAAATATCAGTTACCAATCCACCTCTTGGTCTAACGTGTTCAAATAAATGAACAATTTCAGTTGCCCTTGTTTTTGCAACTGGTGATAATGAATTATCTTGTTTTAATGCTTTTAGTCCATTTTCTTTGCGATATTGATTCAAAAGTCTTAGTATTTCATCTGCCATTTCGTCATCGTAATGACCACGTACCATTACAATTGTATCATCACTGATTTGAACAGGAAATTCTTGTTCATTTTCTAATCCTGGTAATGGTTTTCTACGAATAACTTTCTTGCCAGGATACTTCGGATCAGTTGTAATAGTTTCGTCTGATTTGTTATCCAAAATCAAATCTTTTACTTTTTCTGATACTGTATTTTTTCCACCTACAATATACATTTCTTCAAAAGAATTACTACCAATATATGATTTTACATCACTTGTAATGGATGATTTTGAAACCAATAGTATTGGTGCTTTTAGCTTTTGTGAAAGTGGTGCCGCTACTAATGCATCTACAAAAACTTCACCACTAGCAAATATCGCTTTAGTTGGTGCAGTAAAACTTGCGTTTGCAACTCTGACAGATGTCATATATCTGTTCGAGCCAAAAATTCTTTGTGGCTTAACATTAGTAATAGCTTTGATTTCTTGAACAACTTTATCAGAAACTGTATTTTGTCCACCGACTACAAAAATTTTACCTATATTTCCTTTATAGAAAGATTGTAAATAATCTTTTGTGTCGCTAGAAATCTTGTTTTTCGATACTAATAATATTGGTGCATTGTGTTTTTGTGCTAAGGAAGTAGCGTTAATAGCATCTGCGAATACTTCTCCACTAGCTACAACCAAGTTTTGTTTTTCAGCATTTTTGCTAGAGAACTTTTCAGAAACTATTTTAGCATTAACTGCATATCTGTCGTATCCAGAATATCTTACAACTTTTATTTTTAAATCATTTTCGATATGATTTTGAACAGCCTTACTAACAGATTTTTCTCCACCAATAATTATGACTTCGTCCAAATCTTTTGATTTTAAAAGTTTTTCAGTAGATGCGTCTAATTTATCTGAATAAGTGTATAAGATCGGGATTTGTCCTTGACTCATTACAGTAGAACTGATGTTGTCGGGAAATTTTATCGCTGATACAAGCACTACTTTTTTAGAGTTTTGATAATAATCTTCCATCACTTTATTTGCAACGGCAAATCTATCTCGCCCTTCAATTCTATTCATAGTTGACTCTACTTTTTTAGGACTTGCATTATCATCTTGTTCTTTCGCAAATACAGCAGTGCCTGTACTAAATACCATACTAAATGTTAGACATAAAGCTACTATCTTCTTCTTAAGATTATTCATTTAACTTCTCCATTTGTTATTAATAAAATTTTTCGATTTTGTATTCTTTTTGTAATTTGTCTGTAGCGTCTATATATGCTTGTTGTTGTCTCAATTGTAATAGTGTTTGTTTAACTTCATTCTTAGCTTCTTCAAAAGATTTTACTTTTCCTTCAGTTTTATCTTTAATATTGATAATGTGATAACCGAATTGTGTTTTAACAGGTCCTACGATATCTCCAATTTCATTTTCAATCAAAGCATTTTCAAATTCCTTAACCATTTGACCTTGTTGGAATGTTCCCAAATCTCCACCTTGTTCTTTTGATGGACATGTAGAATACTCTTTTGCTAATTGTGCAAAATCACCATCGTTATCGATTTTTTCTTTAATTTCATTAGCCAAATCTTCAGATTCAACTAAAATGTGAGAAGCTGTGAATGTTGGTTGAACTTTGAAATTATCTTTGTGGTTTTCATAATATTCCTTCAAATCTTCATCTGATACTCTAACAGAATTGATTATGTTAGCCATAGCAAAATCCTTCAACAATTCTTCGGATTGTTTTTTAACTTCTTTTACATATATTTCATCTTTATCTAAGCCAGATTTCTTAGCATCAAAGAATAAAAGTTTTCTATTGATTAATTCATCAGTTAATCTTTTTCTTCCTTCTTCGTTATTGAATTGTGCTCCTCTATAACCTAAAGCTTGAATAAAATTATCAACTTCTGATTGTTTAATTTCTTCACCATTTACTACTGCTAATATTTTATCTTTGTTGTCTTCCATTATTACCTCTCCCTTTACTAGTTAATTTTATTCCGTCTTTATAAAATTGTATCATATTTTCTTTTAATAGTCTTCCAACAGCTCTTTTGAAACTGGATTTTGACATATTAAATACCGATTTAATTCTATTGGCGTCTGTTTTATCGTTAAAATTAATAAATCCATCTGAGTTTTTAAGTTCTTCCATAATAACATCAGCATCTGATGAGATATGCTTATATGCAGGTTCAAAAAATGACAAATCTAATTTTCCATCAGACTTCACATCTGTAACTCTACATTTGACTTCTTCTCCAAGGTCTACAACGCCCGTTAATTCACTTGCAGGAATAAGTCCTTCGTATTTATTGTCTACAGCTACAAAAGCTCCTAGACCGTCCACTATGTTGTATATAACGCCTTCTACCCAATCGTTCTTAACATAGTTGCTGTCGTTTTTCAATAAATTTTTAATTCTCATAGTAAGTGCCAATCTGTTCGACTTATCAATATACAAATACACTAAATATTTTTGACCTTTTACCAATTTTGAAGTTTGTTCCTTAAATGGCAACAAAATATCCTTATCTAAGCCACAATCTAAGAAAGCACCAATTCTAGTAATATCTTTTACTTCTAGTCTTGCAATCTTACCCAATTCAATCTTAGGTTGCTTCTTCGTTGCCATTAGTTTTTTATTGTCATTGTAAATGAATACATCTACAACATCGCCAACTTTTTCTCCAGAAAGTTCGTCTACATTCATTCTAACAAAATTATTTTCGTTGTCTTTTTTCAACAAAACTTCCGTATTTATCTTATCAATTTTTAAATTCTCTCTTTGTCCTAATTTATACATTTCTTCTCCATTCTAACTCATTCCACCAGGAAGTATTTCAAGCTCTGGATTATCCACTGGATCGTAAGTAAATCCTTCACCAACCACTTCACTGACATACGAAATACATACGAATGCTTTAGGATCAATAGATTTCACGTAGTTTTTAATCTTAATATACTCTCCTCTTGAAACAATCGTATTAATAACAAATTTTTCATTATCAGAAAAACCACCAACTGCTTTATAAATTGTGGATCCTCTTGAAATTTGATCTATAATATAAGCGTTAATTTCCTTGTATTTATCGCTTGTTATCATCATATTTACCCTTGTATTTAGACCAGCGATAGCTTTGTCAATGACAATTGAGTTTATGAAAATTCCAAGCATAGCATACATTCCACTTTTTGTTCCGAAAGTATACATACCAAGTAACACAACGAAAAAGTCTGCTACAAGCATACACTTACCCACATCAATTGAAAAATATTTTCTGATTATCATAGCGATAATATCCGTACCGCCAGTCGATGCACCTTGGTTGATAACCAATGCCATACCAGCAGCGGAAATAATAATTCCAAAAATCAAATTAATCAAAATATCATCAGTCAAAGGTTTAAAATTTGGTAGCAAAATTTCCAATAGTGTCGTTGAACTTGCAAAAATAAAAGAACAATATATCGACAAAACCCCAAAACTTTTTCCCAAAATTATAAACGCTATAATATACAAAATAGTATCCATAATCATAACAAAAATACCCGTTGGGATTTGTGGAACAAAAGCGTTCAAACTCATCGCAATACCAGAAATTCCACCAATAGTTAAATTAAAAGGCATTATAAAAAAGAAAAAGCCAAAAGTAAGTATTAATGTTCCCAATGTTAATATCATTATTTTTTTAATCATTTTGTTCATGCTATCGCCTCCTATCTTTTTATTATACTTGTAAAAATTGCAAATTACAACGTTTTATACACCAAAAAACACCACAAAATAAATTAATTCACAATTCATAATGCAGTGTTTACAGTTAATTATTTTTTCTAAATTTATTTACTATCATCAAAATTATCAGAACTAAAAGTCCTGTCAACACAATTGAGCCACCTGGTTTTAATTGAAAATAATAAGACATATTGATACCGATAATCGTAAACAATACTCCAAATAAAGACGAATTAATCACAGTTCTTTTAAAAGAATGAGATACCATTATTGCACAAGACACAGGAATAACCATCAAGCTTGAAACCATAAGTGCACCGACAGTTCTAGACGCAATAGCAACAGTGATAGCTATCAAAAAAGTAAATATTTTATTGATAAGTCCTACGTTGATATTAGACAATCTAGCTCCATCTTCATCAAAGATAATATACACTAATTTTTTGTACAACAGCACATAAGTCACAATAACAATAAAACTCACAATAATTACTGTGTACAATTCAATATCTGGAATAGCTACAATAGATCCAAACATAAATGATTGAAAATTCGCAGCGCCAGGAACAAAATCTGACAAGATCGCCGCAAGTCCAATACCGCTACTCATCACAATCGCAGTTGACAAATCAGAACTCTTGGCAAAGTTTTTTCTGATGATTTCTATTCCAAAAGCTGCAATCACGCATACGAAAATCGCCGCTATAACAGGATTTATTCCAAAAATAAGTCCCAAGGCAACACCAGCTAAGGAACTGTGACTCAAAGCATCTCCTACCATGGAGTTTTTCTTGTTAACGACAAAGGTTCCTATCAAAGGAACAATAATTGACACTAGTATCCCCACGATAAAAGCTCTTCTCATAAAATCATAAGAAAACATCTCAAACATGTTTCACCTCAACAAATTCATTATCCAATCTAAAAATCCTGTTAAAATAATCTTTAGTAAAATCCAGCTCATGAGTAACCACCAGAATCGTTATATTATGATGAATATTCAAATGCTTCAACAAATCAAACAGATTTTCCTTGCTTCGTTGATCTAGTCCTGCAGTAGGTTCGTCAAAAATCAAAATTTGTGGATCGTTAGCCAACGCCTTTGCAATCATGACTCTTTCCTGTTCTCCACCGCTCATCTTATTGTAGTCGTAATTTTTCTTATCTTTCATTTCTACAATAGACAACGCGTTTTCGATTTTTTCATTAGCTTTCATATTCTCATCATCGCTTACATTCATAGCCACGATTTCCCATGCAGTAATAGGAAAAGAAATGCTCTTTTCGTGATTATTTTGAGGAACATATCCAAAACTAAAATTGTCCCTTCCTCCGGCAAATTTAATCTCACCACTATCTGCTTTCAGAAATCCTAAAATAAGTTTCAATAACGTAGATTTACCGGAGCCATTAGCTCCGGTTATCCCTACGAAATCTCCCTTTTCGATATTAAAATTTATATCCCTTAATAGTTTTTCGTTTCTATACGAAAAATTCAAATTTTCTACACTAATTATACTATTCATATTATTTTGCTTGTGAGATTGCATCCAAGTTTTTCTCTAACAATGAAAAATAATTGTCCTTTCCATCTTCGATATCTTGAGTCTTAGCTTCTATCGTGGACAAACCAGCAGTTTTTGCGTTGATTTCCTTAGCCAAAGAATTTGCAATCTTATCGCTTTCTCCCATTTCATAAAATACTGTATTTATCTTATGTGATTTTGCGAAATTAGTCAATTCTTTCATCTTATTTAAATCAGGTTCTGAATCTGAATTAATACTCTCAATAGGTACTTGTTTTATTTCATAATCTCTAGCTAAATATCCAAAAGCTTCATGTGGCACGATGAAATATTTGTCCTTTTGTGGTGCCAAAACTTCAGCGTATTTTTTGTCTAATTCTTCAAACTTTTTATCTAATTCTTTGTAATTCTTTTCATAGAAATCTTTGTTTTCAGAGTCAAATTTAATAATAGCTTCATACACATTTTTCATTTGAATTCTAGCTTGTTTTGGACTCATCCAAACATGTGGATCAAATTCACCGTGGTGATGATGTTCATGATCATGTCCGTGTTCTTTTTCTTCGTGATCATGATCGTGACCTTTTTCTTCGTGGTCATGGTCGTGGTCGTGTTCTTCATGGTCGTGGTCGTGGTCTTCTTCAGCTTTAATCTTATCAATATTTGTAGATGAATCAACTATTTCCGTGTTTTTTAAACTAGATTTAACATCTTCTAACCAACCTTCCAATCCAAGACCGTTAACAATAAGCATCTTTGAATCAGATAAATTTTTAATATCTTGTGCAGTTGGTTCCCAATCATGAACTGTAGCGCCTTTTGGCATAACATTTACCACTTCAATTTTATCCTTAGCGATTTCTTTTGCCATATATTCAATCGGATAAAAACTAACATATAATTTCTTTGAATCTGACTTTTCAGTTGATTTGTCATCACTTTTTTCTTTTTGTTCTTGAACCTTTTGATTGTTAACATCATTGTTTTGTCTAGTACATCCTGATGCCACACCAATCATAAGAGCTAATAATAATATTCTATAAATTTTTTTCATAAACCCTCCAAATAATAATTTATTAATGCAAATTATTTGCATTATCATTTTAGAGTGTTTTTATTATTTTGTCAAGGATTATATAAAAATTAAAAAGCTCTTCTTATTTTCTTTAAGAAGAGCTATGCTATTTTATTCTATTTAATTTAAATCTTCTTCTATCTCGTCGATTATTTCTTGTGGTGTTTTGTCTTCAAAAAATGATGGATCCATATGTGTTAAGAAGTGCCATTCATCTTTTTCGTTTTTTCTGTAGACTATTGCTTCTCCATCTTCTGATCCGAAGTAAGCCCTGTCTACGTCATATCCTTTTTCTTGCAAGTATTTTTTTACTTCGTTGTAGGATTTTTCTCTTGCTTCAATATAAGTTTTCACATCTTTGTTAGCTATTACATAAGCGTCTACTCTCGTAGAACTATCTACTATTCCATTTCCTTTTTCTGAAAGATTCGGAATTTCTTTCCAAAATATTTCCGCTTTTCCTTCTTCTGTAAACATGAATTTGGTTATTGGAATTATATTTCCATTGTATTCTAGTTCAACGTATTCACCTAGTTTTTCAGGAATGATATATTCATATACAAACCCATCTTCTTCTGTGATTTCGTAGCAGTTTGTTTTCTTGATAAATTCTCTTCCTTCTTCAATTGTGTCAAATAACGCTAATTCTGTCGCTTCACCATTTTGATTCAATTCTAAAATATACATTTTGTTCTCCTTTATAACTTGATTTTGAATGTTACGTTTTCTTCTTGTGTTTCAATGATTGCATCGATTTTGTAATTATTTAATAAATTTCCCACGATATACAACCCAAGTCCATTGCTGTTTTCTTTATTCAAATCACAATTCACATCAAACACTTTAGTGGTATCTAATTCGCTTGCCTTTTCGCAAGTATTAATTACTTCAAACCATTCTCCATCTGATTTTATGGTAATTATCCCATATTCATCAGTGTATTTTACAGCGTTTCCAATTACATTGGAAAGTATAATTTTTAGTGCCGATTTTCCTATATAAATTTTTTCATCTGTAATCTGATTGTCGATTGTGATGTGTTTTTGATTTGCAATTACTTCCTGCTTATTAATTATATCATTTAATATTGGTAAAATCTCTACATTTTCTTCGTCATTTTTCAAGTTTTCAATTGATGACAATGTAAGTATTTGTGAAATGCTATGTGACAATCCATCAATTATTTTAAGAGATTCGTCTATATACAAATCTCTGTTTTTGTATTTTCCTATGTTATACTTCATATTTTCCAAAATTATTTTGAGGCTCGCTACAGGAGTTTTGAGTTCGTGTGATGCTCCTCTAAAAAAGTCATATTTTAGTTCTTCAAGTTTGATAATTTCTTCGTTTTTTGATTCCAAATCGTCAATCGAATGTAACAATGTAGTGTACAAATCATTGATTTGCAATTTTAACTGTCCAATCTCATTGGTAGAATCTACTTCAAGTAGTGCGTTTTTGTCCCTATTCATCATCTTGTCAGTAATATGTTTTATTTCTTGTATATTATTGTTGATTAACTTAGCATAAATTAATGAAATGATTGCTGAGAAAAACATAGAAATTAAAAGCGAAAACGGAAGAAATCTTAGACTCAAATTCTTGGCATCTTTTTTCATATCAGCTGTTGATACGAATTGAAGTGAGATTTTCTCTCCAGTGTTAATTGTAATATCTCGTTCTTCAATTATAAGTGAATTGTTGTCACTTTTTTTGTCAAAATCAATGATTTCTTTGATTTTTAATTCGTTGTCGTTGTTTTGATTTTTAACGTAAGCTTTAATATCGTTGTTATTAGAATAAAAATCCAAAGACTGTGTAACATATCCTATATCTTTATTTGTTAATGTCTTGGATATTTCATTTGCTTTTTTATTTATCTCTTGTTTTCTATCTTCCAAATATGTTTTAGGAAATATTAAAAACACCATAAAATGTATGAACAAAACTGTAAATGCTAACGCTGTAAATATTTGCAGGAACATTTTCGGAAATATTTTTAAATTTTTCATTTTCTCTCCAATTTATAACCGACGTTTCGGATGGTTACTATGCAATCTAGTTGCAATTTTTTACGCAATTCTTTTATGTAAACATCAATTACTCTGTCAAATGGTATTTCATCGGTTTCTTTCCATACACTATCGATTATTTGCATTCTAGTGAGTGCTTGACCTTCATTTTCTATCATATATTTGAGTATTTCTAGTTCTTTGGCATTTATATCAACTTTTTCACCATTTATTTTTGCAGTGTAGCTTGTGAAGTTAACTTCGGTGTTTTTGTAATTAAATGTTTCATTATTTCCATAATGTTTTTTAATTAAAGATTCTATTCTAACTTTGAGAACAGGAAGTGAGAATGGCTTTTCAATGTAGCCATCTGCTAAACTTGTGAATGCGTTGATTTTATATTCTTCATCACTGAATGCAGTCAACATTATAGCTGGAATATCACTTGTTTCTCTGATTTTTTTGAGAACTTCAAGTCCATTTATGTATGGAAGTTGAATGTCTAATATTGCTAAGTTGATTTCGTTATTTTCAAATATGGATATGGCTTGTTTCCCGTCTTCTGCTTGATATGTTTTGTATCCAAATTCAGACAAAAATTCACAAATTCCTTCACGTATCATTTTGTCATCTTCTACTACAAGTAAGTTCATAATTTATTCCTCTCTTTTATTTATTATACAATATTTATTTTAATTACAAAATTATCGGAGCATATGCCCCGATAATTTTACTTAGTATCTATTAATAAATCTTTTGGATTTTTCCTAAGAATATTTGTTGATGAAATAATCAATGATATGAGCAACACAATTGTCATGAATACTACTACATAAACTAAGGCTTTTGATGAAATGTTAATATCTAGACTTGTCAATGTTTTATTGAATCCATCAACTTCAGCACCGCTACCAAGTCCAGTTGACGCTGATTGCTTCGCAATTTTTTCTGCGATATTTCCTGTAACTTTTTGTAGTATATTATTTCCAATTTTATCTCCTGCAAATCTAGCCAAGAAGAATGAACCAATGTAAGCTGGTACAGCAACTAACAATAATTCTGTGACAAATTGTCCGAATATTTTCGCTTTGGACATGCCTAACGACAACAATACTGCAATCTCTTTCTTCCTTGCATTCATCCATAAGAATAATAGTAAAGCTACTACTAATCCTGCAAATGCAAGTGATCCTACAAATAATTTATCTGCTATTGCATATATTCCACTGATTGATTCTTGTAATGCTGGATAGTTTGATGAACTTTTTATTAAATTATATTCTTGCCAATTGATATCAAGTTTGGAAAGATTTTTCATGACATCTTCTAGTTTTTTGTTTCCCTTTACGAAAAATGTAGCGTCTTGATAGACTGCTGTATCTTCAGTGTTACCATATACTTTGGCTGCCGTATTCAAATCAGTAATCAATGTGTTTTCGTACAATTCTTGAGCAGCGCTCACGCCACCGTTGTTGTGTCCATCAAACAAACCCTTAATTGTAACTTCTACTGTTTCATTGGCTTGTTTTTCATTATCTGCATCAAATAAATTAGACTTTAATTTTAATTTATCACCTATTTTCAAATTGTTTTTTGCTGCCAAATCTTTGTGCATCAGAATTTTATTCTTATCGTCATTTTTCAAATGTTCACCTTCTACCAATTTGTATGCTCCAGATACAAATTTTGTTTCCTTGGATGATTCATTAACTCCAGTCAACATTACAGTGCTTTTAAAATTTTTAGCGCGTTCTGGGGATTGATTAGCCAATGTTTCTTGTGTTTCAATTATATCCAATCCATCCAAATCAGCCACGCTATTTATTCTTTTTACATAGCTTTCAATATCAGGTGAATCTGTGATTTTTTTGATGTCTTGTCCTTTGACATTTCCACCGCCTCTTGGCGTTCCTGGATTTACTTGTCTGTTAATTTCCATTGAAAAACTGTTGGTAATATTTCCAAATGTTTTTTCTGAAGCTTTGTCAGTGGCATCTTTGATGGATAAACTAATCAAACTTAAAGCTGACATCAACATTATTACGATTAATATAATTATCGATTTGAGACTTTTTCTAGTTACATAAGCAAATGCGTTTTTTATCATAGTTTCCTCCCTAAATATTGTCAACTACTTCTTGTAGTTTTCTATCTTTTAATTCAAGAACAATATCTGCTGCTTTTGCTACTTCTTTACTATGAGTAACAACTATTACGCATTTGTTTCTTTCCATTGCAAGTTGCTTCAATATATCTATAATTTCACCAGCAGTCACATCATCCAAGTTTCCAGTAGGCTCATCTGCCAATATGATTGGAGCTTCTGAAACTAAAGCTCTCGCAATCGCGACTCTTTGTTGTTGTCCACCAGAAAGTTTCATAACATTTCTTCTTGTTTGACTTTTATCCAATCCTAATTCCAATAAAATATCTTCTGATGCATTTTTATTTACTAATCTTATGTTTTCAAGAGGAGTCAGATAATCTATTAAGTTATAGTTTTGAAAAACTAACGATATATTGTTTTTTCTATGATAACTGTGTCCTTTTTCTTCGATGTTGTTGTTTTTGAATAAAATTTGACCTGTATCTGGTGAATCTAATCCAGCCAATAAAGATAAAAGTGTTGATTTACCTGTGCCAGATTTCCCGATGATTGCGTAGAATTTTCCTTGTTCAAATCCTCTGTTAATTAATGACAAAACTTCTTCATTTGAACTTGAATAACTGTATGATACGTTTTTGATTTCTAAAATATTCATTTTATATCTCCTAACTTATTTGTGATAATATTTGTTTTGGTTTTTTGATTAATATCATTATCGATGCGATAATCACAGAAACTGCTATTATTAATAGAAGCAATCCGTAGCTTTTGATAAACACTTCTAATTTATCTGATATTTTAGTAATTAATAGGCTACCTGTAAATGATGCATTTTCCGATTCTGTTATTCCTGATGCAATTAGTTTGATAATAAAATCCCCACTAATGAATGATAAAACTGCCGCAGGAACGGATACAAATACAAGCTCCATGATGAATTGTCCTATGATTTTTGCTTTGCTAACTCCAATTGATAAAAGTATTCCTATTTCGTAAATTCTTTCTCTTAGCCATAATATTAAAATCAACGATAAAACTACAAGTCCTGCAACCATTATGGAATATGTCATCATTTGTATGATGTGCTTTACACCGTTTATAGAATCAATAGCTTCTTTGAATGCATTGTCATCTTTTTCGATAATGTATTGTGAAGAATTAGAGATTTGATTTTTCAGCTGATTTATTACATTATCCATTAAGTCTGAATTTTGTGTATAAACTGAGATTTTATTGGCAATTTTGTTACCGTCTTTTATATTCAACGAATTTTGCGCTGAGTTGTAATTAACAAACATAGAGTTTTCGCTGAAATCAGAAGACAATCCTGTATATTTTTCTTGTTTTTTTCCTGAAAATATTCCAACTATCTCATATTGTGTCTCTTTATTTGTATCTCCATTTCCATTCATATTCATGAACTTTAGACCTATCTTGTCGTGAAGTTTTAGCTTGTTATTCTTTGCAAATTCTTCATGAACTAATATCTTTCCGTCATCATTTTTATCGAGATTCATGCCTTGTTTTATAGTAAATACGTTACTTGTGAACAATGTGTTACGTTTTTGATCTGTCATAGCATCTATCGATACTAAGTTTTTCATATTCGGTGACAAATCTTCGCGCATAACTTTTTGATCACTTTCAACTACATTAGTATTTGTTACGTTGGCTAATCCCTCATAATGATATGAAACCTCTTTTATATCTTTGATCTGTTTCAATTTGTCAAATTCTTTTATATCAAAATATCCGTTATTATCTTTTTTCGTTATTGAAATAGATGAATTCGATGTTTCGTACAATGATTTCTCTAGTGTTTTCTGTGATTTCGTTATGCTCAAACAAGCATACAAACATGATAAGACAAGTGTTAGAATTATCAGTATTATCAAAGTCCTATTTCTTTTTCTTGTTATATAAGCAATCGCATTTTTTATCATAAATATCTCCTTAACTTTGTTACATGTATATGTTACAAAAGTTTTATGAAATGTATATGAAATTCATGGCAATAAAAAAAGACGACAGAATATATTTCTATCGTCTAAGGATTTTATTTAATTAATAAATTTTTGATCCTGCTGGAATATTTGAATCTAACATTATAAGATTCAATACTTCTTCTCCATCATATTCGCAGATTGCAGATAAAAGCATTCCACAAGATTCTTCACCCATCATTTTTCTTGGTGGTAAGTTAGTGATTGCAAGTAATGTCTTACCTACTAAGTCTTCTGCGCTGTAGTAGTTTTTAATTCCTGATAATATGATTCTGTCTTTTCCAGATCCGTCATTCAATGTAAATTTTAATAATTTCTTGGATTTTGGTACTTCTTCACAAGATTTTACTTTTACTACTCTGAAATCAGATTCCGAGAATTTGTCAAAATCTACAAAATCTTCAAATAATGGTTCAACTTTCACTTTTGATAAGTCCAATTTCTTAGCTTTTGTGTTATCTTCGCCATCTTTTGAATTGCTAGAAGAATTATTTCCAACTGGCTTCATTGTTGGGAAAATCCCCTCTACCTTAGATAATTGTCTAAATCTCTATAAAAGTCTATTTTATGGTACTTCTCCATTTACGACAATTTGCTAACTCTCTATAAGTGCCTATAGATTTCTAGCAAATTGTCGTAAATTTGTCGTAAGCTGTCGTAAATTCTAAAATATAAATTTCATCGCTTTTTCAAATTCTCCCATCTGTTCTATCTTAAAATCTTCTGTTGCATCTACATATATATCCATTGTTGTACTAATATCAGAATGACCTAGAATAGACTGCATTGCTTTTGTATTTATATTTTGTTCATTAAGCCTTGTAGTAAAGGTGTGTCTGAAAATGTGATTGCTTAAATGTGGAACTAATAGAATATCATTAGAGTTCGATTTATTTTTATCCATTATACTTAAATTGCAATCTCTAACAATTCTTCTTAAAGCTTTATTAAGTGTTCCATTATTGTGAACCTTTCCGAATCTATTTAAAAATACAAAGTCTTTAAATCCATCGATTGAATCACAACATTCGATTCCAAAAGTCTTTTGTAACTCTCTTTCCATAAGAAAAGCATCTTTTACTTTTTGAACCATAGGAATACTTCGCTTACCTGATGCTGTCTTCGGTGTATTAATAGCATATCTATTGTTTAATCCTTTACCTTTACTATAATATACCAAAGTCCTATTTACACTTATAAGACCATTGTCAAAATCTAGATCGTCCCATTGCAATCCTGTGACTTCTCCAACTCTCATTCCCGTCCAAAGCATAACAATGAATATTGGATACCATTTTTTATATTCATCACTATTAGATAAATATTCTTCAAATAGCACCTGTTCTTCTATTGTCATGGCTTTTTTCTTCGGAGATTCATTTCGATGAGCTACTTTCAATTCCTTCAAAGCATTGTCAGATGGATTAAATCTTATATATTCGTCATCCACTGCTAATTCTAAAACCTGATGTAAGACAGTATGAACACAATCTATGGTAGAAACCATCAATCCCTGATCTTCCTTTAATCTGTTATAAAAACTTCTAACATCAGATCTTTTAATATCAGATAGTTTAATACGACCAAAAGTCGGTTCGACAAATTGTTGATACATATAGATATAATTTTTAAAGGTATTATCTTTTAAACCTCTTTTTACCTTTGTCCATAGCTTAAAAGTATCATTTACAGATAAGCTACTTCCTTCGTTGTTGATTCCATCTATAGTATTGCGTAAAATATCTAATTCCTTTTCTCTTAATTCTTTTAAAGTTTTCGCATAGATAGATTTTCTACGACCTATTTTGTCTTGCCACTTAAATTCATAAGTGCCATTTGACCTTTGATATTCACCGTCTTTTAAAACAACCCCTTTACTATCTTTGCGTCTTTTTACCATAAAAATTCTCCTTTTTTGATAAAAGAACACGCTATAATTATTATACCGCATTATGCGTGTTTTATATATAGTTTTAGATTAAATAGAGAACTGTCTATTTAAATATTCTTCCATTAATTTTTTCTTAATAAGACGCTTACTTCCATTAAATAATACAAAATCACAATCATTTTCATCCGTTAATTGTCTAACTTTATCTTGACCAATATTAAAATATTCAGATGCTTCTTTTAATGTTAGAAATGCTTTCTCAGAAACACGAACACCTTTTATATTTTCGTTAATCATAAATCCTCCAAATAATATATTTAAAATATTTATTTTAATATTTTTAAAGTTTTTTGACATTGACAAGTGCCTTGGATTAGCAACATAGGAATCTCACCTCCGCCTCTGTTCAGGATGAGCCGGCTTCAACCTTAGAAGTATCATTATCCTCATTTTCTTCATAGCGAATAGGGTATCCCTCCCTATATTCAAACTCTTACTTATCGCTCCCTTTCTTCTTCCCTTGCTTTTAGCTTAGCAGTACTTATTTTGCCGAATTATTCAGCAGAAATATCTTGGCGGATAGGTTATTACGCTCCAAAAATGATTAATGTCTTGTCTTGGTCTATTCAATTGTTAAGGTTCAAATATTACTTAGATTTTTTTAAAAATAGAAAGAGGACAAAACTCCCCTCACTTTATAAAGGAAAATTTGCCCTCTTTGGTAACCAGAATTTATATTTCTTCTATAAATTTCTTTAGTTTTTCTAAAATTTTATCTCGTCTTTTAATTAAAGTTGGATGTGAGATATTTTTAGTCTTTGCTACTGCACGAAGTGTTTCATCATTGAAATATAATCTTTCTATGATTTCCCGCTCATCCCTATTTAACTTTGACAAAGCACTTTTTAGTGCTTCAATCATCATTTGTGTTGCGACAACTTTTTCTACATCAACGTTTTTATCCTCTAAATTATCTTCGAAATTCCCATCATGATTTAGGGACGAAAAAAAGAGCAAGTGGTTTTTCTTGTCCACCTGCTCTAAATATTTTTCATGTTCTCTTTCTTGCCAGTAGACTTTGTATATCTGCTCGCTTACTTTGATTTTTTGCCCACCGACATAAAGGTAATATTCTTTTGTCATTTATGTTTCCTCCATTCTTTTTTGTCTTTATGTTTTCAGACAAAAAAAGGAGGACTCCTGCTCTTGGGCATGGTTAGTCCTCTAGAATGAAAAAAACTCTTTCTAATAGTAATTGTATTTAATTTTTTAACTGAGTTATCTAACTTGTAAATAGTGTAAACCAAAGAAAAAAGGTAAATGTACTTTAATTATATTTATTTGCATATTTCCCTCCATTCTTTTAAATAAACCCACTTATTATTCATTACTTGAATTTTTAAAACTAATTTTATCCATCCTATTTAATTCCCCAAACATCATTACTACACCAGCTATTATCATAATTAAATCTACAAGGGGTTCTGCAAACCATACTGCTTTAACTCCAAATATCATTGGTAAAATAATCATGGCAGGTACGAATAAAAATAACTGTCTTAGCATTACTATTATGCCGGCTTTTTTAGCGTTTCCTATTGATTGGAAGAATGTTATAGTCATTACCATTACTCCATATAGGATAAAGATAGAATAAAATAGTCTAAAGTTTCCTATTCCCTGAGTTATAATACTTTCTTCTACTCCAAATAAAGAAAGAATATTCTTTGAAAATGCTAATGCTGGTATCCAAAATATTGATGCAAGAACTAATCCTCCGATAGAAAATACTTTCATAGCTTCTTTTACTCTGTCGTATTTTTTCGCTCCAAAATTTGTACCAACTACAGGTTGTAAACCTTGACTCATTCCCCAAAGTGGAATGAATGAAAAGGCATATATTCTAAGTGTTGCTGCCATCAAGATAGCATTTGTATCTCCGCCATATTTAAATGACATTTTATATAGCATTGTTTGTTGAATCATAAATAAAATTTGCATCATCATAGCAGATGACCCTACGCCAAACATTTCTTTTTTTATTTCCTGATCAGGTTTGATTTTATTTATTTTTACTGCTTTACTTTTATATTTGAAGTAATGGAGTGTTATTATTGCTTGAACAAATTGTGCTGTAATAGTTGCAAGTGCAGCCCCTTCAATTGCATATTTTCCCATTAATTTCATTAGAATGGGATCAAGAATTATGTTTAAAAAAGCCCCTAGCCCCATAATGAGCATTGCTTTTTTCATTAACCCTTCTCCACGCATAACCATGTTTGCTGATTGAGTAAAGTTTACAAATAAAGAACCAATGAAAATTACTCGTAAATATCTGATACCATATTCTTTAATTTCTCCACTTGCTCCAACCATATCTAAAAAATGTGGTGCAAGTAAAATTCCGCCTATTGTAATAATTGATGAGAATAGAATAACCCAAAAGATCAAATTCCCCATAATTTTATCAACTGTTTTTTTGTCGCCCTTTCCTATAGCTCTTGATAAAACTGATGCTGAACCTACACCTATGAGTGTAGATACTCCACTATTAAAAAAGGTAAGTGGCATAGCTACACCACAAGCTGTCATTGCAGTTTGCCCTATAATATTTCCTGCAAAAATCCCATCCATTAGTGGATAAAGACCTATTACTATCATTCCTATTACAGCAGGGACAGATAATTGAAAAAGTAAATCTATAGGTCTTTTTGTTAATAATTGTTCTTTCATATCTTGTTTCATAAAATTACCTCCTTTTTTCATCCATATTTTTTAAGCAAATTTTAGGTTTGATTGAAGAATTCCCTAATTTTTTCCATATTCCTTTTATCTTTAACACCATGCCATTTGACTTTTCCATTCTCCATAAACATAAAATAATCACAACAGCATTCTACTAATTCCGGATCATGTGTAATAATAAAAATAGTTTTTCCGTCCTTTTTAAGCCTCATCATTTCATTAGAAACTTCTTTCATATTCCTAAAATCCAAACCACTTGTAGGCTCGTCCAAAATCAGTATTGTCCTATCGGAAGCGATAGCACTTGCAATTGCAACCCTTTGTTTTTGCCCTCCGGATAATGACATTGGATGGCAATCTATAAAATCCATTAAATTTAACTTTTTACATATCTCATCGATCTTTTCTTCTTTATTTTCATCGTTCTCTATACTCAAAAGAATTTCTTCTTTAACTGATTCGGTAAATAATTGATGATTAACATCCTGCATCACCATAAAACATTTTTTTAGCCTTTCTCTTGTAGCATAACTTTCTGTTTGTATATTTAAAGTTCCTTTTGCTTTTTCTTCAACTCCACATAAGCATTTTGAAAAAGTTGATTTTCCAGAACCATTATTTCCTAAAACAGCCACAATAGATTTTTGTGGTAATACAGCATCATTAATTTCAAAAAACGGCTCTTTTCCATAACTAAACATAAAATTCTTAATCTCTATTAGTTCCTTAGATTCTATATTTTTTATACGGCTATTGGTATCAATAGGGTGTATGCTCCTTAACCCCATATTATTTAAAATGCTGTTAGGTAATTTCTTGAACTCAACACAAGAAAATTCTTTGTTAATTTTTCCATCTTTCATATATATAAATCTATCTGCAATATCTATTAAATATTGTAGTCTATGCTCTGCAATAACCACAGTGGACTTTTTTTCTTTCCATTTTTTTATGATATCTTTTAACATTTTTATAGTTTGTATATCTAAATTAGAAGATGGCTCATCTAATACATAGATTTCAGGCTCCATAACAGCAGCAGAAGCACAAGCAATTTTTTGTTTTTCTCCTCCTGACATAGAAAACAAGCTCTTATCAAGCAAATCTTTTATATTTAATTCTTTTGTCACTTGACCAATTCTTTTACAAATTTCTTCTCTTGGAATTCCAAAGTTTTCACAGGTAAATGCAATTTCACTTGTGGAATCTACATTGAAAAATTGAGTTCTTGGATTCTGAAATACTGAACCTACATATCGACTTAATTCATCAATCGAATTTTTAGAAATTTTGTGGTTTCTAACTATAACTTCTCCAGTCAAAGTTCCTGTATAATATCCGGGAATTAGTCCATTTATCAATCTACTTATAGTAGTTTTTCCACAACCGGATTCACCACAAAATACAACCACCTCTCCATCATTGATTTTTAAATTAATATTATAAATTCCAGCATTCTTATTCCCACTATCATAAGTAAATGACACGTCTTTAAATTCAATCAATGCTATCCCCTCCTATATAAAAATAGTCCTGTAAAGGCAATTGAAAAGAGTAAAATTAGTAAATCATATATAGTAAACTTTACTTTTACTACAGTACTTCTCTTTTTCAAAGCTCCCAATCCTCTACTTATTGCTGCCGCCGACAATTCATCACCTATTTTTACAATAGAAACGATTAAAGGTATTGTTACATATTCCAAGTATAAGCTTGGATTTTTCCACGCCTTTTTATTTTTAAAGCTAATTCCTCTCATTTTCATAGCAGTCTTAATAGAATTGTGTTCTTCTTTCAAAGTTGGAATAAACCTGAATGCAACTGCTGTTGGAATAATAAATGCATTTGGAATTTTCCACTTTACCATGGCTGCTATAAACTCGCTCGTTTTTGTAGACATTACAACATAATATCCCAACATAAAAATTGGAAATAGTCTTAAAATTAAGGCATTCAACAATACTGAAATTGTATTTATGAGTGTAGGCAATGTGTACATATCTTTCGTAAAGTGTGCCATAATAGCCAAGGTAAATAGCCCTCCATAAATGAAAGCTATCTTAACTTGTTTATTAGATAATAATAATGCTATTGCCACAATGGCGGATATAAGGCTAACTAAAATATCCTTATATCCGACAGACATTATGGTTGTTATAAATATCATAAATAAAATTTTAGTACGAGGATCTAAGAAAAAGCCCTTTGGTTTATTCGGTTTATATACCTCATACTCTTCCATTAAATGATACCCGCTCTCTCGAAGTGTTTCTTAAGCATTTTCCTCCCTAAGTTTGCACCAATAACTGAGCCGATAAAAATAATTCCAAATGCAGCAATCCCCATCCAAGAAGGCATATATTTTGCGAGTGCAAGTGCATATTGTTCTCCCATTTGTTGCTTAACACCTTCCATATAGGTATCTGCCATTACCCACATTGGCATTTGACAACCTATCATTCCGCAAGAAAATAGCCAAAATCCAATAACATTCTTTTTAAAACTCTTAAAACCACCTGATTTCATAACCAGATCACTGATAATACCAAATGGGATATATCCTACCAATGCTAACCATGTATAGCCCATAAAATACCAAAACACACCGATAATAATTGACATAATCGTAACCATGCCAAATTTTTCTATTTTGGTTAAAAACAACATAAAGGGAATTCCTGTGACTATAGGAATGAGAAGATAGATAGCTGGGTATAAGATAGGAATTGCATTCATCATCCCTACTACAAAAAACAGAACTAAATAAATAGCTGTATAAATTCCTACATTGATTAGATCTTTAGCTGACAATCCTTTTTTCATTTTTTTAATCCTCCTTAAATTAAAATAATATAAATCTACATGAGCTATATTTGAATAATTCTCATATAAATCATTTTCACTTATGACAATTTCCAATTAACTGCCTTTTGTCGTGCCTCAACAAAATTTTTATAGATACCTTCTGCTTGAATTAGCTCTTCATGTGTGCCTTTTTGATTTATTTTTCCATTTGCTAAAACAAGTATTTGGTTTGCATTTTTTATTGTCTTTAGTCTGTGTGCTATCATTATTACTGTTTTATTTCTTGTGAGTTCCTCCATAGCAACCTGCAATTTATCCTCATTTTCAGGGTCTACATTTGCAGTAGCTTCATCGAAAATAATAATAGGTGCATTCTTTATCATTGCTCTTGCAATTGATATTCTTTGTCTTTCTCCACCAGATAAACTTGCACCTCCCTCTCCTATAACTGTTTCATATTGTTCAGGAAGCTTCATAATAAATTCATGACAACACGCTTTCTTTGCAGCTTCTATAACTTCCTCATGTGTAGCATCTGGCTTGGCAAACTTTATATTGTTCTCAATAGTGTCTTGAAATAAATAAACATTTTGAAAAACCATACTAATTTGTCTCATTAATGACTCCAATGAATATTCTTTAATATTATGTTTACCTATGCTGATTTCTCCTTTCTCTACATCCCAAAATCTCGCTATCAAATTGCAAAATGTAGTTTTTCCAGCTCCTGAAGGTCCAACTATAGCTGTCATTTGGTTTTGTGGTATCTTGACAGAAATATCATCAAGGATTTTTTTGCCTGAATATGAAAACTCTACATTATCAAAAGAAATATCGAAAGTAGTAGGCTTTATGTCTTTTCCATCAATATCCATCTGTGGAAATTCCTCTAACTTCTTTGTTTGCTCAATAGATCCACTAACAACTCTGAGAGAGGTTGTTGCACTTCCTGCCAATTTTATTTGAGAAAAAGCAAGAAAAGAAATTATAATCGTCATAACTGTATTTAAGAATGAAAGTTCTCCATTAATATAAAAGAAAATACCTGCACCTATTATCAAAATGCTAAACAAATCCAAAAGAATATTTTGCAAAATCGTATAAGGTGTAAACAGTTTTTCACAATCAAGATTTATTTTTCTACTATTTTCAATAGCACCTCTGACTTTTTCATCTCCTTTCCCTGTTAAATTGAAGGATTTTATAACAGACATTCCTCCAATTTGCTCTAAAATGGCATCAACTAATTTAGCAGATGCTTTTTGTCTTTTAGGAAGAACACTCCTTGATTTGCTTTCCATTTTTGAGAGAACAAATAAGTACAATAGGCATCCAATTGCAACAATAAAACCTATTCTCCACTCAAATGCTAAAATCATTATTGTAAATATTATCGTGTTTATAAAACCTGATAATGTATTTACCATAACCATTGCTGCGGTATTTTCTACATCTTCTAAAACAGTTGTAGAAATTCCAACCACTTCACCAATATTGTTTTCATTGAAAAATCCCATAGGTATTTTTTTTAACATTTCACCTATTGCTACTCTTTTATTTGCCACCATAAAATAACTTGCATGGCATTGCTGTAATTGTGAAAAATAATTTGTAACACTTCTTCCGATTATGCTAATAACAAGAAGTATTAATGCGATCCACGCAGGCATCATGCTCATGTCTTTTTGGACAATTGCTTTCACTATAAAATAAATAGCACTGATTTGAAGCATATGAAAAATCGCAAACAAAAAACTTACCCATATAGAGTGATATACATTTTTCTTTTCATCACCTGAGAAATCTAAAATCTTTTTTAAAGCACTTAACATTTCATCCCACCATCCTTTGTTCCTATATGAGCGTTCCACATATTTCGGTATAATTCACAACCTTTTAATAATTCATCATGCTTACCGTATGAAACAAGTTTTCCATTCTCAATTAAGAATATTTGTTCTGCATCTGTTATAGTTGATAATCTATGAGCAATAATAATCACCGTTTTATCTTTTATAAGCTTTGATAAAGCTTGCTTTATAATCACTTCATTTTCAGGATCTATATATGAAGTAGCTTCATCAAGTATTACAATAGGTGCATTTTTGAGCATTGCTCTTGCTATAGATATTCTTTGCCTTTCTCCACCAGAAACATGGCTACCACTACTTCCGACAACCGTATCGTAACCATGTTCCATTTTCATAATAAAATCATGACAACCCGATTTCTTAGCAATGTCTTCTACTTCTTTATCACTGGCACTTGGATTACCCATTCGGATATTTTCCCTAATACTTTCGTTGAACAAAAAATTATCCTGCGAAACAAAGGCAGTTAAACTATATAATTGCTTTAATGGAATTTCATTAAGATTGTATCCACCAATATTTATATTTCCTTCCGTAATATCCCAATATCCAGCTATTAATTTTGCTAAAGTTGACTTGCCACTTCCACTTGGTCCAACAAAAGCCACTGTTGTCCCTTCTTTTATGTTTAGGGATATTCCATGAAGAATTTCTTTTTCTTCTTCATATCCAAACTTTACATTTTGTAAATCAATATTATATTGCTGGATAGTTACTTCTCTATCAGAATGCTTTTGTTCTTTTCCTTCTAAAATTAAGTTAATAGAATTAGCAATAGTTCCTATCTTAGCAAGACCATCAACAAAATTGATTGTTTCAAGTAAAGGTCCTGCAATACCTAAAGATAGAATAATTACAGATATAAATACTTCTGCACTTAAACTGCCGCTAATGTAAAAATACCAACCAAATGGAAGCACTGTTATCATTGTAGTAGGAGATATATTTTTAGATAAAGATACAGGTAACTGACAGCTCTTCATCCATTCATAAAAGTATCTTGCATTTGCAATGACTTTATCTTTGTACTTTGCGTACGATCTCTTGTCTTGATTAAATGTTTTTATCACTTCTATTCCATTGACATACTCAATAATTGCAGAATTCATTTCTCGATTTACCTTTACAGATCCTTCATATTGAACAGCATAATTTTTCATTACGAGTCCCATAAAAAGCATTCCCACAGGAATGGATACTAATGATAAAAGAGCCATTCTCCAATCAAGAAATAATAAGTAAATAAATATACTCAAAGAACCTAAGAGATTCGATGTCATTTCAGGCAACAGGTGAGCGAGCGGTTTCTCCATACTTTCAACCTGATCCACTATAATCTGCTTAAAGTTTCCGCTTGGAACAGAGATTATTTCTCCTAATGGCATCTTTGGAAGTTTTTCAAGCATTCTTAAACGAACATCTTTCAGTACACTAAAAGTTGCTTTATGGGATACAGATAAAGCCATAGAGTATAAAAATGATTTTAAGATGTAGGATAACAATCCTATTCCTAACCATAAGGAATAAATTTTAAAATCCTCATTTCCCTTTAACAATTCAACTAAAATACGACTTGCTGCAATATATGGAATAATCCCTGCAATAACACCGATACTCGCTATAAATACAGATGTTTTTAACTTTGAATGTTCCTTTTTTGCAAGCTCCCACAATATAGCAGCAGGACTTTTTTGTTTCATAATCAACACCTCCAAATAAAATAACATTATTAGCTAACTTAGTTATCATTTATGCAAAAAACTAACCCTTAAAATCCTTGCAATTTTTTCCACCCTTCACGAAAAAATCTCGCAACAATTTCTGAGTTTTGTTTAACCTCTTCAATATTGTCAGAATGCATAATAATTTCACACAATGCATTAATATATGCATGATTAAGTAAGTGCATTGATTTTTCAGATATATTAATGTATTTATAATTATTTTTTAAAACTATTTTTGAGATTTTATTTCTATTTAAATCTTCCATTTTTACTAATTTTTCAATGAAATTATCATATTTTGTTCCATACGCTTTATACACTAAAAGTTCAAATATATCTTTTTTTCTAAATATATATATTGCGGTTTCAATTGATCCATCAATATTAATTTCAGCTAAATCTTTAATGTGTTTCTCATCAATACTTCTAAATGATTCTTCTTCAAATTTTGTATATAAATCTAAAATCTCTTTAGCGAGTGGTTCAACTAATGCAACAAATAGAGCTTCCTTATCCTCAAAATGTCTATAAAAAGCCCCTGTAGTAACACCGGCATCTTTACATATCTTTCTTAAATTAGCTCGTTCATATCCATCATTTAAAAAATTAATTTTCCCACTTTTCAAAATGTTTTCGTGTGTAACATCAAATCCTTTCAGATTTTTCATGTTATTCACCTCTTCCTATATGCAGATAACTTTGTTATCTAAAATTTTACTATATATTCCATTTTAAGTCAAGAGAATTTAGAAGAGACATGATTTTTATGAATTTACAACATCCATATTCATGAACGATTATTTTGTAAGAATAAATGTATGTCTTCGGCAACTTTTTCCCAATGTGGATCAAGCATACAATCATGACATAATTCATTATAAATCTTCAAAGTTGCACCATAATAATTCATACTATCAATCAGAGACTTTACAGGTATGCATCTATCATTTTTTGAGCCAATTATAAAAGTTGGTACAAATTTGCAAAAAAATTTAATAGAAGAATATGTTAATGTCAACAATCTTATATTTTTAGCTTCTTCTTTCATTTTAGCTACATATTCTTCAGCTTTATCTACTCTTCCAGAAAAGAAAAGTTCTTCCTTCGTTTTTCCGTAATAATTAAAAGAAATTTTTATAGCATTCAATAACCTATTACTAATTGGATAAGGTGAAAGTAATACTATTGCATTTACATTATTAATATTTTTATCATCTTGTAAATATTCATTTAAGATTAAATTGCCCATTGAATGAGAAACTATCGCTAATTTACTATTACTTTCTCTTTTTATCTTTCTTATAATTTCTTCTAACATTAAAACAGAGTTCCTAACATTTCTCGCATTTTTAGACAGAACGTGGATATTAACACTATAGCCTTTCTTTATAAAATATTTAGTAAAATTTTCATCCCAACACCATTCAGCATGTGATGCTCCACATATAAAAACAATATTATATTTTTGTGTTACCATATTTTCACCTCACTTTATCTTTAATTATTAATAACTTTTGCCCAAATATATTCAAATTGAAATTTTCTCTAGGGAAAATACTAATATCAAAATCCCCACATCGATTAATAAGTTCTATCCAATCATTTAATTCTAAAAAAGTGCTATTTTTAATCTTTCGTATATCATCAGGTTCTTCCATCATAAATACTTGTGATATTAGCATCTCAATTGGATTACCTATTGGTTCTGTAATCAACATTACTCCATCTGGTCTTATCTTTTTTAAAAATGCCTTCATTACTTTCTCAAGATTACTAGAATTATTTAAAACCCCTGCTGCAACAATAATATCTACCTTATCTAAAGATTCTATCTCTTCTAAATTATCAATATTAAGCCTTAAATACTTAATTGCTGAATTATTTTTAAACTTCTCTTTTCCAATATCTAAAAAGAACTTCGAAATATCAGTATATAAATAATTTATTTTTTGTATCAAACTATATTCATTTAATTTTGTAATTATACTATCTGTTGACGCACCTATACCAGCGCCAACCTCAAGTATGGTTATTTTCCTAAGCTTGCTTTCAAAGTGTCGGTTTACATAATCAGCGACCTGAATTCCGATTATTTCGTTTAAAAATCTGTATATTAAATTATTTTTATACAGAGCTGTAGCATATTTTATATCAGCTTCCGGGAATAATATAGCATTACAATCAATTTCCCCATAAAACAACTCTTTCAAATTTTTTATATTTTCTCTGATATAATCTATCGAAGAGGGATCACCTAATTTCCAATCCCATAATTCACGCAACTCACAAAAAAGTTGTTCTGTATTGATTTGTAAATTCTTAGTCAAATAAAAACTTCCTTCATTATTTTCTATAAATCCATGCAAAACAAGCATTTTTAACCATCTCTTTACTATCTTACTATTTTTGCTATGGAAGCAGTTTTTAATGATCTTTTCCTCAGAATATTTTATATTTTGATCGTTAAAAGCACCGTTGTCTTTAAAGAATTTAAATATTTCTCCTAATATATAAGTATCCAACGTTTCTTTATACTTTAATAAATATTCTTTCGAGATATATGAATAATTCCTCTCTATATTAGCAATTTCTTTACTCATATTTATTGTAACTGAATTATTATAATTAAATCCATCTCCTTGTTTCAAAGTTTGAAACCAATTATTTTTTCTTTTATATTCTCCTATTCCTGTCATTTTATCACATGATAATACTTTATTTATATCTTGAATAAAAGATAAATCGTTTAATGCTTCTTGAATATGAGAGCGATAATTAATTTCATTTATATCTATGCCCTCCTCAATAACTGTACTTAAATTCAACTTATAATTGTTCTTCAATGTTTGATTAAAACCGCTAATATTTCCTGCTGTTTTTTTTATTATATTATAACCATATAATATATTTTTCTGAATAAAGTTAATTGTTATGCAACAATTTTTTGTGAAAATTTTTAACTCATCATTGTACGCAGTAAATTGATATTCTTCATTAAGATTAGGTCTATATATTCTTATGCAAAACGGAACACTTGCAATATATCCTGAAAATGATTTTATCATTGAATTACCATGATTATTTGTTATATTTACTTTTTGATTTGTCTTCAATCCTTCTTTCAGTATTTTAAAAATATAATATATCAAAAACTTTGAAAATAACCCATCAATATATAAAATATTGTTCTTACTAAATTCTTCATATATCGTATTTGTACACTGTTTAAAAAAAATATCATTTTCACTTGGTATTTCTGGAATATAATAAACTTTTTTATTATTTGCAATTTTTACACAATCTTTTATTTGATCTACATCCAATGGCATCTGATCAACTATAGAAATTCCGGCTTCTAACAATTCCATTCTTAAATATGGATTGTTAGAAGCTATCAAGGATTTTTGAGGAATATACGCCCATTTAATATCTGATGGTAACTGCGAAACAAATTTGTATAGTTTTAGATTTTTAAAATAAGCATTTTTCTCAGCTAACTCATCTTCAGAATCTAATATACATAATTTAGTTTTTGCTTGCAAATAATGTAAATTTTCTGGATTACCACATATCAAAAGATTTGACACCTTCATTTACATCTCCTTTAGACGTTTATTTTTTTATTAACATCGCCAATTGTTTAGCATTATTTTTATTTTGTACACAACTGTAGTGATTTCCATCAATATAGAATTTGTTTATATCGCCTATAATTGAATCTTTCCATTTATCAACTAAATGCTCAATATATTTATATGCTCCTTTGTTATCTTTAGCAATATAATAATCAAGATCCCCAAAGAAAAGATCGGGATTATATTTTTGAGCTTCTACTGAATGTCTAAATATTTTATATAGTTCAAACAAAGAGTACATAGATAACGCCTGTTTCTGCTTTTTATTAATAAGACTATGATACTTAATAAATCTATCACTCTGTATCATATTGTTTAATTCTATAATAAGATTTTTATCTTCTTCATTATTTAAATGATCTAAAATATTTGATATCGTTAGTATGTTTTTATTAGTATCAATTGAAGTATAAATATCATCAAATATATCAATTTGTCTAATTCCTAAATCTTCTAAGTTTATACCAAACGCATATATGAATATTAATTCAAGTGGTAATTCATCAAAACTATTCTCTGGAATTGTTCCGCCTTCAATTATAGATAAATTAACAACATTGATTCCCATTTCTAAAAGTCTTCTTGCCATTTCTATTGCTACGACTCCACTAAAACTATATCCTATTAGCTGCACTTCTTTGACATCAAATCCAACTATCTTTTTACAATACATATCCGCTAACATAGGCACCAGGTTTTTCTTATCAAGTTCTAAATATTTTTTTATATTTGAAACTCCCAATATCAAAACATCTCCTGCATTTTGTTGGCATAATTCTGTAGCTAAATCCTTGAAATTTTCCCAACTTCCAAAAGCGCCGTGTACAAGTACCCTTAACCTTGAGGTCTCCAAATTGTTTGAACCTTTAAAAATTTTTGTATATACCATTTCTTCATCACTATAATCTTTTTCTACATCCTTGTCATCACTTTTTTCCAGAAACGCAGAAATTTCAGATACAAAAGGAAAATTAATTATTTCTCTCAATAATTCTTCAAAAGAAATTTCCTTATTTAGCTTATTTTTCACTTCGGTTGCTATTTTTGCAATAATAAGTGAATCTGCACCAAAGTCATAAAAATTTGATTCCAGTGTTAAATCTTCAGTTTCCAACAAATTTTTGCAAATTTTAAGAATTTTTTCTTCAGTTTCAGATGTCGCTTCATTGTTAGCTGTATAAACTTTTTCTTCATTATTCTCAGCATTAATTATATCAAAATTCTTTTCCTGATCAATTTTGCCATTACTATTCAACATTATAGATTCTACATAGTAAACTTTAGATGGAATCATATAATTTGGCAAATATCCCTTAATACTCTCGTTTATTTTTTCCCTATCTATTTCCATAAACTTCGTTTTAAACTTTTTAATAAAAAGAGTTGCCCCAAAAATCCCTAAAGATTTATTCTCATATGGAAATTTATAAACTTTATTGCTATCATCAACCTTAAGCAATATATTTTCCCATGTTTTTGTGTCTATAAATACAGTTTCTTCTCTTATGCTATCAATTGCTTCTTCCATCATTAATGCTTGCGATACCAATAGCCAAGGTTCGTTTTTTATAGCTTCTGAGAATAACAAATATCCTTTAGGTGCCATCAATGTCTTAATGTAAGACATGCTTTTAGCAATATCTTTAACATTTTCCAATACATATGCTCCTATAATAATATCAAAATAATTTGGTTGTAGGCCATTTTTAATTGGATCTTCATTTATATCTAGTTGGTAAACTAATATATTCTTATTATTTTTAAAATTTTCTTTAGCCTGTGGTAAAAAATATTTTTGCAAATCTGTAAAATGATATTCATAGTCATGACCATCAAGTATTTTTAATAGTTTTTTTGTTGTTGCACCAGTACCTGCACCAATTTCTAAAACTCTTATCTTTTTCTTTTTATTGTACTTTAAATAATTTTCTAAAAACTGGCAATAATAGTCATTAATCAAGGCTGAAAATATACTTTTTTCATAAAGAGATTCTGTATATTTCTTTGACCCATTAGGATAAAGAATTCCTCTTGGATCAATCTTGTTTGTTAAAATGTTTTTTAAATTATCTATATTTTCCTTAATATAATACATTATATTAATATCTCCGAATGCATTATCCCACATTAAAATACAATTATTCCATAACTTATCTAATAATTCTTTCTTTATTATTTTAGGAATTACAATTGATTCTCCCTTTGAATAAATAACATTATTTATTTTAAGCTGAGTTATCCACTTATTTATAATTTTATGATATTTTAAATCTATATCAGTTGAATTTTTTTCATAATTATATAAATTTAAACCAATATTTTTTAATACCCCTAAATCTATCAAAGTATTTAACATCGAATTAAGGCAAACTATATCCCTTTGTTTGCAAATATATTGATAACAATCATAGTCTATATTTTTTTGAATATTTTCTTCTATTGCCTCAAACCCATCAAAATATTTATCGTATTGTTCGTCAACCTCACTAATATCAACCCCTATTTTGGCAATAACTTCAATCGGTTTATCCTCCTTATTATAGTTGACTCTAACAATTAAATCATCAATTCCTTCCTGTTTCATTAAGGTGTTTTTTATCTCTCCAAGTTCTATTCTATTGCCTCTTATTTTTACCTGAGTATCTTCCGTACCTAAAAATTCTATTTCTCCACTTGATAAATAGCGACCCAAATCTCCAGTAGAATAAAGTCTGACCTGCTTTAGAGGATGAATAAAGAACTTTTCTTCTGTTAACTTTTTATCTCCTAAATACCCTTCCGCCAAGCCTCTACCAGATATATATAAATTACCTTCGCAATAAACTGGACAATCTTCAAAATTTTTATCTAATACATAAATTTGTTGATTAGTGAGCGGTTTCCCATACGGAATGCTTTTCCATCCCTTTTTAATACCTTTATATTCATGATAGTTAGACCATATAGAGGCTTCTGTAGCACCTCCCAATACTATTATTTTAGATTCTACAAAAGTTTTTTGCACCGCATTAGGCATATTTAAAGGGATCCAATCTCTTGATAGCAATATTAGTTTAATAAAATTTTGTTTTTTTGATAAATTTTCTAAATAATTTAAATATAGTTTCATTAATTCTGGTACCATATTTAATATAGACACAGAATTTTCTTCAATCAATTTATCCCAATGAGCAGGATTTAAATACTCACTTTCATCAGGATATACAATAGTTCCTCCAACTGATAACATTCCAAAAATATCATAAACAGATAAGTCGAAATCTAATTTTGATATTCTTAATAAGCAATCTCTCTCAGATATTTCGAATTTTTGATTTATATCATATATAGTATTAAATACTGCGCCATGATTTATTACAGCACCTTTTGGATTTTCAGTAGTCTCTGACGTAAACATGATATAAGCTGCATC
The DNA here is from genome assembly GCF_009679635.1 of Finegoldia sp. BIOML-A4. NCBI lineage: Bacteria > Bacillati > Bacillota > Tissierellia > Tissierellales > Peptoniphilaceae > Finegoldia > Finegoldia sp. BIOML-A4. The sequence continues at coordinate 39,051 of NZ_WKZC01000001.1, read as the reverse complement.
ATTCGAATCAACATGTTCTATATTAAACATATTTATCAAATCTAACCTATAATTTACATCATCAATGTTCACAAAATTTCTTTGTCTGCTATCATAACAACTGCCATTTGTCAAAATAACTTTACAATTACATTGTTTTAAAATATTCTCTAATCTTTTTTCTTCTATATTAAAATCTACCGGAACATATATAGCTCCTACCATAAGTATTCCAAGAATAGTATAAACTTGACTTTTATTATGTGGTAGTTTTACAATTATATGCTCACCTTTTTTTACATTTTTTTCTTTCAATGCTAAAGCTATAGATACAGACTTATTATATAATTCTTTATAAGAAATTGAGCCTCTGGAGTCTATAATAGCCGCCTTATCTGGATAAGATTTTACTTTTTCTATAAAATCTTCTAATAATGTCTTATTCTTAATTTTTTTATTTGTAGCATTAACTTTTTCTCTAATTTCACGTTGCCACTTAGGTAGATCAATTTCAAGACGTTTCTCCCAAAATTCTTCATTGTTCGATAAATTTATTAAAATCTTCTTAAACTCACTAAACATATCCTCCAACATATCATCTTCAAATATTCCTTCACGAACATCCCAATTAATCTGTAAACCTAATTCAGTATCCATAGCTTGACAATCAATAAATACTTGCGGTGTTTGAGATATTCCATACACATATCTTCCTATCAACCTCTTTTTAATTAACCCTATTGCACTTGTAAATACATACGGCGCTAAAAATTCTTTGGAGTTATGCAGTTTAGCAATATCTCTTAATATATTAACTCCAGGATATGCACTATTATCTATTGAGCTGAATAATTCTTTATTAACTTCTCTTGCTAACTCTGAAAAAGATTCTTTTATGTTTTTTATCGAAATTACCGATGTATTTGTAAAATCGCCTACTAAAGATTCTATATTTTCCCCTAAATTTTTCTTGTTAAATAAAGTTAAATTTATAAGAAATTCTTTTTCTGTACTCCATTTTTTTAGTACTTCACTATATACAGTCAATACTGATGCTGTCGGTGTTAAAGCATGGTTTTGAGCTAAAATTTTAAATTTATCCCACATATCCTTATCTAATGTTAAAGACAATCTTTTAAACTTACAAACGTCCGTTTCTTTTAGCGTTTTTAAAGGTATTACTGGAGATGTCTTTAATTTTCTAGTCTTTTGACTCCAATATGCTTTCGCATTCTTGTATTCCGAGTTTTCTTTTGTCTTTTCTTCACTTATTATATAATTCCTAAATGATATCTTAGATTGTCTATCATTCTCTATTCCTTTAAAATACTTCATCTCAAACTCTAATAAAAGTTGCCATATACTTGACCAATCACATATCATAAAATCCATCGAAAAGTGTAAAATTGATTTTTCTCCATAATTTGATACTCCAATATCAAACATTGGCCATTTTTCTAATTGATAAACTTTATCCTCTAACTGTTCTCTAATAGATATCCTATCTCCAGTAACAACCTCATATTCTGGAACTTTTTGTAGTATTTTTTGATATCCTTCTTTAAATATAACTGCCCTCAGCATTTCATGTTTATTTATCAAGTAATTCCATGTATCTTGTACTTTTGAAACGTCTAAATTATCATATAAAAATTCTTGATAAATGTGACAAGATACATTTCCATATGAATGTAAGTCATCTCTTCCATAAAGATATGATGTCTGAACTGGAGATAATGGAAATGGTGCGTAATCATCTTTAACATCATATTTATTCTCAAGTTTTTTAATGTATTCTTTAAGTCCCTCTTTATTTAATTTTAATTCCATTAAAATATCTTCATCTAACTGACCATTTATGGATTTATATTTTAACTTTTCACCATCAACATACAACTCAATACCTTGCTTAGAATATTTTTCAATTATTTCTTTATAACCGTTCTCCATTATTTACCTCCTTATTAAATTATTCATCAAAAATTTTTATATCACTCAGCAAAAGCAGCTTCTCTTTACTAGTCTCCATAAACGTTGCATATCCCGCTTTTTTCTGCAAAATTTCCCATTTTTTAGATGTTGATAGTTCCCTGTTTACTCGACGAATATCAAGTTTGCCTGAATTCATATATTTCTTCATTTTAATCAATTCTGCTGTTATTGAATCAATCCAGTATGTTTGAAAAAATTTTGAAGTACTCGTTTCTTTTAAAGAATTCAAAACCTTGTAGATTGACTCTTTACCTATATTTAAATCGTCTTTAGCTCCTTTTAAATATGTTCTTGGACGCCAAGCAACATCTCCATAAGCATCATTTAGCGATAATACTCCATCTTCATAATAAAGTTTAAAACTATACATTAATTGCATATTATAATCAGGTGTTTTGGGATTTAATTGATTATTGAATTCTATTAAAATAGGTAATTTCCCTATATTTCCATATAATATATCAAATGGGCCTAATCCCTTTATTATATTATTATCCAACTCTAAATCACCTAAAATACCAGAAATAGCTAATAAATCCAAAGCTACATATGATAATTGTGTAGAAAAAGAAACGCTTATATATTCTAACTTAGAATATATATTTAATTTTTTTGCATACACTGCAAATCTCTGCATATTTGATAAATTTGAATATAGATTTGCAGTCAAGTAAATAAGGTTTTTCTCTCTTGCTAGCTTATAACATTTATATAAATGTTCTTGATAAACAGGTTGCTCTTGAATTACGTTTATTCCTTTATTTAGTAAATCTATGCACAATTCTGTTCCATCCCCACCTGTTCCCTCACTTCTAACAATAACGCAAGCTAAATCTATATCTGATGGCAATTCTTCAACATTAAAATACAGTGGTACCTTATATTTCTTTGAAAGTGTCTTTGACCTTTCACTGCCTCTTCCGATAATACCAACAATTTGAAAATCTGATTCGGCTCTCTTTAATGCTTTTAAATAAAATTCCCCAAAATTCGTGCCACAAACTATGGCTTTCAATCTTTTTTTCATTTTATATTTCTCCTTCAAAGATATTATTCAATTTCAAATTTGTTCCTTTCATCAATTTGTAATAAAATGTTGTATCCATTTCCATCATCTTATCAAGTAAACTATTTAATAAAGGAAACTCACTCATATCTTTGATTTCAGTTTTATTACCATGTTCTAGAGCTAAAATAGAAACAGCTGCTACTGTTAGAGCCGTTAATCTAGTTGGTGAAATGCTTTTTAAAATCATATTAGCATCTATAGTATTTTTATTTTTTATTCCTGTTGCCTCTAAGATAAATCCTCCAAATTCTTTTTTTTCAATATTATCCAAATTGGATAAATCCACTAATTTTTGTGCCATTACATTTATATTTTCAATGTTATCAGAACGGATATTCTTTAAAAAATTGCAAACATATCCGTTCTTTATGCACATATAAAATATGGCATTTTCCACACCTATTTGCCTACAAACTTTAAGAGTTCTTTTATCAATATACGGAAATGGCACCCATCTTTCGCTGCTTATTGGCAATGTTATTGTTTTATTTCCTGCCAAATAGGGTTCTATCTTTCCTGAATTTAAGATTGATCTTGCATAAAAACCATCTTCACTTAAATATCTCAAGTATTCTTTGGCTGCATTATAAGTAAATTCTCCATTAGAGGCGTAATACATTTGAAAACTAAGGGTTTTATCAAAAACTCTAGAAATAATAACTGGCAATGCTTCTATTAATCCTGGCGATGAACCAACTCCATGATATATTGTTCCTCCTTCAAAAACAGATTTCTCATAGAAATTATAATAACTTAAGTCAATGAGAATACATTTGTTTTTATTAACTGTATCTATTAAATTAAATATTGATGAATCTGAATACCCTGAACAGTTTATAATACAGTCACATCCATCAACAAACTCAATACAAGTATTTATATCATCCAAATCTATAAATGCAAAAGTATTCTTACTCTTATAAACTTTTTCTTTTCTTCTATATCCCAACTTTATATCTTTGATTCCATAATCATTCAAAATTTTAGTACATTCTGAACCAATATCTCCAGTAGCTCCAATTATTCCTATCATATTTCACCTTCTACTACCTCCATACCTAACTGTTTTGAATTTATCAAATTTAACATTTTTTCAAATTCAGGATTTGAAAAAATTTCATTTAATGTGAGTTTGCATTTTAATCTTCTTTCTATCTCAACTAGAAGCTTTGTTGCAGATAAGCTATTTCCTCCAAGCTTAAAATAATTAGAATTTCTATCTACATCATCTATATCCAAATTTTGCATCCATATTATTTTTAAGATTTCTTCTAAATTTTCATTATAATTTTTTAATTGTTCTTTTATTGTTGCTTTATCAGAGACATCCACATCAAAAGAGTCCAATGACAGCAAAACAATCTTATTATCGAAATCTAACCCAATTTCATTTTCTAAGTTATTTATCAACTCAATATGATCTGTATAGTTTTCTGATTCGAGATAATAAGCAATATTATTTTCTATCAAAAACATAGTATTTTTAAAAAAATATTTTTTGGCTATTTTCTTAATGTAATCAACTTTATAAAAAAACTGCGTACGTTTTTCAGTTTCTACATCAAGATTTTTTTCTTGAAAAAATATGGCTGTAAGTACAGATATTGGATCCATTTTACCAAAATCAATTACATGAATTTTTCCGTTTCTTTTTAACATTAGTTTTGAGGTTTTGAAAAAAGATTCAACGTCTTCAATTTGATGTAAAAAATTAACAGAAATAATGTGATCAAATCTACTTAAGTAATTATCTTTCAAAAATTTCTTATCATTGCAATCATTTAATAAAATTACATTGTTTAAATCTTTAATTCTGCTGACTAAGTTATCTTTTATTATGCAATCTACATCATTAACAATGCCTATTGTTAACCTTTTAATATCTTTACTTTCATTATTGATGTTTTTAATTAATTTATCTAATAAGCCCTCAGTAAACTCACTTCTAATGCCTAGTTTTGCTGGGGATATTTCATTATCTAAAAGCAAAAGCTCTTTTTTATTATTATTCTCAAGTATATCTACAAATAAATTCTTTTTTAGTTGTAGTTTTCTATATAAAGAATCCTCTGCGATTTTTACTTCATTCATCTCATCTGCTTTAAAATCTTTCACATATTTCAACCAGTATTTAATTATATTTTCATTCTTGTTGTCTATTTTTATTTTTTTAACATTAATTTCAGTTAATAAATCTAATAAAAATTTTTGGACAAAATACTTTCTCTTTTTTACTTCATTGTCTGTATTAATATTATCAATATAATTTATCTTAAATTCCGATTTATCTTCCTCTAATTCTGGTTCAACCAGGAGCGTTTTAACATTTTCTTGTGAGATTATTGTTTTATATTTACCACTATAAATTCTTTTTTGATACTCAATATTAAACTTTTTTCTTTTCATATTATTCCCTCCATAGTTGATTTATCAAAAATTAGAGCATATTTCATTTGAAACATCAATATACTTACCTACCATCCAAATAATATCCTCTTCATATAATAACTCATCTATATAATCAAAAGTAATCACAATACTATCATCAATCATTCTTATATGATGATCTAGATAAACTTGAGGTGTTTGACTTAATGAACATATTTCATGAAATCCATTTTTACAATTGCTATAACTCTCTCCAATCATGCAAGTAACTACTATTGGAAACAATTTATTTATTCCATTCTCTTGCCTAGCTTTATTTATAACATTAATCCCATCAAAACATCTATATTCTAATAACTTAAATATTTGTTTTTGGGTTTTTTTGATGGACTCTAATATAGATTTATATTCATCTTTATAGCTAATTAATCCTATATTTGTAAATTCTCCCAACAATTCATCTGCATTTTTAACTACTGGTAATTTCCCAAATAATGTTGTTGTTATTGTTAATTCGTCAGTCTCAATTAAGTCAGACAATACTTTCATATAAATAGTGATTAATATAGCAGACAACGTTACACCTCTTAGTTTTGAATAATGTATTAAATTGTCAGTTTGTTCTTTACTAAAACGATATTCTTTTCTTTTAAAATTGTATTCTTCTAAGTCATTAATCGGCATTTTTGTTCTTAAATTCGGTGCTTTTGGTAGTGTTTTTATCATTTTATTCCAATATTTTTCAGCCTCATCTAAAAGTCTCTTATTAAATGCAAGTTCCTTATATATTCTTAAATTCATTACATAATCTTTATAAGATACATCGGAAAAACTTATTTTTTCTCCTTCGTATAACGCAAAAAGCTTATATATCATATTACCTGCACTCCACGCATCTAATATAGAACAATCAAAACTTATGTGGAGTACATCATTTTTATTCTCGCCATTAATTTTCTTTCCAACTACAAATTTAAACATAGGCCATGTTTCGATATTATACTTCATATGCGATAAAATCTTTCGCATTTTATACCTATCCTCTTTAGAATTATATTGATATTTAAAAACTTTATATTCAGGAACTTTTTCCAGAATAATCCCTCTACCATCCGATAATAAAATCAATCTTAAAATATCATTTTTTCTAATCATCAAATTAATGTTTTTTTCAAGATTAGCAATATTTAAATTTTGCTTTTCAAATTCAATATAATAATGAGCATTAACTTTATTTAAAAATTCCCCATCTACTTGTCCAGCCATATATGCCAACTGAAGTGAACTCAATTCCAAAGTGTTTTCTTGTGCTTTTGATAAATATCTGAGTAAATCCTCTTTGTTAACTTTAATTTCGTTGATTACCTCTTCATTGTATAATTCTTTTTTGATTCTATATTTTAATTTTTTATCTTCCACAAACAAAAACATTCCCTGTTTTCTCAGCTCATTTACATAATCAAATAATTCTAAGTCTGTACTATCATTTTTTAGTTTCATTTTTTCATCCCTAAATTTTTTAAAGCTTGTAAATGGTTAAGATGTTCTTCACCAAATTTAACATTTTTAGGAAACCCTATTTCTTTCATTATTTCTCCCCATTTTTTCGAAACTATTATTTCCTTTTGCGTTCTTGTAATATTATTTTTTCTTTGTTTAACATTTTCAATAAATTTTTCAATTTCTTTCCTTATGGCATTCGGAAAAACATCATAAAGTATAGTTTCATATGTCAAGTTACTGTAATTTGCCAAGCTAAATTTTATTGGCTTATTTAAATAATTAACATCAATTTGTTTTGAATCTAACACAATATTATCAGATATATTCATTCTATCCCTCCATATTACAGATCCAAAGGTATCTTCAAGATCTAATCTTCCACTTTTATAAAAAAAAGTAATTTTATGAAGAAGATGCATATGGTTATTCCCATCCACATCAGAAACCTCATTATGAATTTGTAAGTTTACATCCAATTGCCCATTTGACAAAACAACACGATTAAAAGGGTATCTTTTCTCTGTTAACGTTGGAATTATATTAAAACTTCTAAGAAGAGGTAATGCTTCGTTCAGAATACCTATCAAAGAATAAAGAAGTTGCGAAGATGTCATGATATCTACATGTTCAAGAACATCTTCTTTATTTAAATATTTTGCAGCTTCAATAAATTTTTCAATAGTTTCCAATGAATTATATAAATTCCCTACTATATAACATGAGTTGAATTCATGAGCCAACTTTAAGCAGTTCTCTATCTCCCTATAATGAATTGGATGTTCCTGTATCACATGAATTCCTTTTTTTAAGAGACTCTCTGACAATTCAGTTCCCTTACCTCCCAATACAGAAGATTTAATTATAACAAATGCAATATCTATATTTCCTGGAATAGAATCTACATCAACATATAGTGGAACATTATGTTCTTCTGCACACCTCTTAGAACGACTACTTCCAAAAGCTAATATACCTACCAATTCAATATTATTTATTTTTTTTATCGCATTTATATATGATTGACCAAAAGTTGTTCCACAAACTATCGCTTTCATCATAATGTTCCTCTCTCCAAATACATCATTTCAAAAAATCCATCAACTTTATTACCAAATTTTCAATATATGGAGTTTCCATAAATTCCCCTAATTCTAAATGAAAACCATATCGTTCCATTAATGTATTAGATAGTTGTATCATATTTAAAGAATTCCCTCCTAGTTTAAAGAAGTTATCTTCTTTTTTTATTTCTTCAATTTTTAAAATTTCTTTCCAAATTTCTGATATAGAATAAAGTAGCTCAGTGTTCAATTTATCTTCTGTTTTCTTGTTTGATTTATGAATATCTTCATCAGGTTCATTATTTTGATAAACTGATAAGTCTTCTCTAATACATACATTATTTTCAGTATCTTTATTTTCCTTATAATTAATTTTAGTGGAAAACGCATTGGTATTATTTATTATAGTATCCAATAAGTTTCCATAAGACTCAAACATCCTATCTAGCAACTGTGCCGTAAATATTTCATCAATGGAATCCCAAATTATTTTTAATTTGCCGTCCATTTCCATAACTTGATGATCAAGCCAAACTTGTGGTGTTTGAGAAATACTATATACAAGTTCTCCTAGCCAAGCATCTTTCCTGCCTTCAGACAAACCTAATCCACTTGTAAATACTATAGGCATTAAAGAATATCTATTGTTAGAGTGTTTATTTCTTAATTCTCTTCCAAATTCTACAGCACTATATGAATTGTGTTTTGTATCTTCTAATAATTGTTTTTGCAACATTTTGGATTTTTCTAGCAATGAATCGCTAGTACAATTTTTTACTTCAAGAAATGTTAGGTTAGTAAAATCTCCTATGATTTTATTTATATCCGGATGAATTTGTTCCTTGTTAAACTGTGTAATATTTAATACAAATTCATCATTTAATGAATATTTCCTAATTATTTCAGAAAATAATGTTATTAATAAAATTGTCAATGTTATGTTATTTTCTCTTGCGATTCCTTTTAATTTATTCAATCCATAAGAATCAATAATTTTTTCTCTTCTATTAAAAGTTTGTTCTTCTATATCACTTTCTAACTTTGCTATTTCAAATTTAGGGGCTTCCAAAAATCCATTCAATCTATCCAGCCAATATTTTTTATCAACTTGATATTTAGATGTGTTTTTTACTTTTCTAATTTCTAAAACATAATCTCTAAATGAAACATCTGGTAATTCCTTATAAAAATTTTCATCATTATATCTTAATTTCAATTCATCTAGAATATAGAACATACTCCAACCGTCTAAAATAATATTATCTAAACTAATATGGAGTCTGGATTTAATTTCATCTAAAATGCTAAGTTTGAAATTAAATATAGGCCATTTATCTATCTTTAATATTTCGTGAGACATAATATCTCTAGTCAGTTTTAAAGCTTCCTCTTGTTCAACCTTATTAAGACATGATAAGTTATTAATATCTAACATAAATGGTGGAACTTTTCCCAATATCTGTTGTGTTCCATTGTTTAAAATTATCGCCCTTAACATAGAATGATACTTAATCATATCATTTATTACCTTTTGAAGTTTATTAGGCTCAATATTCAAACAATCTAATTCGAAGTAACAATGTGTTGCTACTGAACCTAAAGAATACATTTTGTTTCTTCCTATCCAATATGCAAATTGCACATCCGTTAATGGAAATGGCTCATTTATGTTTTTAAAATCATGTACAATTCTTTTATATGGTAAATGTCTATCTTTTTCGATTTTCTTAATAAACTCTGAAAAATCTCTTAAAATAGGATATTTAAAGATATCGCCAATTGATACTTCTACGCATAATTCTTTTTGAATTTTTGAAACAACCTTTGTTGCTGTAAGAGAATCTCCCCCTAATTGAAAATAATTAGAAGTAAACGATACATTTTCATTATTTAAAATTTCTTTGTATATATCAATTATTTTTTTTGTAATTTCATCATACTTTTCTATTTCATTTGTATTATTAATCCTTTTTCTGACATGGATAAAATTATGGTCATCATTTCTTTCTATCAATTTTCTTAATGCTTTTCTGTCAATTTTCCCATTTTTATTTAATGGCATTTCTTCTACAATTATAAACTCAAGTGGAATCATGTATTCAGGAAGCTTGTTCTTTAAAAATTTAATTAATTCATCTTGTTCAACATCTATTTTGTTATTTTTAAGAACATATATCATACTTCCCATTTTGTTAATTTCAGTCTCATTAGATAAATACTCAATTTTATATTTACAATTTTCACTTGCATTTTTAATGTTTTTAATATTTGGAATAATTTTTCCATTTCGCTCTAACAAATCAAAATCAATAAAACCACGTTCTAGTACAGATGCACTAATTTCTGGTAATAATAATTCATCATTTATTTCAGTTCCAATCACAACGCCCATAGGAGATAATATGGTTTTTATATTACGCAACATATCTGAAATATTATGAGAACGATGTAGCGAATTATATAATATGACAATATCAAATTTTTCCGTTTTAAAATTTTCCAAATACTTACTTGAAGAATTTATTTTTATAAACTCGAAACAAGTATATTTATTTTTTATGCCTTCAAACTCATTTGAAAAATATAGCGAAGTGTCGGTATAAACATATTTTTCGATTTTATCTTCAAAGTTTGTAATTATCTCTTCTGTTAATTCGCTATTTCTTCCACCTATTTCTAAAATCTTAAGCTTTTTATTTTTGCCATCAAATACCATCTTTATAATTTCAATAAGTTCATTTATATTTTCTTTATAATTTTTCAGTTTTTTCAAAAGTCTGGAAGGACTAAGTTTAGATTCAGAAGCATAAAACACATCAACAGCTTGTTTCTTACCCTGTATAATATCTACCACATTATTTTTGAAATTATCTAGGTTGACTGTTGTGTCTAATGCTATATCTATTTTTTTAAATAAATAAATACCATCTTCTAAACTTATCATACTATGCTCTTGCAATAATAATAGCCATCTTTTTACGAGCAATTCGTATCCTATATCTATTTCTCCAAATTTCATTATTTCATCAAAAGAATACCTTTTTCCTTGACTAATACCCAAATCCATGAAAATAGAAAATATCAAACCTAAAACCATATTATTTTCACTATTTAGATACTCATCATAATCAATGTATTCAGATTTCAGTTTATTTATTTTTTCATTACTACTTAATCTAGTTAATGCATGATCCTTACTCTCATTACTTTCAATAAATGCGACCAATTGATTATTAGTGCCTATCTTAATAACATCAACAACAGCTTTATTAATTTTAGGATTTCCAATTAAAGCATCTTCAATTTCTCCAAGTTCTATTCGATGCCCTTTAACTTTTACCTGATTATCAAGCCTTCCTAAAAATTCAATAGTTCCATCATTCCATGTTCTTCCAGCATCTCCAGTTCTATACCATTTAACTCCATCCGATTCTACAAATTTCTTTTCTGTTAATTCCTTATCTCCCCTATATCCCTTTGCAACACCAACCCCACCAATTAACAATTCTCCTTTAACATAGTTAGGACATATTCTTCCTAAACCATCAACTACTCTATAGACTTGATTCTTTAACGCTTTTCCATACGGAATAGAAATCCAATTTTCAGGTATTTCTTTTGGAATATTGATATAGTTTGACCATATGGATGCCTCCGTTGCTCCTCCCATTCCAACTACAAGAGAATTTTTGCTTCTGTTATAAAATCTTTTAGGTAATGTTGTTGCAATCCAGTCTCCAGAAAGAAAAACTAATCTCAATGGAATAGAAACATCTTTACCCTCTGCCATAGTTACTAGCATATCAAAAAGAATTGGCACCGAATTCCACATTGTTACTTCATATTTTTCAATAAGTTTTAACCAAAGTTCCGGATCTTTGAAATTATTATCATCTAAAGTAATGATGGTTCCTCCAGCCGATAATATTCCAAAAATATCATAAACTGATAAATCAAAATCAATTGCTGATACCATTATTACGCTATCATTGGCATTTACTTCATATCTTTCATTTAAGTCATTGATTGTATTAACAGCACTATTGTGTGCAATTTCCACACCTTTAGGAATTCCCGTCGTTCCTGATGTCATAATTACATAGGCTGTATCAAACGGACTAATATTGACAGGTTTTTCAATTATACTTTGAATAGTTGATTGATCTATATCAACAAATGTGATATCTGTATCATCTAAATTAAAATCCCTTATTGTATTTTTATTGGATAAGACATGTTTTATTCCTATCTGTTCATATATTTTCCTTCTTCTTTCGTTGGGTTGATTAATACCGATAGGAACATATGCTGCGCCGGCAAATAAAATTCCTAAAATACCAACTATTTGACTATATCCCCTTGGCAATGTTATTCCCACGTAGTCATTCTTTTTTACTCCAAAAGAAATTAAATTTGTTGCAATAATTAACGCCTTTTTGTATAAATCTCCATAAGTTAATTCAATACCGGATTGTGCATCCACAATAGCAACTTTTTCCGGGTTTACTTTAATCCTATCAAGAAATTCTGTATAGAGAGTTTGTTTAGGGTAACTCATAGGCAAAATATTTTTTAATTCTTTTTCTCTATCTTCAATCTGATTCAACGGAAGAATTTCAGGCAATCTATACCAATTTTCATTATCACTTAATGATTGTAATAAAGTGTATAAAGAGTCGAACATATCATCAATCATTCCATCTGGATATAATTCATCAACCACATCCCAGCATAATACAATCTCATCATCTACTAAATAAGTTTGAAAATCGAGCCAAACTTGTGGAGTTTGTGATACCATATAGTTTATTTTCCCGAATATTTTTCTTGTTTCCTGAGTCTCTAAAGGATAATCTATATTACAAGCAAACACCACAGGTGCAATATTGATAGTTTTTCCAACTTCTTTATAAACATCTCTTTGTACCTGCACTCCAGAGTATGAGCTGTGAGAGGCATTTTCTAAAAATGTGCCAGATATAGTTTTCACTCTATCTAAAAATTTTTCATTCTTTCTTTCACACTCAACTAATAGAAGATTAGTAAAATCTGCAACCATTCTTTTAACACTATTATCATTTACATCTCTATTGAATAATGGCACATTGATCACAAATTTTTCTTGATTTGTCCATCTTTCAATAATCATTGAATATGCTGATAACAGAACCATTGATGGGGTAACTTTATTTTTATATGCATTTTCTTTAATCTTAATCCAGTTTTCTTTGCTAATAATTTTCTTTCTTCTTGAAAAAACCACTTTTTCAATCATTTCCGGTTTTTTGTTAATGGGTAAGTTAGGTGCCTCTAAAGGAAAACTGGATTCAATTTTTTTCTTCCAGAATTCCTTATCTTTTTTGTATATTTCGTCATCTATTTTTCGTTCCTCCAGATAATTTTTAAAAGTATAATTGCTATCTATTGAAACTTTATCTTCTCCGCAGTACAGCTCTACAAGTCTACTCATTATAATGCCTATGCTCATTATATCTGCAACTAGAATATCAATATCTAAAAATATTCTATGTTTTTTATCCTTTAGTAACGCAATGCTAAGGCTAGCTACTTCTCCAACTTCTATATCAAATTTTCTATGAGACATTTCTTTTCTCATTTCCAATAGTTTTATGTCTGCATCTTCTTCAGATAGTGAAGTATAATTAAAAATTTTAACTTCTTTTGAGTATGGTTCTTCCATAATTTGCTGAGTACCATTACGGTTAAATTTTGCTCTAAGCATTGGATTTTCCATTTGTAAACAGTTCCAAGCAGCAGTTAATTTATCTGTTACAATCTCTTGTCCATCAATTTCTAAGTATGCGTGACACCCAACACCACCTAGAACCTGATCTTCTTCTCTCCCTACAAAATAAGCATACTGTACATCCGTTAAAGGGAACTCTTCCGAAATATTCTTTTCTCTTGATTCAGTCTTTTTATCAATATTTTTAATATTTGCTTTTTCAATAAGTCTAATCCAATCTTCAAGTGTAGGATTTTCCATTAGTTTTGCAAACGATAATTTTATCCCTAATTTTTTAAGCTCTGAAACTATTTGCATGATTTGGATAGAGCCTAAACCCTTTTCAATCAAATTGTCTTTTCCTGAAGGTTTAAATCCATCTAAGTTTGCTTGTAACATTTCATCAAGAAGTCGTACTGCCTGCTGTTTAGTTTGATATGTTTCCATATTGTAGCCTCCTTATCTATTTAATCATTTGTTGTTTTAATTTACTTTTATCTACCTTTCCAACGCTTGTTAATGGCCATTGATCAACATACTGTACTTCATCCGGTAACTTAAAAGAAGCAAGTCCTCTTTCTACCAAATAATTCCTTATATCTCTAAGTGTAAGAACGGTACTCCCCTTCAAAATAAATACACCTATTTTTTCTCCGAGAGTCTCATCGGGTATGCCAACAATTTGCACTTCTCTAATATTCTTATTTGTAAGCAAAATATTTTCCAACTCAGAAGGAACTATTTTTTCTCCAGCACGATTTATCATCTCCAACACACGACCAACAATTTTATAATTGTCTCCATATAACTTAGCGGCTCTATCTCCTGTTCTTAAAAAACATTCTTCTGTAAACTGAGTATCATTTAGTTTTGATGAATCATAATATTCCAAAATAGTATATGGTCCCCTAACTATTAGCTCTCCAAAATCTCCATCAGGAACCTCTTTCCCGTTTTCATCAACAATACGAGCTTCGTCAAACTCACTTAACTTCTTCCCTTGAGTATGTAATCTGTCATAATCATCGTCCAAAACCCTAGAGCAAGTAATCAACGACTCACTCATGCCATACAATTGCAATAATTTACAATTAAATTCTTCCTGAATCTTTTTTGCTAAGTTAGAATCAAGAACAGATCCACCTATCTGTATATACTTCAAACTGCTGATATCAGCATCATCATTTTTAAGATATTCTATACACATATTAGCTAAAGTAGGTACCAATGCCATAATGCTAACTTCCTGTTCCTCAATCAAAGGTATTATTTCATCAGGACTGGATACTCTACAAGTAACTACCTTACCACCTTTTGACAATGTCCCAATCATTCCCGGACAACAAAGTGCAAATTTATGGCTCATAGGTAAAGCTGCCAAATACACTGTATCTTCATTCATATCTGTTACATTTGCCAGTTCTTTTGCTAAATATATAAATTCACAATGCCTATTAGGTATTAGTTTCGGAAAGCCGGTTGTACCTCCTGACAATAAAAATATAGCTGTTTCCTTATACTCTAATTCTTCAACAAATTTATTTTTTCTATTTTGTCTTAAGGTACATAACTTCTCATATTTCTCTGTTTCGCCAATCAAATAAACTTGTAAATCTTCTTTCGTATCTTCTATAATATTAGACACCATATCTTCATATGAAAATCCTAAGTACCTGTTAATTCCAATATATGCTTTTGCATTTGTTTTATTTAAAATTCCCTTAACTTCTGAATATCTATGACCCATCAAGATAATTACAGGAATCACTCCTATACTCATCATTGCAAATAAAATTATAATAAATTCTTTGCTATTAGGAAGTTGAAATAATACTTTATCTCCCTTACAGAATCCTTGATTTAAAAGTCCATTAGCATAACAATCCACTTCATCTTTAAGTTGTCTATATGTCAATTCTTCATTTTCATCTACAACTGCTACTCTATCGGCGTATGTATTTGACCACATTTTCAAATGTTCGCCAACAGTTAGATGCTCCCAAACATCTTTATCATAAAAGTTGATTAATTGTCTCTTAATCTCTAAATTCATAATATTTGCCCTACCTTTTTAATAGCATAACGCAAAAACAAATTTTTCTTTTTCAAAAATCAAAATCTCCTTTTGAATATTATTTTCTTTATCTATAACTTTCATTACATTATTATTTTTATTAATAACATCGACTGTTTCCAAATTTTGAATTAAACCGACTCCTTTATATTTTAAATAAGCTTCTTTAGAAACCCAATATTTGTAAAAGTCTTTCAAACCTAATATTTTTTCATTGTTAATAAAAAAATTATTCTTAATTTCACTATAATCTATATTTCTTTCTATATTTTCAATATCAACTCCTATATCATTTCTTGAGAAGGCTACTATTGAAAATCCTGTGGTATGTGATATATTAAAATGTAAATTCAAATGATTTCTAATATATGGTTTATTATATTTACCGTAACGCCATCTAATCTCTTCGCATTTTAGTTTCTCAATTTTAGAAAATAGCAAGTTTACTATTGCTTTTGTTACAGCATAATTAATTCTGTCACTTTCTTTTCTATACTTCCACATAATTTCAATTTGATCTTTACTTAAATATGGAATACATTCACTTATAATTCCGTAACTATTTGTCTCTACAGCAACTACTGCTATACAATCATCATGTATAAATTGAACTACCTCATTAATGTCAAATTTTGTTAGTTCTGTAATTTTAATTATTTTTAACGTTTTCATTAATATAGCTTTTTATTTCCCTTATAACCATATCAGTAGATGTATTTACAAACATATGCTTGCCATCTATATATTTATAGACGAATTCTTTTGTTGTATAATCTTGCCATTTTTTAAGTTCTTCTAATTTCATTTCTTGATCTTTATCTCCCATAAGGCCAAGTATGGGACTTTCTAATTTTTCATGTTTTGTATCTTGATAGTCTTCGTCTATTACAAAATCTGCTCTAAGTGTCGGTAAAAAAATTGAAATCAATTCTTTATTATCTAATATCTCTTTCGGGGTTCCCTCATATCTTCTTAGCCCTTCTATAAAACCTTCGTCATCAAGGTAATAGATTGGGTTTGGTTCTTTATACACTGGAGCACGTCCACCTGAAATTATTATTCCTCTTGGATTTTCATATCTTGAATTTTTGATCTTTAAGGCTATTTCATAAACTATTTTTGTTCCCATACTATGTCCAAATAAATAGTAAGGTTTTCCAAAATCAAAATTTTCTTCCATATCATTGAATAATGTTTCAACTAAAATATTAATATCACTTATAGCTTTTTCAGAAAATCTATTTTCTCTTCCTGGATATTGAGCAACAAATATCCTTACATCTTCAAATTCATATTTCCAATTTCTAAATGCAGATACTCCACCTCCTGCAAACGGAAATATAACAAGACTAGCTTTAATATTGTTTTCGTCTAATTCTTTATTTAGCATTTCAAAATTTTTTGACATAAATTCACCTTTTAATATATTTTTTGTTAGCAATAGCTAACTTTTATTCATTATATACCATTTGATAACATTTATCAATGAGTTTTTGAACTTTTTTGTAAAATAATTAAAAAAAATAGCATAAAAAACTTATTTAAAAGTTATCTATGCTATTAATTATAAGGTTTCATTAAAATGTTTTTTTAATTTTTTAAACGTTTCATCTGATATAACGTGTTCTATAAGACAAGCTTCACTTTCTGCTTGTTTAGGATTAACTCCAAGTTTAATGAATACGCTAGTAAGATACATATGTTTTTTATACATCTTTTCACAAAATTTTTTTGATTCTTCTGTTAAACGAATTATTTTATCATCTCCATAAGTTATCCTGCCTTTATTGTCAAGTTTTTTTAGCATTCTTGTAACCGTCGGTCTTTTGTAATCCAAATAGTTAGCAATGTCTATATTTCTAACCTCTTCATTTTCCAAAGATAAAATATATATGGCTTCTAAATAATTTTCTTCAGCAAATTCCCTGTGTAAAATAAATTACTCCCCCTCTTAAATTGTTATTAACTAATAATTTAATCAAATATCTTTAAATATGATAATTTAAAATATTTTTTAATATCATACATATTATTATAGTTGTAAAAGTATCTATTTCAAAGTAATTTTTTTAATTTTTTAAAATTTAAGTTATCATAAAATAGTGTATTATAGCAAAAATAGTAAAAATAGCAAGCACAGTAAGTGCATATGCACTTACTAAAAATGGAATAAGAATACTACGATTATATCGCTTATTTTTTCCATTTTACTTGTTGGGGAATATCCCCAAACCCCTAAATTTATAATGATTAAATTCAGCAACAAACTCTTATAATAGCTTCAACGTAAACTTGAATATTATCTCAAAAAGTGATAAAATATGAATAATAAAAATTTAAATCAGGAGATTTCCAAACGAAATATATAGAATAAATTAAACCTGTAAGTCAAGTTATCCTACTTGAATTTGCAGGTTTTTCTTTTTTATTTCCATTAATAAATTTATTAGGAAGAGGAACTTCAAGGAAGTTTACTACGAGCTCTATCTATATAATTATTATCACATAATAAAGAGGGATTGAGAACAAAATGTATTATTTATTATTACAACTACAATATACGAGGAGGTTAAATTATGACAAGTAGATTTAGAAATAACGGAATCTATTTAATGTTATCTGATGAGGAGTTAGAATTGCTAGATGAAAAATATAAAGCATCTAAGTGTAAAACTCTTAGGCAATTTATTATGAAATGTATTTTAGAAAAAGATATTTATGTATTAGATATGGATGTCTTTCGTGAAATGTCAACAAATATAAGTCGTACTTCAAATAATATAAATCAAATTGCTAAAAGGATAAATACTACATCAATTATATATAAAGATGATGTAGAAGATTTAAAAAGCTTATTAGAAAATCAGGCAAAAGATATTTTCTCTATACGTAAAAAAATATACTCTCTTACTAATTCTAATAGCATAAATACCGAGAAAAAATAATGGCAATTACTAAAATTCATCCTATAAAATCCACTTTAAAAGCAGCGCTTGATTATATTATGAATAGTGATAAAACAGATGAAAAAATTCTAATTTCCTCCCTAAACTGTAACCCTATAACTGCTCATTTAGAATTTGAACAAACAAAAATAGAATGTAATTCTAAAGCAAAAATTTTGGCAAGACATTTAATTCAATCTTTTTTCCCTGGAGAAACTACTGCTGAAGAGGCTCATAAAATAGGCATAGAACTATGCGATAAAATCTTAAAAGGAAAATATGAATATGTTCTTACTACCCATATAGATAAGGGTCATATTCACAACCATATACTATTTAATAATGTTTCTTTTGAAACTGGTAAAGCATATCAAAGTAACAAAAAAACTTACCACCAAATTAGAAATCATAGTGATGATTTATGTAGAAAATATAAGCTCTCTGTTATAGATGAAGATTATGTAAAATTTAAAGAAAAGTATAAAACCAATGGTAAATCCTACAAAGAATATATTGAATTTAATAAAGGAAAATCTTGGAAACATAAACTTCAAATTTCTATTGATCATGCTATTAATAAAGCAAATAGCTATGAGAATTTCTTAAAGCTTATGGAAGAATATGGCTATGAAATTAAACTTGGAAAATATCTTTCTTTCAGACATAAAAAACAAGGAGAAAAGGGGCGATTCATTCGTGCGAAGGAAACTACTCTTGGAAAAGATTATACAAAAGAGAAAATAAAAGAAAGAATTGAAAATAAGGCAAATGAAAATTACAAAAATAGTGAAGTATATTATGCTAAGAAATCTTATAAGAAATTTGATAATATAATAGACATAGAAAATAATGAAAATGTTAAATCTTCTAAAGGTTATGAAATATGGGCTAGAAAACATAATATGAATACTATGGCGAAGACCTTAAATCAGCTTAGAAAATACGGTCTATCATCTAGTATGGATTTGGAAACTAAACTCCAAGAAGAGGCTGTTAATAGGCAAGAAATCTTAAATAAGATTAAAGATGTTGAAAAAGTTATGAGTGAAATTTACACAGTTATTGAAGACATTAACACTATAAAAATAAATAAGGTTATTTATAAAACCTATAAAGAAAACACAAATGATAAAGATTTTTATAGTGAATATAAGCCTCAAATTATCGCATATGAAAAAGCAATAAATACTTTAGAAAAGTGTCAATATAAAAATCTAAGTATAAAAGAGTTGTCAAAATTATATGATGAATACAAAAATAAAAAAGATATTCTTATGGATGACTACGCCAACGAGAATATATTGATAAATGAATTGACCCAATTAAGAAAGAATACTGATAAGTATATTTATAATGAATTGTATAAGTAAGGATCTGGTGTATCAGATTCTCCAGTAGTTTGAAAAGTTTTGTTTAGGGGAGACTGTATAAAATTTTGTGTATCAGCCCTCCTGATAGGATGTGGCTGATATTTTTTCAATATAACCCATCATTTTACCTTAAAGACAACCAATAAAAAAAAATACAGGAGGCAGACTAAAACCTGCCCCCTATAATCTTTTACCTTTCTATGCTATTATCCTTTTTCTTCTTTTCATCCACTTTCATATTCCCTTTAGTCTTAAATTCCTTTAATTTCCCTATTGTTGATGCTTTTGCTTTAGTATGCTCTTTAGCTTTTAATAACTTTGCAGAGTATACTTTTAGACTTGTGTATTCCTTATTATCCTTTCCCATACTTTTCTTTTCTTTGCCAAATAGGTGTACAAAATCTCCTTTTTTCAAATTTTTTACTTGATTGATTTTATCATTATAGGCGTAGCAGCTGATGAATTTTGCATTTCCTTCCTTGTCATTTTCAGCAATAGAAAAGGAGGCTACTTTAAAGTCCCTCCCATCTTTTGATTTTAAATCTTTAATTTCTATATCAGTTGCTATATTTCCATCTATATTTAATGTATCCTTCTCTTTATTATCTATATCTTTCATCTCTTTATCTCCTTGTTCTTGATTAACTTCTAAGTTTTCTTTTAACTCTTCTTCGTCTATATATTCAATAAACTTTTCATCAATAAGACCCATAACTGAATCGTTCATATAATTATCATAGGCATTATTAAGAACATTTTCATTTTCCACTCCTGTTTCAAGAGATATAATACCTTTTACAAATTCTTTATGATTATATTCCGCTAAAAAATCTATTGTATTTTTCATGCTTTCAAAATTTGTATTTTCCATATTTGCTATTGTTTTTATATCACTTGCGTATCTAACAGAATCCCATTCATACTTTCCACTTTCTTTGTTAAACTCTACTCCTGTGGCTAAAATAAATTGCTTCCCGTCAAATAAGGTAGCTTGATTATCTTTCACATCCAATACCATAGTGTCTCCAAATTCAGTTTCAATTACATTTCCCTTTTTTATATTCATTGCTGTTCCTCCTTTTATTTTTTTATCCATCTCATCTGTGAAATCTTTTATTTCTTCTTCCTTCTCATCACTAATAATAAATTGTTTTATTTCTTCAACTGTTGGATCATCGATTGTAGTCTGAATAAATTCAACTAATTTATCTTCTGAAGTGGCAAAATTTTTAATTCCATATTCAACTATATTGTTAATTATTCTCTGAGTAGCACCATCAAAAGAAAAATTTTCTCGAATAAATTCATTAAAGCTATATCTATCAAATTCCATATTCTTTTTCCTCTAATAATATCATTTAAAGTTTTATCTGCCACATGGTTCACTATTATTTATTTCTTTTATATTATTATTTACTGCTAAATTCTCCCTATATCCCTTTAATTTATCCATAATAGATGTTTTTTCTTTCATTTCAAAATCTCCTATTTCCTGCACTTTACTATCTCTAAAATCAGCATCATTTCTATCTATTATTCCGTCTAAATCCATATCTTTAGATAATGGATCATAGAAGTTGCCATCATCATCTATCTCAAGTCCCATTACTTCTCTCAGTTTTTCTTCATTTACTGATACAAGCTCACTAAAATCCCAAAATCCAATAGATGTCTTTATCTGTACTAGCTCTTTTAAATCACTTGCATCTAAGGGATCATAGGTGTATTGAAAGCTGTCAATTAGGTTCTTATCTACATAGGTGTTCATCTTGTAATTTATCAAATCTAAACTGATTTGTATCTCATGTTTTTCATCTGGTGTAGTTGTATAAGCTATTCCTATATCTGTTAAGTCAGGAAATATAGTATCAAAGTCCTCTAACCTGTTTTCTTCATCATATTCTCTGTTAAGGAAGTCTATCAATTCTTCCTTTACTTCTTCTAGTAATGGATTATCTTGGCTTATATCTTCACTTTTTCCCATATCTAGTAAATTATTTACTTCTGCAAGTCTTAGTGTCTTATCCTTTAAAAGTTCAGCTTGTGGAAATGTCTTTTGTATTTCAATTTTGGCTGTTTGAAATTGCTCTTCTGTATCTTTTAGTTTTGAAATTGTATTTTCTAATCTTTCTGGTAATTTATCTAATACATTATCCATTCTTGTGATATTACCTATTTCATCTGTTCCAAACTCTCCTCTATATTCTCCCTTACCTTTTAATATAAAGTTATATTTATTGAAAAAAGAATCATATTTTATGGATAAATCAAAATTTCTATATTCACCTATTTTTTCTCCATCTTTATCCATTTCCCTATATATTTTAACTCCCTTAATTTTGTTCAACAAAAACTCTCCAGCTATTTTTTTATCTATATACTTCTTTCCGTCAATAATTAGAGAGGTAAATTTATTATCTTCTTTTAAATTTTTATCTACTTCTCTATAAGGCTCAACATTTTTAATATCTTCCTTTAAGTTCTCTATCCTTTCTTTTAATCTTTCTATTTCCTTTGGATAAAATTTAACTACTTTATCTTCCAGCTTGTAAAGATTTGATTTAAAATTGGACTCTAGCATTTTAAGTTTAGAAACTTCAACATCAAGGTCCATCTTCTCCTTTATTAATGGATTTCCTGTTGCAAGAGCTTTGATTTCGGCATAGTTTAATGTGGCTTCGTCTACATCTTCTGCAACTCTTACAGGTGTCTTTGAAGTCATAATTTGAGAAATATATTTTTGTTTATTCTCTAAGGTTTGGAAAAGATAGGCATCAAAAGTATTTTCTGTTACATATCTAAATATATGGACTTCCTTATTCTCATTTCCCTGCCTCACAATCCTTCCTGCCCTTTGAGAAAGATCAGCCGGTCTCCATGGTATATCAAGATCGTGGATTGCAATTAGTTTGTCTTGAGCATTAGTACCTGCTCCCATTTTCTGTGTTGAACCAAGTAAGACTCTTATTTCTCCCTTTCTTACCTTATCAAAGATAGCATCTTTTTCCATATTGTTTTTTGCCTTATGAATAAATTCTATTTCATTTTCAGGCACTCCCATATCTATAAGTTTTGTTTTAATATCATCATAGATATTAAAATCACTACTTGGGGTAGACATATCACAAAATATTAATTGAGCAGATTTTTTATCTTTATATTTATCCCAAATGCTAAATACATTTTTTATACAGGTATTTACCTTACTATTAGGATCATCAGGAAGTAAAGGATTGATTAATCTTTGATCTAATGCCATCTTCTTCCCATCATTTGTTATTAATAGCATATTATCAACACTTGAATCTACCTGCTTATCACGAACCTTATCTGCTCTCTCGGAAAAAGTTTCAAGAATTTCTTTTTGCTCTTCGGTAGGCTTTGTTTTTATAGTTTCATAATGGGCAATTGGTGTAGGAAGATTTAAAACATCAGCTGTTTTAATATCCATAAATCCTTTTACAGTATTCATAAGTTCAGGAAGATTATAAAATTTTGCAAATCTGGTTTTGCTCCTATAACCATTACCCTCAGGATTTAATTCTATTGCCGTTATTGTTTCTCCAAAAGTAGACGCCCAAGAATCAAAATGTTGCAATTTCATCTTTTTTAATTCATCATACTGTAAATATCTCTGCATGGTATAAAGTTCAGCCATACTGTTGCTTACTGGTGTACCTGTGGCAAATACCAATCCTTTATTATTGGTTATTTCATCCATATAGCGGCATTTCATAAGCATATCTGATGATTTTTGTGAATCTGTAGAAGTAATTCCTGCTACATTCCTCATTTTAGAAAATAGATAGAGGTTTTTGTAGGCATGGGCTTCATCTACAAATAACTTATCTACTCCCAGTTCCTCAAAGGTTACAACGTCATCTTTCTTATAATCAGCATTTAGTTTTTCTAACTTTGTCTCTAATTTTTTCTTTGTTTTTTCTAATTGCTTTACAGTAAATCTTTGATCCCTTTCTCTTTTGTATTCATCTATATAGTCAATGATCTCATCAATTTGACCTTGCAATTCATATTCTTGTCTTTCTTTTGATATAGGAATTTTTTCAAATTGACTATGTCCTATAATAACAGCATCAAAACTTCCTGTAGCAATACGACTGCAAAATCTTTTTCGTCTATCTGGTGTGAAGTCTTTTTCTGTGGCACATAATACATTAGCTCCTGGATAAAGTTCATTAAATTCTCTTCCAAATTGCTCTACGATGTGGTTAGGAACAACAAACATTGACTTATTACTCATTCCAAGTCTTTTTGACTCCATGGCTATACCTATCATTTCAAAGGTTTTTCCTGCTCCTACTTCATGGGCAAGTAAAGTATTTCCACCAAACAAACCTCTTGCTATGGCATCTTTTTGATGTGCTCTTAATTCTATTTCAGGATTCATTCCTTCAAAAGTAAGATTAGATCCATCATATTCCCTTTGTCTTATGGAATTGAATCTTTCGTTATAATCTTCTACTAATCTATTTCTTCTTTCCACATCATCAAATATCCAGCTTTTAAATTCTTCTTTTATCATCTCTTGCTTACTTCTTGCAAGCATTGTTTCTTTTTGATTAAGCACAGATTTTTTCTTTCCATCACTGTCTTTTACTTGGTCAAATACCTTAGTATCTCTTAAATTTAAAGTATCTTCTATCAATTTGTAGGCATTTACCCTATTTGTACCATAGGTAAAAGAAGCAAGGTCATTGTCCCTATCAGAGCTTTTTCCTTCAACTCTATATTCTCCTGTAAAGTCAGAATACTTAATATCTATATTCCACCTTGATGAAACTGGTGTTTTTAACAAATCAAACATAAATTTTTTGTAATCTTGTTCCGGTATCCATGTTGCACCCATTCTAACTGTAATCTCACTTGCATCTAGTGCTTTAGGCATTACTTCCACTAGCTTTGCTTTTTGAAAATGTAACTCTTCTAATTCTTTTTTTAAGAGTTTACTATCCTCTAGATTTTCTTCCTTTCCTAACTCTTTTTCGATGTTTTTAATATAAGAGTCTACAACTTCAATTTTATCTCTTATATTTCCTGACAAGTATTCATCAGCACTTACGTAAGGTCTTGAAAAATCTCCTAGATCCTTAGCAGACTTAAATGGATTTATATCATTAGGTTCAAAGGAATCTAAATTTAAAAATATTTCTCCCTTTAATTCTTCTATTAATTTATCTCTTGTTTTTCCTGTCAATTCTTCCATATAATCAAAATTTATTTTACCTTTTTGACTAATAGAGAGTACCAGAGCATCTATTGCCCTATCTGTATGATCTATTATTACAGCTTTTTTTATAGTTCTCTTGTTAAAGATATCAGATTTTCCTATAAAGTTGCCTTCTTTATCTAATTTCTCCAAAGTTGAAATTAAAGAAAAATTGGCATCTTCTCTAAATAACTTTTTATTGGTTTTTGAATTTAGTCTTCCATGTTTGCTATTGAAATCATCGTAGAATTTATTGAGACTTTCTTGTTCTTTTTTTATCTCTTCATCTGAATAGTCTTCTTTTTGATAGGTTATAACTTTCCTTAGACTTTCATTTAATCTTAAATATTCTTTTACCTTATCTTTATCCTTTTCGTTTAAGGATATTTTTTGCATAATTGAATTTTCTCTAAAATATATTTCATCATCCACTAAAGCAAAAGAATAGTTTTTAACACTATCATCAGCTGGTATTGTTTCTTCTCCTAAATCATCATTTATTTGAGCTTCTTCATACCTACCTTGAATATTTTTAATGGCTTTTTTTATTCCTTCTTCTAAAGAAATATCTTTATTTTCAATACATGCAAGGCTTGTCCCAAATCTTGACGGTATTTCTTCCATAGTCCCTATTACCATCTGAGGATTATCTACAAAGTATTTATTATATATTAGTCCTTTTGCATCTTTGTCTAGCTTTATCCACTCTTCATCTATCTTTAATAGCCTATCTCTCTTTTTTAAAAAGATTATATCTGAAGTTACTTCTGTTCCAGCTACCCCTTTAAATGTAGTATTTGGTAGTCTTATTGCTCCTAAGAACTCTGCTCTTTCCGATATATATCTTCTAATATCTTCACTTTTTTTATCCATTGTTCCTGAAGATGTTATAAAAGCAATTATGCCTCCATCCCTAACCTTATCTAAAGTTTTAGCAAAAAAATAATCGTGAATTAGAAAGTTATTTCTTTCATACTCACGATCTGCTACTTTAAATTCTCCAAAAGGAATATTTCCTATGGCCACATCAAATAGGTTATTAGAAAAATTGGTTTCTTCAAATCCTTTTATTTGTATATTGGCATTAGGGTAAAGTTCTTTGGCAATTTGTCCACTAATGCTATCTAATTCAACTCCATAAAAGTTTGACTCTTTCATTTCTTCAGGTAGATTCCCTATAAATCTCCCTGTCCCAGCACTTGGTTCTAATATATTTCCTTTTTCAAATCCAAGATTAGAAAGACTTTCATAGATAGCGTCTATAACTACTTTCGGCGTATAAAAAGCTGTTAAGGTTGATTCTCTTGCCCTATTATATTCTTCCCCAGTTAGATTTTCTTTTAAAAAGTTTCTTGCATCAAGCCATTGACCTTCCTTTTCTTCATCAAATATATCAGAAAGTCCTCCCCAGCCGATATATTTTGCCAAAATTTCCTGTTCATCTTTTCTTGCACTTCTATTTTCTTTTTCTAAAGCCTTTAAAACATTTATAGCTTCAATGTTGTTTTTTAATCTCTGTGAAGGTGGTAGGTTTTCTTCTTCATTAATAATTTTATAGTTTTCTAAAGAAACTTCAGAAACCCCTTCTATATTTTCTCTATCAGTCCTTATTAAATTATTATTTTCTTTCCATTCCTTATATTCTTCTAACTTCTTATCAATAGTTTCTTTTCTATGAGTGGTTAATTTCAATGAATTACCATCTCCGTCAATTTTGTCGATTCCTTTGAGGTAAGAAAAAGGTAGAGTAAATTCCCTATAATTTTTTGGATTAGACGAACTATATACTAAAAATTCTTCCTTTTCATTATCAACTCTTACTATAAACTGATCAGCAACAAGAGAAGATTTATTATTTATTACATCAAGGCTTTTATGTAAAAGCCTTGAATTGTCTTTTTTAACTTTTTCTTCGTTATTATTGTCAATATCTTCAAAGCTAATTTGTTCTACTAATTCCTCTTTATCGATAGATTGTTTTTTACTTAATATATCTTTTTCACTAGATTTATATTCTTCTAAATCTTCCTTTCTTACAAAAATATTAGAAACAGGTCTTTCTCTACTATATATTACTTCAGTAATACCACTCTTATCTATTGTACTTAAAGCTAATCTACCCATTCCAGCTTCATTAAATTCATTTTCTTTAATTAAATATTCCTTATTTCTAAATTGAACTGGTAATCCTAAAAGACTATAATCTTCTATTTCTAACGGAATTAATTCCTCTTTTTTTATAACTTCCAAATCAAGATCTTTGTAGTCATTAAAAAGAATTATTTCGCTTCCGGTAATAAAACCATTCATTAATCCAGTATTATCCTCTAATTCTATAGTTTTAGGACTTGTAGTATCGTTAATGTTAGCTATAATGTATTCTTTTCCTTTGAATCTAACACTCATACCTTCTTTAAATGGATTTTCTTCTTGCCTTGTTCTATCATTTTCTATTTGCTGATTTAAATATCCATTTAAAAGCACTTCTCTATGTTTGTCATCAAGTAAATAAGGTAAGTTACTTAATATGTCCTTATAACTTTTATATTTTATAGCTTGATTAGAATTTAAAATATATCCATTGTATCGTAAATTTTGTCTTAGAGTTTTTTCTTTTATATCTAAGATTAGCTCTACATCAAAGCCTTCTTTTCCATCGATTGTCTCCTTAATACTATCTGGGATTTTTAATAGTCCTTCTTCTATTTTCTTTGATAGTAGTAAGTATTCTTCATTTTGAGGATCAAAATAGTATTCCCTTTTTTCTTTGATATCCTTATCTATTAACTTGGAAAGAACTTCTTTTTTATCTCTTATTTCTTCAATTTTTGATTTTTCTTCTTGCGATAAATTTATATTAAAAGTAATTTTATTTTCTTCATTTATATGTGCTAAATTTTGATATGCACCACTGATTTCAAGATTTTTATTAAAAACATATATATCATTATAATAATCTGGAAATTGTTGATTAAAGCTTTGAACATCTATATCATAGCCTTCCTCAAATTTTGTAACTTTATCATCAGTAATTTCAAATAAACCTTCCCTTTCCAATTCTAATACATCATTTAAATTTGTAAGGTTTGATTCTTTCATCTTGGCAGTAATTTCATCAAACAAACTGTCTATTTTTCTGCTATCTTCAAAAGATTTCCCTTTATATAAAGTATAGATCTTTCCTTGTGAGTTTTCCTTTCTTGGATAAACTCTAATTCCTGTTTCTTCTAGTTCTATATCCTTTGTTTTCTCTTTATCTACTAAAGCATAATAATATCCTACTTTTACTGCTATTTTATCTTCTACAATCTCTTTTGTTAATTTTTCTTCTACTTCATTTCTTAATACTTCTAAAGCTTTTAAATCGCTTTCTTTAAAGGAATGTGAAAATAGTTTTAAGTCCTTATCAAAATAAGCATCATATGAATAATATGTTATTTGATTATGGTTATTATCATATCCACTGGAAATATTTTTTATTTTTAAATATTTATTATCCTCTGTTCTAACTATATCTCCCACTTTTATAGAGAGGATTTCCTTATCATCTTCTATATTGTTTTCAAGTGAATTATTTAAATATTCTCTATATCTATGTTCTATTCTAATGCCTAATTCTTTAACCTTAACTATTGACTTCATATCATCTGGAAGATTTCCCTGCTTATCGGCAACTTCTCTCATGATTTTTGCATATTCTCTTTGGAATACAGAGTTAAAACTTGCTAAGGTATTATTTCCTAAGTTTTCTCTTGCCTTTATAATTTCATTTTCTAAAACTTTATCCTTAACTAATACATCAAAAATTCTATCTTCAATTTCATTTATTGAAATTATTTTTTCATCTATCTTATTTTCTTCTATAGTTTGATTAAGTTCTATCTGACTTTTTCCTATTTGTTCATAAAGAAATTCAAAGTCTCTTTGGTTAAGCTCGTTTCCATCACCTATGTCTATCTTATAGTGATCAACTATTTTCCCATCTACTATATGGTTAAAATAGAATTTGGAATACCCCTCCCACTTATCAGTCATCTGCCCATATTCATCTTCTCCTAAGGTCTTATTATGAAGTCTTATTTTTTCATCTATTTCCCTTATTTCATCTAATAGTTCTTTAGTCAGCCTTTGTCCTGCATAATCTTTTTCTATTAGACTTGAATCCTCATTAAACTCAATTATCCAATAATCATCTTTTATATGGCTATCTAAATCAAAATCTATATTCTCTTTATTTTTATTAGTATAAAATTCCTTAAATTCTTCAAAACCATTTACTATATCATCATCTATAACT
The DNA here is from genome assembly GCF_009679635.1 of Finegoldia sp. BIOML-A4. NCBI lineage: Bacteria > Bacillati > Bacillota > Tissierellia > Tissierellales > Peptoniphilaceae > Finegoldia > Finegoldia sp. BIOML-A4. The sequence goes on along the minus strand of NZ_WKZC01000001.1, from coordinate 9,400 downwards.
TCTTTGTTAGAATTAACTACAATATTTGGAATATCATCATATCGACTTTGACTTTCTAAAAGGTAATATTCTCTTCCTTCTATTTCTTCCTTTTCTTTAATATAAAAAGTGTCATGTATTCCCTCAAGAATAATTCCATCGTCTAACTGGTCTAATGGTATATCTAATTGTTTTTCAAAGGCTATGGAATATATATCTTCTTTTAAAAAGTTTGGTATAAATTCATCATAAATGATAAGTTTTCCATCATCACCTATACTTGCTACAGACTGTCCTTGATAATAATATATAGAACCATTATTTGTTCTTTCTATATATACATCATTATCAGTTGGAGGCAAATCATCTTGATAATTTATATACTCCTGGCTTTCTTTTTCTGTTTTATTTATTTCCTGATCTGTTTTTTTCTCCCTATTTTCTTCAAAACTTTCTTCATCTATATATCTATTCTTTTTAATAAGGTCATTAATTCTTATTGCAACATTAGACCAAGATAGTAGTATTTCTTTTGCATTACCTTTATTATATTTTATTCCCTTCGCATCGTGCCACTCACCACTTTCTCTTGCAGCAGATAGTGCATGAGAACTTCCACCTACGCCATATTCATTTTTCAAGAAGTCTGCTTGTTCTTTCAAATCATGCTTTTTAGTAAAAAATTCATATATTCTTTTCTTTCCATCAGAAAACCCGCTTCCTCTTTTTAGGCTTTCATCTATTTCATCTTGTGTTATAAAACTCTGAATAGGTGCAATATCCTTTAAATTTGACCTATATAATTTTCTTTCTATTTCTAGATCATTGATATCATTGTAGATTCTAGATAATTTATAATGATGAAATCTTAAAATATCAGGATTAATCTTATATTCTTCTAAAAATACCTCGTATTCTTTTCTAAGTTTATTTATAAAATTTTTATCTTCAAGTTTTTTCCCGAGATTTTCTTTTTCATCTGGGAAGCCTCTTCCTTTTATATCATTAAGACTCGATAGATATCTATCCTTAGTTTCATCAGTAAGATCTCTCTTTAAATACAATAATTTTTCTGCTATTTTTTCTCTTTCATATGTGGCACTTTCTATAACCTCCACATTGCTAGCAAATTCTCCTCTATCTAATAAATTATTAATATTATTAGCTAAATCTTTCCAAGAAACTATTTGCCCTTCTCTATATCTTGCCTCATCTCCATCTTTAAAAATTGCTCCTTCCTTTCCAAACCATGCAGATATCTTTCTTCCTTCAATTTCAAGACCATTGGCTCCCTTATATATTTCTTTCAAAAAGTTTGCCTGTTCTTCTAAAGATTTACCCTTAGAAAATTCTGCTATTACTGCTAATCTTCCATCTTCATGATTTCCTCCATGTATTAAAAATGTATCTATTTCTCTTTGACTTATTGGATTTGAGAAGGATATTTGCTCTCCCTGATTTTTAGCAGAAAAAAAGGAAGTAGACTCTACTTCCTCATTTTTTAGATTAGGATTATCTCCCTTTCCCCTATTTCTTGTAGGGTCATATCCATGTTCTTCTTCAATCTCAGATATTTCAGATAGTCTTCTTCTTTCAGTTCTTCTGTCAGACCCCAAGTTTCCATCATTTTGACTTCTTCCCTCGTGATAAAGTCCTCTATCTCTTTTTCCTTTGATAGAAGATGATCCATCAATGTCCCTTGCAAATACATTATCTGATAATCCTCTTCTTTGTTCTCCTTGAGAAAGTTCAATCTCATCCTTCCCCATCTGTTGAGTTTCTTTAAATCTATTTCCTTGGGAATTGCCATATTGGGTACTAGGACTTCCATTCCTTCCTCCAATTCTTCCATCTTGTATGCCCCTCCCTGTCTCTCGAAGGAATTCTCCTTGACGATTGGTGTGTAAATCCCCTCCTCCATGAGGTATTCCTTGCCTGCCAATGTTAATTTCTCTTTCATCTTCCAAGCCTCCTTTAAAATTTATTTCACCGTTTATATCAGAACTTAATTTATTATAACGCTCCTTAAGCTCTTTTGTCTGCTCCAAATCTTTTCTTTCTTGAATTTTCTCTAAAATTTCTAATCTTTTTATTTCACTTCCCAAATCAAGTAAGATATTTTTACTTATATTAGCACTTATACTTAATACTTTGTCTATGTCCGAACTTGATATTTTAGACAGTAAAGATAAGTTTTCTTCTTTTAGCTGATATGAGACCTCCATTCTCTCGCTTATGGAAATTTTTACGGATTCTTTTAACAAATTAAAAAGGTCTACCTTTTGAATGCTTTTTAAACTTTCATCAGATAGACTTTCTAAAATTTTATTGAATTTTCCTCTAACATTACTTTCTACTAAGGCATCAATTTTATCTTCTTGGCTTAATAGAAGCTTACTATCTTTTTCTTTAAACTTATCTATCAGGTCATCTAGTAAGTTTAAATGCTTTTTGCTATCATATTTCCATAACTTTACCTCAGAAATATTATGATTAATACTTACTGTTTGCCTTATGTCGAAGATATATTTTATCCTTCCACTATCTATATCTAAAAGTGGTATTCCTTTTTCGCCTCTTTTAACGCTTCTACCTATACTTTTCCAATAATCAAATTCTGCACAGGCTGTTGCTTTTGGATCCATATTGTATATAGATATTTGATGTATATATGGATACTTATAGTTATTGCCTGATACCTTTAAATATTCCTCATATTTTTTTATATCTTTCTTAAATTCTTCTTTTGCAAGATAGATTGTTCTGCTTAAATCTACTATATCATATCTTGGCATTTTATCCCTCCTCATTATAGTGATAAAAATGAACTAAATTTTTATATATTTATTTATTAAACTTTATTTCTTTCTATTTTTTAAATTTCTGTAAGCAAAAGATAACTTTAACATGTCATTTACTCTATCTTTTTATTGCAATAAAAAACGATTGGAATTTTTTACTTTTCTAATCGCTTTAACTGCCTTTATTCTATTGCTTCCAATCCAACATTGCTTTTTCTAACTTTGAAAAATTTCAATTTGCTCTTCTTATAATTCCTGTTTTCTTTTGCTTTTTGTATATTTTTTCTACCTTTATCAAGACCTTTGTTTTTATTTTTAAACAAAAAGCGTATTCTTTTTGAAATAAGTCTTTATATCTAATATCCTCAAGTTCGTTAAAATCAATTCTTTCATAACAATCAGTCGGTACAGGAATCATTTTCTTAATATCCAATATAGATAATATGTGCATTTTTTCTCTATCAGAATAATATTTGTAAATATCTCCATCTATAGTAATACTATTATCGATCACTTCATAAATCAAAAAATGCTCATCAGAAACATTCTTGCATTTTTTATGTTTTTCCTTTGCAGAAGAAATTGGAATAAAATAATTATAATTTTCTATACCAACAAATGGTTTTATACTGTTTCTATACGATGGATTATAATAAACTTCTGAATCTACTTTATTTAGCCATTCAAGGTAATCGGAATTTACAGTATAAAATCCATATTTAATAACTTCTAGCATTGTTTTATCCTAAAAAAACAGAGAGGTTTTATCCTCTCTGTTTTCTTTAATGCTTCACCTTTGGGATATAGGTAGTGAGACACCTTCTTTAATGTTCCACCTTTAACGGTAGCGGGACACCATCTTTATCCGATAAGAGTATAACGTATATTTATAGTTATGTCAAATCAGTAAATTTCCTAATTGCTACTCTTTTATCACTTATATTATACCCTATTTCTTTCATAAATCACTCCTTTCTTCATTCCTATAACCGTATTCAATTTTTTATAATCAATTTACTTATAATATTTATCTATAGTATTTTCTATTTCTTCTTCAATTTCTTTTAAAAAATTCTCTTTATTTTCCTTACCCTTTGCTATATCACTTAATCTCATTTCCCATTTTGCTGTTGTCTTTGGAGATTTAAACTCATCTATAACTATAGTAACTAGGTTTAATCCCTTCCTAGTTGATATTAGGTTTTTCTTTTCTCTTTTTATATAACCTTTGTATATCAAATTTTCTATTATTCCCGCTCTTGTAGCAGGAGTACCAAGTCCTTTTCTTTCAACTTCGACATCCTTAACTAATTCATCATTTCCAGCTATTTCCATAGCTTTTAAGAGTGTGTCTTCAGTGAAGTGTTTAGGTGGATTTGTATACTTCTCTTTTATATCTTTATTTTCAATATATAAAAAATCTCCTATTTTTACATCAGGAAGTTGTATATCTTCTTTCTTCTTTGATTTATATTCTTCTAAATATTTTGTAAATCCTTCTTCAGCAATTATTTTATAAGTGTTTATAAATTCAAACCCGTCAAATTCAGCCACTATCTTTGTTGTATTTTCTACAAGAGGATATCCAAAACTTGCATAGAGTTTATTTGTTATAAGTCTATATACTTTGGCTTCACTTTCCGGGAGATTTGAAATATCCTTATTTAATGAACTTATCGTTGGAATTATTGCATGATGATCTGTAACTTTTTCAGAATTAAAAACTACCTTAATTCTTTCTGTGTCAAAATCATTTTTTCCTATAATATTATTTACAGTGCTTTCTATCATGTCTACTGTCAAATATCTTGAATCTGTTCGTGGATAGGTAATATACTTCTTTTCATACAGGCTTTGGGCATAATCTAGGGTTTGTTTTGCACTGTATCCAAAATACTTATTGCATTCTCTTTGAAGTGTTGTTAGGTCAAAGGGCAGATTAGGCTTTGTAATCTTTTCTTTTTTAATTAAATCAGTTATTTCAATTTTTTCTTCGATTAAATTTTTAAGCTGCTCTGCCACTATCTTGTCATCAATTCTATCTGTCGACAGTGTAAATCCATTCATGGAAATCTCCACTGTATAATATTTTTCTTTTTTAAAACTATTTATCTCATCATCTCTATTCACAATCATTGATAAAGTTGGTGTTTGTACTCTGCCTACACTATAATTTTCATTATATAGACAGGAGTAAAGTCTACTTATGTTCATTCCAACAAGCCAATCAGCTATGGCACGAGCCTTAGCTGAATCAAAAAGATTATCATAGTTACTTCCATCTTTTAAGTTGCTAAATCCTTCTTTTATGGAAGAGTCTTCCATTGAGGAAATCCAAAGACGTTTCATTTTCTTCTTACAATTTGCCATCATATATACAAGTCTAAAGATAGCTTCTCCTTCTCTACCAGCATCACAAGCATTAATAATGGTGTCAACTTCATTACTATTCATTAGTCTTTTAAGAATATTAAACTGTTTTTTAGTTGTCTTCGTTACCTCATACTTGTATTCTTTTGGGATAATAGGTAAATCTTCAATTCTCCACTTCTTATATCTTTCATCATACACATCAGGATTTGCCATTTGTACTAAATGCCCAACACACCATGAAACAATGTATCCATTCCCCTCATAATATCCATTATTTCTATTTTTTGCTCCTATAACTTTTGCTATTGATGCTGCAACACTTGGTTTTTCTGCGATTACTAATTTCATTTTTCCTCCTTTAGTTTTTTAATAAAAAAATGAGAGATTAAATTTTCAATCCCTCATCTTTTTTATAGCTCTACCGATTTTTTATTTTTTCTATAATATTTATTCCATTATCTATTACATCTTCAAACTTTATGTCTCTAGCATAAAGATTTTTCTTCGAATAAGAATTCCATCTGTCTAAAAAAGCTTGATCCGTTTTTAACATTCTCATTAAACTGATGATTTTATCTATATCAAATTCCGTTTTTCTATAATCAAAAGTTCTAATACATGCTTCTTTTAATATCTTGGTATCAATTTCTTTATCTTTTAATTTATAAATTATATAAAGATCATAGTAATCCTTACTTCTACTATTTAAAAACCCCCTAGAGTATATTGTTTGAATTTTTTCTGCCACAATTGTTTCAATAGGATAGGCTTTAATTAAAATATCTTCTTGCCCAAAAGCACTTATATATTTATAATCTATGGGATGTGGTGTGATAACATCACCTGTTGCAATATCAAGAGGTACAATTTGTCTTATATTCTCCATCCTACAAAGTATACTTACACGAAACCCTCCATACTGGTCATCTTCCTTGATTGTACTTATTCCATGTACTTTATAGGATATATCATCTGAATGACTTGCTTCTAGTAATTCTTGTATTATTTTTAATACATTTTCTTCTGATAAATGCATATTTCTTAAAAGAAGATCTATATCTACTGTACTTCTTGAATCTATGCCTACTACATTAGATAAAAGAAAACCTCCTTTAAAAATAAATTTTTCATGATACTTACTCTGTGCTAATTTTTTTAATATGCTTTCCAAAAAATAATATAACATTACTGAATTAAATGGGAGTCCTGATTCTTTGCTTATATTATGACAAATGGCGGTTAACTTTGTTTTATTCATATACCACCTCCATAACTTCCCTTACTTTATCTTCTATTCCCATTTTTCTTGCTATTTCATATAGAGAATGTATATCCTTATCCTTATATTTAAAATAGGAACGAATGAGTTTTATATAAACTTCAGTATCCATTTTTTCTTTGTTGGAAATAAAATCACAAAGTATTCTTTCGTAGGAGTAAACATTCACAATGTTTCCAAACATTGTCTTTTTCTGTATAATTCCTAGATTATAAATAGATTTTTTTACATAATTGATATTAAGTGTATTTTGCTTCTCATTAAATTTATATCCATTGTATACTGTAACATCTATTCTCCATGGAATTTTGTCCGTTACCCCAAGTAGAAACAAAGCTGTCTCATAGGAAAATATCGCCTTTCTATACTGATATTGGAAAAAATAGTACTCATCGAAGTCACCATCTTCAATAATATATATTCCTTTTTGAACTCTAAACAATTTTCCTTCTTTTGCTAGTCTACTTAAGTATACTGTAGGTATGTTATTTTCTCTGCAATAAGCAGATGTTATAATGCCACCTGATTTTTTTAGATGTATTTCAATTTGCTTTCTATAATTCATTATATTCATCTCCTTGTTGTATTTACACTTATATTATATACTTTTGCGAGTGTGTATGCAACAAAGCTTTAAATTCCTATCCCAATTTATTTCAAAATTTATCAAGAAATTTCATATCATCGAATTCTTAATTATACAATCAATCATTTCTACTTAGCTTCCCTTTTATATGTTAAGTTTGGGTGTTGTTTTGTTCGTCGTTTTTTTATTAAAGTTCTAGAATTCTAATTGTACTTTTCTATCGTATGTTTATAAATTTACACGATAATTGAGTTTATTGTTGTTCTTAATCTACCGCTTAAATCATTGAGAAGATTAAAATTCATCTTCATCTGGAATAATTTCTGTATCTTCCTTATCTTCAAGATCATAATCCTCCCCTTCAGATTCATAATCATCTTCTAATTCATTATAATCTTGCTCATCTTCAAAACTTGCTTCTTCATTTTTTTTATAGATTTTGAAGTAATATCCTGCACCCATTACACCAACAATAATTAAACCCATAAATAAATAAAGTCCTATCCCTGATTTCTTTTCTTCTTTCTCCTCTTTCTTCGGTTTTTCCTCCACCGGTTCTTCTTTTTTCACTACTTCTTCTTTTGGCTTTACTTCACTTTCTCCTTCAATCATATTTAGTAGATCTTGTTCTCCAACTTCTGTTAATAATTGTACATTTTCTTGATTTTCCGAATGATCTACAATGAGGTGCATAGTTTTTCCACTCTTTGTTTGAAAGGTTAAAAATTGTCTGACATCTATTGGATTTTCCTTTTTTTCATCTCTTGATGTTTGATCTTCTACTTTCGGTGTAATATCCTGTCCATTTTTATCTACATTTTCTATAACTGTTCCTCTTGCCTTATTTTCTTTTGTGGCTAATGGATTAATTGCTTTAGTATTGCCACCTTTAACAAGCTTAGATGGCTTTTCTTTTTTATCTACTTGCTCATTTTTTATGTTATTTTCTTGTATTTTCGGCACTTCCTGATAAGGAATTTTTTGACTCTCATTGGATGGTTTATATACATCTTCATCAAATAAGCTTTCTAATTCTTTACTTTTTTCTGGCAAATAAATATCATTTGACTGATTTTTTATTTCATTTTCATTGCTCTTAGCTATGGATATGCTTGGCATACTGAATAGTAAAAGGAGTAGCACTAAGGCTACCCCTAATCTTTTTTTCTTCATAGTTATCTCCTTTTCTTACTTTATATTCTTAAAGACATAAACTGCCTTTCTGCTATTATCCCATTCTATACTTTGATCTTTTTCATCTCTTATATCCCCACAGCTTGCATTAAAAGCTTTAGCTATATTGGAAATAGATGCGTGAATTCTTCCATTTATAATTACAGGTTTAGTGTCAGAATGATAAATGTTTCCTTGACTATCTTTCATAACACCAGTATCTATATTTAATCTTAGAGTTTTTTTAGGTAAGGCTGTATTTTCTTTATTTGAAAAGATAGCCTCTCTCTTACTATCATCATATTCTACATTAAACCCAAGAGTATAGGCTGCATATCTAACAGGTAGCATAATGCGATTATCCTTAATATATGCTTTTACATCCATATACACAGTAGTTTTCTTTCCATCTTTTATAATGTTATAAAAGTTTTTGTCTACTTGAAAAACTGCAAATTCTTTTTCATCTTTAACTTGTTTTTTGTCCTGTTGTTCCTCTTGCTCTCTCATCTTGTTAAGATCAAATTGATTTAGGATATTCTTGTCATCAGCTTTCAAAAGTTCATCCCACTTCTTATCTTGAGATTTCTTATCTTCTTTATTCTCTTTGTTTTCTTTTTGAAGTTTTAGAAGTTCATCTAATTTTTTAGATAAGTCTTGATTTATATTTTTATCTTTTTCATCTTTAGCTTGCTTTTCAAGTTCTTCTTTCGCTTTTTTATTTGCTTCCTCGATTAACTTCTTTGCTTCTTCAATTTTCTTATCTAATTCTTCTTTTAGCTTTTTAATTTCTTCTTCAGAAGCTTTTTGTTTTTCTTCTAGTTCTTTAATTTTCTCTTCTAATTCTTTTTTTGTATTTTCAGAAGTTTCTTTTAAACTATCAATAGTCTTTTGAAGCTCTTCAATTTTTTTACAGCATTCTGACTTAGAATTTTCTGTCTCTTTCTTTTTAGACTCTAGGTCTTTTATCTTAGTATCTTTTTCATCAAGAGCTTTTTCCAAACCCTTAATTTTATTATCTTTATCCTCAATTTCTTTAGTCTTCTTTGCTAGTTCCACTTCTAAAGACTCAAGCTTTTCTTGCATTTCTTTGATTTTATTTTCGTTTTTATCGGTCTTTTCTTTCTCAGCCTCTAACTCCCATTTTGTAGATGAATAATCTTCTTTTAGTTTTGCATTTTCATCTTGTAATCTTTTTAATTCATCTTT